>NZ_AP021869.1:324425-648850 GCF_026001925.1 Vibrio gangliei | reverse complement strand
TGAACAGCAATTGGCGCACCATCACCAATAGGCACATTGCCTACATAGATACGAGTCGATTTACGGCGTTTAATAGGAGATTCGTGTTGCATAATAATTCTACGGTAATGTCATTCGAGCCACTTTACCTGCAGTATACTTAGAAAGGTCTACAGGTTCATCGGCTAAAGTAATAGAAACACCTTGAGGCGCCCCTAAAATAATGGAATAAGGCGTTTTTCCAGTCAAAGTCAATGACTCGCCCGCTTTTTTCAACCCAGTCGCCAATACAGCTCCGCTGCTATCTTTCACTTGGATCCAGCAATCTTCCTTAAACTGCATGGCTAATACATTGTTCGCTTGTTCAGATGACGTGATCTGCGCGATTTCGGTTGACTCGTTCGACGCTGGTGCTTCCACTGCGTCTTCAGTCGTTGAGGATGCTGGTTCCGATTCGCTGCTTGTCTCTGGTGCTAAGCTATCTTGCTCTAAAGTCAGATCCATATTTTCTTGTGGTGCAGTCTCTTCTGCTACGGCTTCATCTGAGCTTGAGGCTTCGTCTGAACTCACTTCAGAATTCGCAGTGGCATCAATAGATTGAAAATCATCGGTATTTGATTCGTCATCACTCGATGATTGAGAAAAAGAAGACGGCGACAGGGTATCTTGCTGATGATTTTGCCACCACCAAACCGAAGATATTCCAAGAATAATAATTAAGATGCCCCAAGTTAACCCCATGATACGGCTATCGTGTTGCTGCTTTTCTGTTTTCTTAGAAAAACTGTGCATTGGCTGCTCTTTCTGCTGACCACGTCCTGATTTCTCTAATGCGGCAAGAATCTCTTTTTCTTTGATGCCAACCATCTTGGCGTAAGATCGAAAATAGCCACGAATAAAAGTGGCTACATGATGGTTATCAAATTGGTTGGTTTCAATGCTTTCAATCACTGAAACTTTAAGACGCAGCTTCTCAGAAATGTCTTTCTGACTTAAACCCAGTTCTTCCCGACGCTTGCGTAACATCTCACCTGGAAGAATGTTGTGAACTTCTGCTGTTGACTCTAATTCTTTGTTTTCAGTACTCATTCTGTCTGTACTTCTGATATTGGACAGAGTATGGATATTTCGTTTTCAGTATGTCGCCATACTTAGACACAAGTTCAGGATTATTGGCTTTATGTTCTAGTTTTATTAATAAGCCTAAACTTACAGGACGGTATCCATATCTCTGATTAAACTTTAATAGTCGGACCCTAGCATTCGAAAATTCGTCCTTTTCAATTTCTAACTCAGCTAACTGTAATAACGACTGAGCTCTGCTTGGATCATGATCAAGAGCGCGAGAAAAATAGTTTTCTGCTTTTTCGTTATTACCACTTTTCAGTGCACATAAGCCCGCATTTTCATAACTGGCTGCTACTAAGTAGTAATAAGGTTGCTCTATCGCGCGGTTAAAAAATTCATCCGCTTTTTTATACTCGCCTTGACGACATAAAAATGCACCGTAGTTATTTAAGACATCCCCATTTTTAGGAGAACTATCCAATGCATCTTCGTAGGCGTCTTCAGCTAAATCGTATTCACCAACTCGTTGATAATAATACGCTATGGAATTCAAAGCTCGGTAATAAGATGGTGCATATTTGACCGCCATCTCAAGATTTTCACGCGCTTTGACCATATTACCTTCTTCCATATATCCCAACCCAAGGGAGATTCTGGCTTCAGAGGCTTTTATATTATCAAATTTAGCAGTATTTGGCTTGTCGGTCACTGTAACACAACCCACTAAGAAACTAACTACTAAAATAAAAACTAACTTTTTTATCAAGTGCATTGGATACCGCCTATTGAAATGCGGAAACCAATGCCATTGCAACTATCAGATAGCTTTTACTGGAATTGGTTCCCCTTGCTGCTTTTGTTTTGTACGTTTAGTGCGGTCAATCACATCGCCGACAAGCTGTCCACATGCCGCATCAATATCATCACCACGCGTTTTACGAACCGTGACCGTATAGTCGTACTGCATCAATGTTTTCATAAAACGATCGATACGCGAGTTACTCGGTTTTTTATATGGTGACCCAGGATAAGGGTTAAATGGAATTAAATTAATTTTTGCAGGGGTATCTTTTAACAACTCTGCGAGCTGCCTAGCATGTTCCATATCATCATTGACGTGATCCAGTAGAACATACTCTACTGTCACCTTACCGCGGTTCGCATTTGAAGACGCAATATAACGACGAACCGACGCTAAGAAATCTTGAATATCCCAACGGTCATTGATTGGCATGATTTGGCTACGCAGCTCATCGTTTGGTGCATGCAATGAAATCGCTAACGCCACATCAATATTGCCTGTCATTTGATCTAAACCTGACACGACACCTGAAGTTGACACAGTGACACGGCGCTTTGACAAACCAAAACCAAGATCATCCAGCATGATTTCTAACGCTGGGATCAAATTTTTCATATTGAGCAGAGGTTCACCCATACCCATCATCACGACGTTAGTAATTGGACGACGGCCCGTTTCTTTTTCTAAGCCGATTTCACGAGCAGCACGCCATACTTGACCAATGATTTCCGACACTTTTAGGTTACGGTTAAAACCTTGTTGAGCGGTTGAACAGAATTTACATTCCAACGCACAGCCTACTTGAGATGAAACACATAAAGTCGCACGGTCTTCATCAGGAATATAAACCGTCTCAACATCTTGGTCGCCAACACGCATTGCCCATTTGATGGTGCCATCGCTTGAATGTTGAGCTTCCGAGACATAAGGAGCACGAATTTCACAACGAGCTTCTAATTTGGCGCGCAGAGCTTTATTAATATTGTTCATTTGTGAGAAGTCATCACAGCCAAAATGGTAGATCCATTTCATGATCTGATCAGCACGGAAAGCTTTCTCGTTCAGTTCTTCGGTAAAAAACTGGCGCAGACCTTTGCGGTCGAAGTCCAGCAGATTTACTTTTGTCATGGTCATGGTTTTCTCACTAATGGAACAATAAATAAGGGCGCGAATTGTACAGCCTTTGTACACTGACAACAAGGTTTGTCACAGATTCACACAAATAAAAAAAGAGACCTCGTGGGCCTCTTAATTATAGAGTACAGGGGGAAATTGGATGTTTTATCCACCTGTGCTGCATTATGCGCGTGGGAAGATCTCTGATTCTGGAAAAAAGAATTCAATTTCACGAGCGGCAGATTCAGGGCTATCTGAACCATGTACTGAGTTATGACGCATACTTAACGCGTAATCCGCACGCAGTGTGCCACAGGCTGCTTCTTCTGGGTTGGTTTTGCCCATTAATTCACGGTAGCGAGTAATCGCCTCTTCCCCTTCCAAAACTTGAACCATGATAGGCCCTGAAGTCATGAACTCTTTCAACGGTTCAAAGAACGGTTTTCCTTCATGCTCAGCATAAAATCCACGTGCTTGATCTTCAGTCAAATGCACCATTTTAGCTGCCACAATGGTCAATCCAGCTTGTTCCATACGTTGATAAATCGCACCGATCAAATTGCGCTTTACCGCATCAGGCTTAATGATTGAGAAGGTTCTTTGTAAGGCCATATTCTATCCTTTGGTCTTTTTGTTATGGTTTATAGGGAAGCCATCACTTCCCTAAATTTACTCATTGGTTTGTAATTATTTGGCTTGCTCAATCAGAATACGCGCTAACATTCTCACGCCCATGCCAGTCGCACCAGCTGACCATTTATCACTCGGCGTTTTACGGTATGTGCCAGAACAATCAAAGTGCAACCAACCTTTTTTATAATCTTCAACAAAGTAAGACAGGAAAGCGGCTGCGGTACTGGCACCTGGTGTATAGCTACCACTAGAAATGTTCGACATATCAGCAAAGTTAGATGGCAACATATTACGGTGGAATTCCGCTAAAGGTAACTGCCATAAGCCTTCTGATTCTAGTTCGGCACTCTTCAATGCTTTTTGCGCAAGTTTATTATCAAACGTCAATAAGGCGTGATAATCATTACCCAGCGCATTTTTTGCCGCCCCCGTTAAGGTCGCACAATCAATGATCAGTTTTGGTTTGTGCTCACTGGCGTACATTAAGCCATCAGCCAATACTAAGCGACCTTCCGCATCGGTGTTCATGACTTCAACCGTTTTACCGTTTTTATAAGTAATAATGTCACCCAGCTTTAAAGCACGGCCAGAAATCATGTTTTCAGCGCAGCATAAAATCAATTTCACGCGCTTATCAAGGCCACGAGCAATCGCAAGCGCTAGGCCACCGGTGATCGTACCTGAACCGCCCATATCCGCTTTCATTGAGTCCATAAAGCCAGATGGTTTGATACTATAGCCACCTGAATCAAACGTAATGCCTTTACCCACTAAGCACGCATACACGGGTGCATCGTCATCACCCGTTGGGTTAAAGTCCAGCTGTAGCATGGCTGAAGTGCGATCTGAACCGCGACCGACAGCATAAATGCCTTCCCAACCTTCGGTTAGCAGATCTTTATCTTTCACAATTTTGTAGTTTACAGTGCCTTCAGGCGCGATGGATTTGATGAACTCACCGGCCATCGTCGCCAATTGACGCGGAGCCACTTCTTCGGCACTTTTATTGATGATGTCACGAACCCAATCCGTTACCTGAATACGCGCTTCAAGTTCTGATTGTTCAGCGTCTTCTAATTGTGGCCAAGTCACTGTGTTGCCAGGTTTAGAGGAGCGGAACCCCTGAATGAATGCCCAAACCAATTCCAAATCCCAACCTTCGCCTGTTAGTTGAGCCGATTTGATGCCTTGAGAGTCTAATTTACGCGCCGCGCGCTGAATCGAGTCTACAGCGATAGATTTAGGATTTAGGTGCACAACCGCACCATCGGTTGAGAAAGAAAGCAGTGCATTTTCTCCCCATTGAGACGGGGCTGATTCACGAGAAATGATCACTGACATTGATGTTGACATTATTACTCCTTACCTAAATGTCGGGCATAGTCACCCTGCAAACACTTTAGGCTGTCATTATTTGATAAAGAAAGCTGAAGAAAAAATTCACATCAACTTTCTATGAAACCCTTTTATACCCAAGTAACCTCAAGATGCGAGTTTCAGCAAGATTAAAACAAGTTTTAGGCAAGGCAAATTGAAAATGATCATAGTGATTCTATCTCTGTTCAATTTAACGCAGCATAAAGCTTGTTTTAACTTGCCCTTTGGGAGCTTCATCCAAGCCCTTAGACTACGTTAGATTTAATTGAAAGGTGTTTACATTCCGCATAAATCTTCCTTGCCTAAGAGCTTGGATGATAACTCTGAATTCTGCATATTGAGGTCACTTGGGTATACAAACTAAGCTATATCATAATGGCTTGTGTCACAAGTATCATGACATTCTCAAGAAGTTGTGAACTTGTGCTTGTTTGCCGCAACCCAGATAAGACAAAAGCCCCCGCAGAGGCTTAAGTATTGAAGCAATCATTAGATTTCATCTAACCAACACAGCAGTATGGCTTCTAAAATCTTTTCATTAGAACGATTGGGTTCATCGTCAAAATCTTCGAGTTCAGTAATCCACTGGTGCATATCAGTAAAACGCACTGTCTGCGGATCTAAATCAGGAAATTTTTCCGCTAATTCAATCGCAATATCCTGAGAATCGGTCCATTTCAAGCCCATAACCTGCTCCTTGTTGATGACAAAAATTAATGATTTTCCGAAGCCAAATTAATGGTATAGCGTGGAATTTCAACCACAAGATCTTCATCGGCCACTCTTGCTTGGCAACCTAAGCGAGACTCTGGCTCAAGCCCCCATGCTTTATCCAACATGTCATCTTCTAGTTCTTCGCTTTCTTCTAATGAATCAAAACCTTCACGAATGATCACGTGGCAAGTCGTACAAGCACAAGATTTTTCACAAGCATGCTCGATTCCAATACCATTTTTCAGTGCCACATCCAATACTGATTCACCGCTTTCAGCCTCAAGCACTGCGCCTTCTGGGCATAATTCATCATGAGGTAATACAATAATTTTTGGCATATTCCATCCTACTTAACTAGAGCTACGATTTAATCCTATCGCTCATTTGATACCAATCAAACTTATTAATTTAATTGATATAACTTATGTATTTTCAGCCAGGCTGAGTTATTAAAGGTTATCGACTGACTGACCAGCCAATGCAGCACGAATGGAAACATCCATACGACGTGAAGCAAATTCTTGGCTCGCTTTATCGGTATCTTTGATCCCTTGTTCAATTGCATCCGCATCAGTGCCGTTACGCAATTCAATCAAGGTTCTTAATGAATCTTCAATCGCTTTATATTCTTCGACACTGAGCAGTTGCTCGCCATTTTCTTGCAGTGCCACTAATAGGCCTTCGATCACACGGTCTGCTTCTACTTTTTGTTCTGCTAATGCGCGAGCCTGCATATCTTCTTTGGCATGTGTCATGGATGATTTCAACATGTCAGCAATTTCGGTATCACTTAAACCGTAAGAAGGCTTCACTTGAATATCAGCTTGAACACCAGTGCTTTTTTCCATTGCAGTCACAGACAGCAAACCATCAGCATCGACTTGATAAGTGACTCGAATATGCGCTGCGCCTGCTTTCATTGGCGGAATACCTTGCAGGGTAAACTTAGCCAATGAACGGCAATCGTCCACCATTTCACGCTCACCTTGCACAACATGAACCAGCATCGCGGTTTGACCATCTTTAAAGGTGGTAAATTCTTGTGCGCGGGCAACGGGAATGGTGGTATTACGAGGAATGATTTTTTCCACCAAATTCCCCATGGTTTCAATACCCAGAGACAGCGGGATCACATCAAGCAATAACATGTCAGAATCAGGCTTGTTACCCACCAAGATATCTGCCTGAATACCGGCGCCAACCGCCACCACTTCATCAGGGTTAATGCTGGTTAAAGGCGTACGACCAAAAAAGTCACCCACCATAGTACGAACTAAAGGTGTTCGAGTAGAGCCGCCGACCATGACGACTTCATTCACGTCATCCGCAGAAACATCCGCATCTTTTAATGCACGGCGACACGACAATAATGTTTTCTTCACCAGAGGTTGAATTAAATCATCAAATTGCTGACGAGTTAATGTCACCGTCTGCCCAAGGACATCAACCGCGACTTGCTCATGATCAGATAGCGCAATTTTAGCTTGCGTCGCCGCGTCCAATAACACACGATGCTGCTCGGCAGTCAGTTTGTCAGTTTGCCCAACTTGTTGTTTAAAATGATCCACTAACAAATCATCAAAATCATCACCGCCTAGTGCCGAATCTCCACCAGTCGCAAGTACCTCAAAGACACCTTTCGATAGACGCAATAATGAAATGTCGAATGTTCCGCCACCTAAGTCATAGACGGCTATCACGCCCTCTTGACCTGAATCTAAACCGTAGGCGATCGCAGCTGCTGTCGGCTCATTCAACAAACGCAGTACTTTCAATCCCGCTAGCTCCGCAGCATCTTTCGTTCCCGCACGTTGCGCATCGTCAAAATACGCCGGCACCGTGATCACAACGCCTTCCAATTCGTGATCTAAGGTTTTCTCAGCGCGCGCGGCAAGGCTCTTTAAAATCTCACTCGACACTTGAATTGGATTCACTAAGCCGGTTGGCGTTTCAATGAGAGGCAAACCATTTTCACTGGCTTGGAATTGGTAAGGTAAATCAAGATAACGGCTTTGCACATCTTGTAATGAACGACCAATCAGGCGTTTCACAGAGCTGATGGTATTCTTTGGATCTTGCTGCGCGCGACGCTTTGCTTCATGCCCTACAGTAATCGCATCGCGAGAATAGTGCACAACAGAAGGTAAGATAACGCGCTGCTCTTCATCAACAAGCGGAGTGCAAGAACCACTTC
This sequence comes from Vibrio gangliei, assembly GCF_026001925.1. NCBI lineage: Bacteria > Pseudomonadati > Pseudomonadota > Gammaproteobacteria > Vibrionales > Vibrionaceae > Vibrio > Vibrio gangliei. The sequence goes on along the minus strand of NZ_AP021869.1, from coordinate 640,967 downwards.
TTACCGCAGCAACCAGTGAGTTGGTTGTCCCTAAATCAATACCTACGGCAAACTTATGTTGATGCGGCGCGGCGCTTTGGCCTGGTTCTGCAATTTGAAGTAGCATAGTCGGAACTGTCCTTTTTAAATTCTTTTTCTGGCGTGAAATACCAAATACATTAACCCAACAACTTATCTTCTAGTTGTTCGATTTCATGTTTTAATTTGTCGATAAATTTGAGCTTTCTGACACTGTCAGCGGCATCCATCCATTCTTGAGCGTTTAACTGCGCCGTTAAGCTCGCAAGTTGCTGCTTATGCATTTTTTGTACTTTGATATCAAAATCAAACAAGGCGCTTTCTGGATCTGACGATTGGGCAATTTCTTCGATTTCTTCACGAAGCTCCATTTGCTCCATTAAGAACATGGGATCGCTCATGGTTTGTTGCTCAGCGCGAATATCCACATCATGTAAGGCTAAAATGTACTCGGCACGAGACGTCGGCGATTTTAACGTTTGATAAGCATCATTAATCTCCGCGGCTTTTTGCACCGCTAATAAACGATCTCGCTCGGAAGCTGAAGCGAATTTGTCTGGATGAAAGCGACGTTGCAAATCGCGGAAAGTGTCAGACAATACAGCATTATCCAGCTCAAACTGGTTCTCTAGGCCAAATAATTCAAAATGATTCATAATGAAACTCTACTTAATTCTGACGACTCTATACCAAATTAACTTCAAGATGCTTTAAAAGACGAATGGCACCCTAAACTGAAAAGCTTGGATGCCATTGACTTAGAGGCTGTATATTGTACGCCACATCTATTTGCCAAACGCTTTAAATTCACCAAAGGCTTTAATCTACCAAGAACTTTATTTAGCAAGAACGTTGATTTACCAAGCACTCTAAACTTTGGCCCCTCAATGGCGCTGATTATACGTTGAAGCTCTCACCACAACCACATTCGCCTTTCACGTTTGGGTTATTAAATTTAAAACCTTCGTTTAGCCCTTCTTTGGCGAAATCGAGTTCCGTACCATCAAGATAAACTAAACTTTTTGGATCAATGATGACTTTTACGCCATCATGCTCAAAAATCTGATCTTCTTCATTTAATTGATCTACAAACTCAAGTACATACGCCATACCCGAACAACCGGTCGTTCTTACCCCTAAGCGCAAGCCAATGCCTTTGCCTCGGTTTTCTAAGAATGTTCTCACGCGACTTGCTGCCGCGTCTGTCATGGTGATGGCCATACTTCAACCTTGTGTTTGTCTATTAATCTTATGTTTATCTATTAAACTTGGTCTATCTATTAATAAGAAGAAAACGGTCAATTAAGATGAAAGCGCTGCTATTAAGACAAGAAATCAAATTCTCGAACTTAACGAGCTAAGGGAAGGTTTCCCCTCCCTTATCATTCAACTTTATTGTTGATGTTTTTTCTTGTAGTCAGACACTGCTGCTTTAATTGCGTCTTCCGCAAGAATTGAACAGTGAACTTTAACCGGTGGAAGCGCTAACTCTTCAGCAATTTGAGAGTTTTTGATTGAAGCAGCTTCGTCTAGGCTCTTACCTTTTACCCACTCAGTAACCAGTGAGCTTGATGCAATCGCAGAACCACAACCGTAAGTTTTGAATTTTGCATCTTCAATAATGCCTTCTGAAGACACTTTGATTTGCAATTTCATTACGTCACCACACGCAGGTGCGCCGACCATACCACTACCGATACTTGGATCTTCTTTGTCGAAAGAACCTACATTACGTGGGTTCTCATAGTGGTCAATTACTTTTTCGCTATATGCCATAATCTATTACCTCGAATCCTCTACTTCCTTGAGATTAGTGATGTGCCCACTCAACGGTGTTCAAATCAATCCCTTCTTTGAACATGTCCCACAGTGGTGACATGTCACGTAGCTTATCTACTGCGACGCGGATTTGCTCAACGGCATAATCCACTTCTTCTTCGGTTGTAAAACGGCCGAATGAGAAACGAATTGAGCTGTGGGCTAATTCGTCGTCTAATCCTAATGCACGTAATACGTAAGATGGTTCAAGGCTTGCTGATGTACATGCAGAGCCAGAAGAAACCGCTAAATCTTTTAATGCCATCAATAACGATTCACCTTCAACGAAAGCGAAGCTGACATTTAGATTATTTGGTAAACGTTGCTCAAGATCGCCGTTGATCGTCACCGCTTCCATGTCTTTGATACCATCTAATAGACGGTTACGAAGCATTAATGCGTGATCATAATCTTTTTGCATATCTTGCTTAGCAATTGCAAACGCTTCACCCATACCCACGATTTGGTGAGTCGCTAGAGTACCTGAACGGAAACCACGCTCATGGCCGCCACCGTGCATTTGCGCTTCTAAACGAATGCGAGGTTTACGGCGGACATACAGAGCACCGATACCTTTTGGACCATAAATTTTATGCGCAGAAAGTGAAATCAAATCGACTTTTAATGCTTGAGTATCAATCGGTAGTTTACCGGCTGATTGAGCAGCATCGACATGGAAAACCGTTTTGTTTGCACGGCAAAGCTCACCAATAGCGGCAATATCTTGAATCACACCGATTTCGTTATTTACGTGCATGATCGACACCAATACCGTGTCTTCACGTAAAGCTGCCTTGAACTTTTCAAGGTCAATCAAACCATTGCTTTCAGGCTCAAGATAAGTCACTTCGTAACCTTCACGCTCTAATTGACGGCATGGATCCAGTACGGCTTTGTGCTCAGTTTTACAGGTAATAATGTGCTTACCTTGTTTACCGTAGAAGTGTGCCACACCTTTAATAGCAAGGTTATCAGATTCAGTTGCACCTGAAGTAAATACGATTTCACGAGGATCGGCATTAAGAAGATCTGCAATTTGTTCACGAGCGTGATCAACAGCCTCTTCTGCCTGCCAACCAAAACGGTGTGAACGTGACGCTGGGTTACCAAAGGTGCCGTCCATCGTCATAAATTGAACCATTTTTTCAGCAACACGCGGATCAACCGGGCAGGTAGCTGAATAGTCAAAATAAATAGGCAGTTTCATTCTTTACTCCACAATGTGAAAACTTTGTCACTCACCGTTAAGAGCGAGCATTCATACTAACAGTGTCAGCTTTGTCTTTATTATCAGAAGCATAATTATGATTACCAAAGCTGTTATTCACTACTAGTTCAATATTCTGACGCTCAGAAATATCGAGAACATCGTTATTTAACATCAGTTCTCCAAGCGTAATTCCATCGAGGAACTCGCTAATACGAGCGCTTAAATCATGCCACAGTGTATGCGTCAAGCAGCGTACGCCGCCTTGGCAATCACCTTTACCTTGACATTTAGTGGCATCGACCGATTCATCAACAGCAGCAATCACTGTGCCTACTGCGATTTCATTGGCATCAATACCAAGACGGTAGCCACCGCCAGGACCACGTACACTTGCCACTAATCCGGCTTTACGTAGTCGTGAAAAAAGTTGTTCCAAGTAAGATAATGAAATCCCTTGGCGTTCAGAAATATCGGCTAGCGGAACAGGTCCTTGATTGGAATGTAAAGCCACATCCAACATTGCTGTTACCGCATATCTTCCTTTTGATGTCAGTCTCATATTGCCCGTACCCACAGTAAGTATGTGGACACTATCATCCCATACCAGAGTAAAATGGTCAAGTATTTATTTGACTAATTTAGTCAAGTATTAATCAATCCGCTTTTTTATCGTTCAGAGACTTTTCAACAGAGGTCAAAATACCGCGCAACATATTTAATTCCTGTACTTCTGGTCGAGCTCGACTGAACAGGCGGCGTAATTTATTCATCACCAAATTGGGCTTATCTTTAGAGATAAACTGGGTCTTTAGAATGACGTTTTCAAGGTGTTGGTAGAATAATTCCAATTCTTTGTGTCTTGGGTACTCTTCCGGTTGCACTTCAGGATACTGAGCAGCTTGTTTTTCTAACCATGCCATACGAATCTCATAACCTAGCGTTTGTACAGCCATGGCTAAATTAAGCGAGCTGTATTCAGGGTTCGCAGGAATACAGACGTGATAATGGCACTTTTGTAGTTCTTCATTAGTGAGACCGGTTCTTTCTCGGCCAAACACTAATGCCACTTTTCCTTGCTCTGCTTGTTGAATAAATTTGCGGCCACATTCGCGTGGCTCTAGCATTGGCCATTCAAGCGTTCGCGAACGAGCACTGGATCCAACAACTAATACGCAATCAGAAATAGCATCATCTAGGTTATCGACAATCAAGGCATTTTGCGCAACATCTCCAGCCCCTGAAGCCAGAGATAGGGTTTGTTCATCCACTTCACATTGCGGAGAAACCAAGACTAATTCTGTTAATCCCATAACTTTCATTGCTCTTGCTGCCGAGCCTATATTGCCTGAGTGAGAGGTACCAACGAGAATTACTTTGATATTGTCTAACATTGTCGTGATTACCATAGTGAAAAATTGGCTCGATGATACCATACTCTGTTTTTAAAAAGTGCCGACTTAATCGAGAGCCTCTCCGAGCGAACAAAAAATAGACGCTTTTCATTTAATAAAACTCTGTTATACTGCGCGTCGCTTTTTTCGTTCTTTAACATCCGTTGGGAAAATCATATGCATCCTATGCTAAATATCGCTATTCGTGCTGCACGTGTAGCTGGCAACCATATTGCAAAATCATTAGAAAACACTGACAAGATTGAATCTACTCAAAAAGGTCAGAACGACTTTGTCACTAACATCGACAAAGAAGCAGAATTACTGATTATCGATACCATCAAAAAGTCTTACCCTGACCACTGCATCGTTGGTGAAGAAGGTGGCGCAGTTGACGGTAAAGATACTGACGTACAATGGATCATTGACCCACTGGATGGCACGACTAACTTCATGAAAGGCTTCCCTCATTTTTCTGTTTCTATCGCGGTTCGTATGCGCGGTAAAACTGAGGTAGCTTGTGTTTACGACCCAATCCGTAACGAACTCTTCACTGCACAACGTGGTTCTGGCGCACAGCTGAACAACGCTCGTCTACGTGTAAACCCAATTAAAGATTTGAATGGTGCAATTTTAGCGACTGGCTTCCCGTTCAAGCAAAAACAACACTCTGAAAGCTACATCAAAATTGTCGGTGGTTTATTCACTGAGTGTGCTGACTTCCGTCGCAGCGGCTCTGCAGCTCTTGATCTATGTTACCTAGCCGCTGGCCGTGTTGATGGTTACTTCGAACTTGGTCTAAAACCTTGGGATATCGCAGCGGGTGAATTGATCGCTCGTGAAGCTGGCGCTATCCTAACTGACTTTGCAGGCGGTACGAACTACCTAGCGTCTGGTAACATCGTGGGTTCAAGTGCACGTGGTGTTAAGAGCATTCTTAAGCACGTTCGTGAACACGCAAACGAAGGCATGATGAAGTAATCTTTCATCTCCTATAATCGAATAACAAGACGCCCGCTGATATTTCAGCGGGCGTTTTTTTTTCGAGTTTCGAGTTTCGAGTTTCGAGTTTCGAGTTTCGAGTTTCGAGAGATATTAAAAAGGCTTTGGACCGTAATCCAAAGCCTTTGTTTTGAAAACTATGATGCTTTTATTATGGCAACATATCTTCTTGATCTGCACCTTCTTTTTCAACTTGTGTTGGCATCAAGTGCTCACGGTTCAAGCCAAGGCGTAGTGCCAATGCTGAAGCCACATAAATTGAAGAGTAAGTACCTACCGTGATACCTAGCAGTAACGCTAATGCAAAGCCGTGAATGTTAGCCCCACCTTGAGTAAACAAGGCAATAACCACAAACAGCGTTGTACCAGAAGTAATCAAGGTACGGCTTAATGTTTGAGTAATTGAGTTGTTCATGATACCGCTTGGCGTGCCATTACGCATCTTGCGGAAGTTTTCACGAATACGGTCAAATACAACAATGGTATCGTTCAATGAGTACCCCACCACCGTCAGCAATGCCGCCACGATAGTAAGATCAATCTCAATTTGTAAGAACGAGAAGATGCCTAGTGTAATGGTCACATCGTGCGCCAATGATAATACCGCACCAGCAGAAAGACGCCATTCAAAACGCATAGAGACATACATCAAGATACACAATAGCGAGATTAGAATCGCAAGACCACCCGCTTCAGCCAGCTCGCCCCCCACATTAGGACCAACAAATTCAATACGTTTTAGTTGAACTTGATCGCCAGAGGCTTGCTTTAAAGATTGAAGAACTTGGTTACCAATCACTTCACCTTTCGCATCTTCGCGAGGACGCATGCGAACCATCACATCTTGCGCAGAACCAAAATTCTGTACTGTTGCATCTGCAAATCCATCTTTCGCCAATGCTTCACGCAGTACAGGCAAATTCGCAGGATGCTCAAACGATACTTCAATTAAGGTACCGCCAGTAAAGTCTAAGCCCCAGTTAAACCATTTGGTAGAAATAGAGAACAAAGACGCGGCAATCATAAGACCAGAAAGTACGAAGGCAAACTTTGACCAATGCATAAAGTCGATCGCTTTGTCTGCTTTCAATAATTGAAACATAACTTTTCCTTAGATCGACAATTTCTTGATATTACGCTTACCGCCGTACATTAGGTTCACCACACAACGGGTACCAATGATGGCTGTAAACATAGACGTTAAAATACCGATAGATAGCGTAACCGCGAAGCCTTTAATCGCACCTGTACCCACAGCAAACAAGATGATCGCGGTGATTAAGGTCGTGATGTTGGCATCGGCAATGGTACTAAAGGCATTAGCGTAACCTTGGTGAATCGCTTGTTGAGGGCTACGGCCTTCTTTTAGCTCTTCACGTATACGCTCAAATATCAACACGTTGGCGTCGACCGCCATCCCCACTGTCAATACGATACCGGCAATACCCGGTAAGGTCATGGTTGCACCAGGAATTAGAGACATCACACCAATGATCAATACTAAGTTTGCCATCAATGCCATGTTGGCAATCAGACCAAAACGACGGTAGTAGATCAGAGTAAATAGCATTACCGCTACCATACCCCAGATACACGCTTGCATACCTTTGTCGATATTTTGCTGCCCCATTGAAGGACCGATAGTACGCTCTTCTACAATTGAAATTGGTGCAATCAAAGCACCCGCGCGTAATAGCAACGCTAAGTTATGCGCTTCAGCAGGAGAGTCGATACCAGTAATACGGAAACTACGGCCAAGTGCCGATTGAATCGTCGCTTGGTTAATCACTTCTTCGTGTTTCGCCAAGATTACTTTGCCTTCAGGGGTGCGCTTACCGCTGTCTTTGTACTCGGTAAACACGGTCGCCATTAGCTTGCCAATGTTCTTTTTAGAGAAGTCTGCCATTTTGTTACCACCTTCACTATCCAGTGAGATGTTAACTTGTGGACGGCCGTATTCATCGGTACTTGAACTTGCATCAGTAATGCTTGAACCGCCAAGAATGACGCGTTTTTTCAGCACTGCTGGTCGACCATCTTTGTCGAACTTCACTTCACTACCCGGTGGAACACGTCCAGCCGCTGCAGCAGCTAAATCCGCTTTATCATCCACTTCACGGAATTCAAGGGTTGCTGTAGCGCCCAAAATTTCTTTCGCACGTGCGGTGTCTTGAACACCCGGTAATTCAACTACGATGCGACTCGCACCTTGACGTTGAACTAATGGTTCTGCCACACCTAATTCGTTAACACGGTTACGTAAAATAGTAATGTTTTGCTCTACCGCATAGTTACGGATTTCAAGTAAACGTGCTTCATTAAATTTGGCAATCAAAGCGTTGTTCTTACCTTCGGTAAACACCATGTCACGATGTTTGTCTGACAACACTTTCTCAGCTTGTTGAAGTTGGTCTTCATTTCGAAGTACGATTTCAACCGCATCTTTGCCTGAAGGACGAATAGCACGGTAACGAATACGCTCATCACGAAGATCGCTACGGAATGATTCTTCTTGTTGGCCGATCAGTTTTTCCATTGCAGCGTCCATATCCACTTCCATCAAGAAGTGAACACCACCACGTAAATCAAGGCCAAGTTTCATTGGAGTTGCACCGATTGCATTAAGCCAATTTGGTGTAGCAGGGGCAAGGTTTAGCGCGACAACATAATCACGTCCCATTGACTGGTTGATTAGGTCACGAGCACTGATTTGAGTATCAGTATCTTTAAAACGAATAAGAACCGAACCGTTTTCCAAAGCAACAGATTTCGTTTCAATATTTTTTTCTTTGAGTACGGTATTCAAAGTATCCATGGTAGACATGTCAACCGAGGCACCACGTGCCCCAGTGACTTGTACCGCAGGATCTTCACCGTATAAATTTGGAAGCGCATATAGCGCACTGATTAAGATGACAGCAGCCACCATCAGATACTTCCATAATGGGTAACGGTTTAACACAGCAAGTATCCTTAGCTTTTATAGCTAACAAAAAAAGCAGGCGTGAATCTCACCCTGCTATTTTTGACGATAATTATAGAGATTTAAGCGTACCTTTTGGTAACACTGCCGTAACGAAATCTTTTTTGATTGTTACTTCATTTGCTTCATTCAAAGCTAATAGGATGTAGTCGTTGTCGTCAGAAATTTTAACGATTTTGCCGACTAAGCCACCACCCGTTAATACTTCATCACCTTTAGACATAGAAGCCATTAGGTTTTTATGCTCTTTTACACGTTTTGCTTGTGGACGGTAGATCATGAAGTAGAAGATCAACGCGAACATACCAAGCATGATGAACATTTCCATACCACCACCAGCAGGTGCACCAGCGCCAGCAGCATGTGCTTCAGAGATAAATAAGCTCATTAAAACATTTCCTTTTTCTGTAAATAAATAATTGCGTTATAAATTGGGTTTATCCCCCGCCTTTTCAAGGTGAGGAATAAGTTAACCGATTAAAAAGAACAATTTATTGTGATGAATCACTCATTCGCACTTCTTTTTGCAACGGTGGCACTTCACGACCGCGACGCTCGTAGAATTCTTTTACGAATGCATCAAAACGATCTTCATCAATCGCCTGACGGATACTTGCCATCAAACGTTGATAATAACGAAGGTTATGAATGGTATTTAGACGAGCGCCTAAAATCTCATTACAACGATCCAAATGGTGCAGGTACGACTTAGAATAATTCTTACAAGTGTAACAATCGCACTCTGGATCTAAGGCTGACGTGTCGGTTTTATGCGAAGCATTACGAATTTTCACGACACCGCCAGTGACAAATAAATGGCCGTTACGTGCATTTCGTGTTGGCATCACACAGTCGAACATATCAATACCGCGGCGTACACCTTCAACTAAATCTTCAGGTTTGCCAACCCCCATTAAGTAACGAGGTTTGTCTTCTGGTAGCTGTGGACAGGTGTGCTCAAGCATATGGTGCATGTCTTCTTTTGGCTCACCAACGGCAAGGCCCCCCACCGCGTAACCGTCAAAACCAATCTCAGTTAGGCCTTTAACGGACACATCACGTAAATCACCATAGACACTACCTTGAACAATACCAAACAGCGCATTTGGGTTTTCTAACTTGTCGAAATGATCACGGCTGCGTTTGGCCCAACGCAATGACATTTCCATCGATTTACGCGCTTCTTCATGTGTTGCCGGGTACGGCGTACATTCATCGAAAATCATGACAATGTCTGAGCCTAAATCGCGTTGAATTTCCATCGACTTTTCCGCGTCCATGAAAATTTTGTCGCCATTCACTGGGTTACGGAAATGTACGCCTTCTTCGGTGATTTTACGAATATCACCTAGGCTGAATACTTGGAAGCCACCTGAATCGGTCAAAATTGGCCCTTGCCAGTTCATGAAATCATGCAAATCACCATGCAACTTCATGATTTCTTGGCCAGGACGTAACCATAAATGGAATGTGTTACCTAAAAGGATTTCTGCGCCCGTGTCTTTCACTTCTTCTGGCGTCATACCTTTTACCGTACCGTAAGTACCAACAGGCATAAACGCTGGTGTTTCAACTGAGCCACGCTTAAAGGTTAAGCGTCCGCGACGAGCTACGCCGTCTTTTTTAATTAGTTCGTATTTCACGAAGCCTCCAAAATGTCGGATAAACAGTCCAACGAAAATCGAAACTCGAACACTCGAGTCTCGTCTATCGAGTAACGAGATTCGAGCTTACGAGTCTCGTTTTGTCACAAACATCGCATCACCATAGCTAAAGAAGCGATATTGTTGTTCTACAGCATGCTGATAAGCATTCATTACATGCTCGTAACCGGCAAACGCACTCACCAACATAATCAAGGTCGATTCTGGTAAGTGGAAATTGGTAATGAGTACATCCACCAGCTGATATTCATAGCCTGGGTAGATAAAAATCTCAGTGTCGCCAAAAAACGGTGCCAGTTCCGTACCTTTTTGTTTCGCATCTTGCGCAGCACTTTCAAGTGAACGAACCGACGTCGTACCGACGGCAACAATACGGCCACCGCGAGCTTTGGTTGCTGCAATCGCATCCACCACTTCTTGTGGCACTTCCACGTATTCTGAATGCATGTGATGTTCTTGAATATCATCCACACGAACCGGTTGGAATGTGCCCGCCCCTACGTGCAAGGTCACGTAAGCAAATTCGACACCTTTGGCCTTAATCTTGTCTAAAAGTTCATTATCAAAATGCAAACCAGCAGTTGGTGCAGCTACTGCCCCTGGCTTTTCATTATAAACCGTTTGGTAACGTTCTTTATCCGCATCTTCGTCTGGGCGATCAATATACGGCGGTAAAGGCATGTGGCCTATCTGATTTAAAATATCAAATACGCCCATGTCATCGTCAAAACGGATTTCAAATAACGCATCGTGACGCGCGACCATTTGCGCTTTGATTTCGTCGTTATCACCTAAGAATAAAGTATTGCCTGGTTTTGGCGATTTAGATGCACGCACATGAGCCAGAATAGAATGCTCATCAATCACACGCTCAACTAACACTTCGATTTTACCGCCTGATTCTTTGCGACCGAATACTCGAGCAGGTATCACACGTGTATTATTGAAAACGACCAAATCACCCGGCTGAATCAGATCCAACACATCAGTAAATTTGCCATCGATAAGTTCACCAGTATTGCCGTTTAATTGTAATAAACGACTCGCAGTACGCTCTGGTTGAGGGTAACGAGCAATCAGCTCATCAGGAAGTTCAAAATCAAAATCAGATACTTGCATGAAGGGTCACTTTGTTAAGGCTAAAACAATGGTTCAACTTAATTAGCTCAACTTGAAGATTAGCGGTGTATAAATCAGGCGCTAGTATAGGCTTACCACCATTAAGATCAAGGTTTGATAGGATTGAATCAAAGTAAACCTTCCACCACATCGGCTAAGGAATTGAATGTCGTAATTCGATTTGAGCTTGGTCGCCAAATCACACCAATATTTCGATGCGCATTTTGACCGGGAGGATCCATCACAACGATGTTTTGCTTATCAATTAAACCATGGTCAATGGCAATTTGAGGAATAAAAGTAGTCCCTAAACCATTGGCAACCATTTGTACTAAAGTGTGCAGACTGGTGGCAGAAAATGGATTGATTTTCTCTTTTTTGGTGAGTTTACAAGCGGAAACGGCATGCTCGGTTAAGCAATGTTCATTTTCGAGCAAAAAAACAGACTCATCCGGCAAGTCATCATAATGAATGGGATTTTTTATTGCCTGTGCCTGCTCTCTTCCTATGATCATTCGAAACGGATCTTGCCCAACAATTCGGCACTCCATTTCACCAATATTAACAGGCATCGCTAAGATCAGCACATCTAAGTCTCCATGACGCAGTGCTTTCAATAAATTTGTGGTGGTGTCTTCCCGTAATAACAATGTCAATTGAGGAAAACGCGTATTGACTTCCTGAACCAAATCACCGAGTAAAAAAGGCGCAATGGTTGGAATGCAGCCAAGCCTAAGTTGCCCTTGCATCGTATTGCCTTGGCATAGTGACCCTAATTCAAGTAAATCTTGGCTCTTGGCGAGTAATTCACGCCCTTGCTTAACCACCTGTTTGCCAGCTAAAGTGAAAACTAGCGGGCTTTTCTTGTCTTTTTTTTCATACAAAGGACAACCAATGAGAGACTCAAGGTTTTGAATCCCCTTACTTAACGTCGATTGGCTAACAAAACAACGCTCTGCCGCCTCACTAAAATGACGAGTTTCATACAGGGTAATTAAATAATGGAGTTGTTTTAAGCTGGGCCATTTAGTCATATTAAATTTCAATAAAGTAGAGTGAAAACCTAAGCCAGTTCACAAATTAGAAGTTATCGCTTTTTTCGATAATGTTTATCGGTTTATTTCGCTTTTTTTCATAGTACTGCTTGTACTATAGTTTGTCGTGGAAAAACAACTCAAACAATGATGTTTGGGTGATTGATTAATATATCAAGCAAAAATTAGGAGCAACAAAATGGTACTAGTAGGTCGTCAAGCCCCAGATTTCACAGCAGCAGCAGTTCTAGGTAGCGGTGAGATCGTTGATTCATTCAACTTTGCAGAATTCACTAAAGGCAAGAAAGCGGTTGTTTTCTTCTACCCTCTAGATTTCACCTTCGTTTGCCCATCAGAGCTTATCGCTTTTGACAAACGTTTCGAAGATTTCCAAGCTAAAGGCGTTGAAGTGATCGGTGTTTCAATCGATTCTCAATTCTCACACAACGCATGGCGTAACACAGCTATCGCTGATGGCGGTATCGGTCAAGTGAAATACCCACTAGTCGCTGACGTTAAGCACGAAATCGTAAAAGCTTACGATGTTGAGCACCCAGAAGCTGGTGTTGCTTTCCGTGGTTCTTTCTTAATCGACGAAGACGGCGTTGTACGTCACCAAGTTGTTAACGACCTACCACTAGGCCGTAACATCGACGAAATGCTACGTATGGTTGACGCACTAAACTTCCACCAAAAACACGGTGAAGTGTGCCCAGCACAATGGGAAGAAGGTAAAGCAGGTATGAAAGGCTCTACTGAAGGTGTAGCAGCATACCTTTCAGAACACGAAGGTGACCTGAACAAAAAATAATTAAGTCTCGACTTTTTTATCTTTCATCTTTAGACCCCGCCATCGTGCGGGGTTTCTTTTCTCTTTTTATTCTTACAGTGATAAAAGTTTGACCCTATCCATATTATTTCACATACAAACTGCACACTGCTTTTTCAAAATCAAATACAATGTCTCCTCCTTTTCGTAATCCCAAGATAACCATGACTATTGAATTAGAAGTTTGTATTGATAATTTAGAATCTCTCCATCTTGCCATTGAAGCCGGAGCCACTCGTATTGAATTATGCTCTTCGCTTGCTTTAGGTGGCCTCACACCAAGTTATGGTTTCATGAAACAAGCAGCCAAACATTCAACGGTTCCCGTCTATGCCATGATTCGTCCAAGACAAGGTGACTTCTTATTTTCTGAGCAAGAAATGCAAATCATGTTGGAAGATGTTCGCTGTGCTAAACAGGCTGGCTTACAAGGCATTGTGATTGGGGTACTGCAATCCAATGGTGAAATCGACAAAACCAACTGCCAGACATTAATCCATGCAGCACAAGGCATGGGGGTCACTTTCCACCGTGCCATTGACCAATGCTGCAATGCGAAGCAAGCGTTAGAAGATATTATTGATTTGGGATGTGAGCGAGTACTCACCTCTGGATTAGCAGCGAATGCTTATGACGGTATGGATACGATTTCTGAGATGGTAAAACAAGTGCAAGGTCGAATTTCAATCATGGCGGGCGCGGGAGTCAATCTTGATAACGCCAAAACCATTCTGAATAAAACTGGCGTAAGAGAGATTCATTTATCAGGAAAAAGCACTCGCCCAAGTTTGATGCAATCTCAAACTTCAAGAGCTAAAATGGGCCATGATGATGTTGATGATTTTGCCATTCCTGTCACGAGCAAAGACATCATTCAAGCCGTTAAGGCAGCCATCCAGTAAATGATCTCAGCGGGTTTGACTTGTTATTGTGACACTCTTATCCCCAAGTGACTTCAAGATGCGAGGTTTGCGATTTCTGCGACCTCATTTTTCAGGTAAGTGTACCTATTCAGTGCTTGATTCGGCGGTCTATTCTGCAGTCAAGGATTGCAAGTATTCCTTATTGCGCTTCACATCCTTGCCTTCTACGAAGTAAAAAATGTACTCACAAATATTCTGGCATCGGTCTCCCACTCGCTCTAAAGATTGTGCGCACGAGTATATTTGCATGACTTTAGGCACGGAGTTTCGGTCTGACATCATTAAGTTCATCATCTGCTTTTGCACTTTTTTATGCTCAGCATCCAATTGATCATCCATACCATAAACTTTGGCCGCCGCTTTTAGATCCATACGAGCAAAGGCATCTAATACTTGATGCAGCATATTAATCGCCATGCGACCAAACCTTTCTACTGACACCACCAAGGCTTCTTGTTGAGGAGTAAATGATTCTTGGGCGACGTAACTGATCTTAATTGCCACATCACCAATACGTTCCAGATCAGAAATGGTTTTCACGATCGCCATGATCAAACGTAAATCTTTTGCGGTGGGCTGTCGTTTCGCAATAATACGAGTGCAGGCTTCACCAATGACCGCTTCCATCTCGTTAACGCTTTCATCATTACGTCGTACTTTAGTGGCCAATTGAGAATCATGTTTATACAGCGCGTGTAGGGCTAAAGAGATTTGCTCTTCCACCAAGCCGCCCATCGCTAACACATGAGTACGCATCGATTCCAGCTCAACATTAAATTGTCCTGAAATATGACGTCCTAACTGCATAACTTTTCCTCTGTATCAAGATTTACACTCGATATTGCTCGTATCATCATTCACTCAACCATTAATAACACAATCGTAAGTAGCTAGGCTGTAAATAACTATATTGTAAGTAACTTAGCCATAACGGCCAGTAATATAGTCTTCGGTTTTTTTCATTTTAGGAGACGTAAAAATAGAATCGGTATCACTGTATTCCACCAATTTCCCCATATGAATAAACGCGGTGTAATCACTAACCCGTGCGGCTTGTTGCATGTTATGAGTAACGATCACTACGCTATATTGATTCTTAAGTTCAGAAATCAGTTCTTCAATCGTCAAGGTTGAAATCGGATCCAACGCCGAAGTGGGCTCATCTAACAGCAAGATTTCTGGCTCAATCGCAATAGCACGCGCGATCACCAATCGTTGTTGTTGGCCACCAGATAAACCAAACGCATTTTCATGTAAGCGATCTTTTACTTCTGTCCAAAGTGCCGCCGCTCTCAATGAACGTTCAACCGCATCATCTAACGTTCTGGAATCTTTAATACCTTGTAAACGCAGCCCATACACGACATTTTCATAAATGGTTTTAGGAAACGGGTTCGGACGCTGAAACACCATTCCTACACGACGGCGTAAGCTCGCAACATCAACTTTAGGGTGATAAACATTGCTACCATGTAGGTTCACTTTCCCTTCAATACGACACCCATCAACTAAGTCATTCATTCGGTTAATGCAACGTAATAAGGTCGATTTACCACAACCCGATGGGCCGATAAATGCCGTCACATGCCCTTTCGGAATTCGCATATTAATGTCTTTAAGAGCTTGAGCCTGGCCATAGAATAAATTCAACGATTCTATCGAAATCGCGGTTTGCTCATCGGTTAACTGATGAATATCTAAAGGTTCGGTATGCCCAAGAGCCGAATGAATGGAAAGCATATTAATCGGTCCCTAACGTTTTAAACTTTTCGCGCAAATTATTACGTATCAAAATAGCGGTAATATTGAGGCCAACAACGACGGTAATCAATAAAAACGAAGTAGCAAACACCAATGGTCTTGCCGCTTCAATATTCGGTGTTTGAAAGCCAACATCATAAATATGAAAACCTAAATGCATGAACTTACGCTCTAAATGCAAAAATGGGAAATCGGTATCAACGGGTAACGTTGGAGCGAGTTTCACTACCCCGACTAACATCAAAGGAGCAACCTCACCTGCTGCACGCGCCACCGCTAAAATTAGTCCAGTCATCATGGCAGGGCTAACCATAGGCAACACAATGCGCCATAACGTTTCAAACTTAGTCGCCCCAAGCGCATAAGAGCCATGTCGAACCGAGTTTGGCACACGCGATAACCCTTCTTCGGTCGCAACAATCACCACCGGTAAGGTAAGAATAGCTAACGTCATCGCCGACCATAATAACCCTGGCGTACCAAAAGTTGGTGTTGGCAGAGCATCGGAATAAAACAGTTCATCTATCGAATTCCCAACGGTGTACACAAAAAAGCCCAATCCGAATACCCCGTAAACAATAGAGGGGACACCAGCAAGGTTAACCACGGAGATACGGATAAGTTTTGTCAGTGCCGTATTCCCCGCGTATTCATGCAAATAAATAGCCGCGATCACGCCCAATGGCATCACCACCACGGACATGATAATCACCAATAACACAGTACCGAAAATGGCAGGAAACACACCGCCTTCTGAATTAGACTCACGCGGCGCATCGGTCACAAACTTCTTCACCTGCTTAGCCCAATGCTGAGCTTTCTGCCCCCAAGACATTGCATTGGGATACCAGGCATCCAATAAGGTATCGAGCGGTAAGCTGACTTGTTGGCCTTGCATGTCCTGCACAATAATTTGTTGAGAAGCGAGGTTATCTTGCAAACTTAAAATTCGTTGCTCGGCTTGATTAAACTTCAGCCCGAGTTCTTTTTCCTGCTGCTGCAAATGCTCAAAAGTCTTGCTATCCAATTGACCTTGTTTCTGTTTACGTCGTTTTTCTGCACGCAGTTCATCGAGTTTTCTATTCACTTGATGCAACTCGTCTGACACGATCTGGTCAATGTCATCTCGTATACTTTTTGCCTCAACTACCATCTGAGCAATACGCTGGGGCAGATCTCGCTCATATCGCTGATTGCCGATCATGACCGCCATCGGCTTTGCAAAAAAATCGCCATCACGCGTTCGCTCAAAAACAGCAATATCTTTGGGCGTGCTTTGCTGATGCAGATCGATAGCTAAGACAGAAATAAAATCACGGGAATACATATCGCGATTAGCCACTTTGATCGACAAGCGCTCGACTTCTGCGGCTTGCACCACATCATCAGGCCAATGGGTTTTATGCTGAGCTACTTGCTCAAGAGAAACGTAATCTCGTTGGTATATCTGCCCAATTAACGTTTGCCCCTGTGCACCTTGCCACTGATAGACTGGCGCTGGCCAAAAATAGACTAAGCCTTTCCATCCAATCAGCAGCAATAAACCCAGCACAGAGACCAAGCTGATACTCACCGCTCCCGCCGTCAGCCATACCCAAGGCTGGCCTGATTTAATCCAGCTTAAACTGTCAGCCTTCACTTTGTTCATGATCTCACCGTCAATAAATCTGAAGCATGGTTAAAGTGCACTGTATTTATCCCTTAATCGCTGACGAATGAGTTCGGCCAAAGAGTTCACCACAAAAGTAAAGGCAAATAATAGGAAGGCGGATAAAAACAATAATCGAAAATGTGAGCTGCCAACTTCAGATTCTGGCATTTCAATAGCGATGTTGGCTGATAAAGTACGCATGCCTTCAAAAATATTCCAATCCATGACCGGTGTATTCCCCGTGGCCATCAACACTATCATGGTTTCTCCCACCGCTCGACCTAGCCCCATCATCACGGCGGAGAAAATCCCAGGGGAAGCGGTAACTAACACCACGGTTGTCAAACATTGCCATGGTGTTGCGCCTAATGCGCTGGCACCATCGGATAAATGTTTTGGCACAGAAAAAATCGCATCTTCGGCAATCGTAAAAATGGTAGGAATAACCGCAAAGCCCATGGCAAAACCAACGATTAACGCATTACGCTGGTCAAAATCACCCCCCCATTGAGCCAAAAAGAAACGCACATCGCCGCCAAACACCCACGATTCAAATTGATGGCCATAGAGGGAAATCAACCACCCAAACAGCACCACGACCGGGATCAAAAATAACGCTACCCAACCTTGGTATTGAGCTCCAAACTGACGACGAGTGAGATGCCACATAAATGCTGCCAATAAGATCACAACGGGAAGTAGCAATAAAAACAAGATGGTATTGAGTAGGTTTAGTTCCACAATCGGTGCTAACCATAATCCGGCTAGAAAACCAATAATGACCGTAGGTAAGGCTTCCATTAATTCAACAGTTGGCTTAACGTAACGACGCATGCTTGGTGTCATAAAATACGCGGTATAAATCGCCCCACAAATCGCAATAGGGACAGCAAATAGCATGGCAAATAAGGCTGATTTCAACGTACCAAAAGCAATCGGAACTAAGCTGAATTTGGCTTCAAAATCATTACTGGCTGACGTCGATTGCCAAATAAACTCAGGCTCTGGATAGCCCTCATACCATACCTTCTTCCACAGGGCTTTCACTGAAATATCGGGATGAGCCATATCGACATGATAGACGTTCCATTGTTTAGGGTATGCTGCAATAAGCACTTTTTCATTGGAAGAGGTTGCAGCCAATAAAGGAGCCTGTTGAGACAACGTCTGAGACAATACCGGCCCATCAGCGGTAGTGAAATAATTATCCACTCGCCCGCTCGAATCGAAACGGAAAAAACCTTTACGATAAAAATCCGGTAATATCAAAGCCGCATTAGCATCATCACTACGCTCAAAACTGCGAATGCGACTAAAGTGTCGCTCGCCATTCTGGAGCACATCAAACCATTGCGAGACCACGCCATCAGATTGCGTCACTAATACGGAGTATGCGCCAGACAACAAGGTTAACTTCTCTCCTTGGGAGCTGACGGTTTTTGACTGCTCTGATGACAGCAAAGAAACGGTTTCTCGTAATTCAAACCTCTGTTGGTGTCGCTTTAATACCGAGATAGACTCCGGATGTAACACATACAAAGTATCGCCATTAGGCATCAAAATAAAATCACGAACGGGTTGATTAAAAGTCGGCATGGTCAAACGTGTGCTCTGCCAAGGCGAGCCCACCGCTTGCTCACCAAATTGACTTGCCTTGTAGTAACGTAGCGCCTGCCATTGACCTTGCTGGTTGATCCCAACAAACGTCGCATCATGACTTTGAATGGAGAAATCAAATTGAGTAATGGCCATCCCTTCAGGGTCTAGGGGAATTGGGTTATTTGCAAAAGTGATAAAACTGGGTGCTGCTTGTCGGCCATTCTGGGTAAATACCGAAGAGAACTTAGGTTGCGCAGCATAAATAAAACCGTGTTGGTCTGAATAGCCATACCAGCGAGAACTGGTTTCAGCCGCTCGAAACGCAACCGGATCATCCACCAGCTTAGATTTGAATAAAAGCTCGTTCAAAGAGCTGTATGGTTTTTTCATCGTAGGCAGAGCGGAAAAAACCAACCAACCATCTTGAGTAAAGTGAAAGGCCGTGCGCCCATCATCGTCAACCCCCAGTGCCACAATGGGCGAGGTGAGAGCATCATCGCTCAAACGATACTGCCCTGCTGGCTCCATCGTTGCTGGCGAAAAGATCGGGGTGATCACCACAATCAAATAGAAAATGAGCAGTAACAAAGCCACCAGCACGCTCACACCGCCCAACTTAATGATCGAGCTAGCAACACGGTCTGTGACCCAGCGCCGCTTATCACGTTGTTGGAAGAATGTGTCGTTTTGAGCCATGTTTCACGTTACCTTTTTTGATTCACGCCATAATATGTCGATTGTGTGACAATTTTATTACTATACTTTGATTCCTGCTTGATTTTACTACTGTTGTACTCATAAAGAGAGCCGATTGAAATAAAACTGTCATAAAAAATCACTAAAGTTAGCCTCACACATTTCTATGTATTAAAAAAGTAATACCTATCCCATCAAAAACGATAGTTATGCCAGCAGGATGGTTAAATGAGCTCAGAAAAACTCTACATTGAAAAAGAACTAAGTTGGTTGTCTTTTAATGAACGTGTGCTGCAAGAGGCGGCAGATAAAACCGTCCCCTTAATTGAGCGAGTCAGATTTTTAGGCATTTTTTCGAGCAACTTAGATGAATTTTACAAAGTCCGATTTGCTGATGTTAAACGCCGTATTTTAATCAGCCAACAAAGTGGAAATGGCGATGGTCCTAAGCATCTCTTGATCAAGATGCAATCTAAAGTGCTGAAGCTCAATCAACGTTTTGATGAATTGTATAACGAATTAATTTTAGAAATGGCGCGCCGTCGCATTTTCTTGGTCAATGAATCACAACTACAAGAAAGCCAGCAGAAGTGGATCCGCAAATACTTTCACAACGAAGTGCTGCCACATATCACGCCATTTTTGATGAATAAAGATACGGACGTGTTAGGGTTTCTCAAAGATGAACACTCTTACCTAACCGCTGAGATCATTAATGGTACAGAAAAGAACTATGCATTGATTGATATTCCAACCAATCATCTTCCTCGTTTTATCATGGTGCCAGAGCAAAAAGGCAAACGTCGCAAGACCATCATTTTGCTCGATAACATTATTCGTTTTTGCTTAGACGATATATTTAAAGGCTTCTTTGAATACGATGAGCTAAATTGCTACACCATGACCATGACGCGAGATGCGGAATACGACTTACGTCACGAGGTAGAGCACAGCTTGCTAGAACAAATGTCTGAAGGGGTAAACCAACGTTTAACCGCGATGCCAGTACGTTTAGTCTACCAACGCGACATGCCAGAAGATCTTCTGAAATACTTGTGTGAAAAGCTCAAGATGACCAGTTACGACAGTTTAATTCCTGGTGGGCGTTATCATAATTTCAAAGACTTTACTGGCTTTCCTAATGTGGGCCGTGATTACTTAGAAAACAAACCATTACCCGCCTTAAAATGTGCCGACTTTGCAGGTTATCCTAACAGTTTTGAGGCCATTAGTGCCCAAGACATCTTGCTCTATTACCCATACCACACGTTTGACCACATTACAGAATTAGTACGACAGGCGTCTTTTGATCCAAAAGTCATCAGTATTAAAATCAATATTTATCGTGTCGCCAAAAACTCAAAGCTGATGAACTCCCTGATGGATGCGGTACACAATAAGAAAAAAGTCACCGTTGTCGTTGAGTTACAAGCCCGCTTTGATGAAGAAGCCAACATAGAATGGGCGAAACTGCTAACCGATGCAGGCGTTCACGTGATCTTCGGTGCACCAGGTTTGAAGATCCATTCCAAATTATTGCTTATCACACGTCGTGAAGAAGGCGAATTCAAACGTTATGCACACATCGGCACTGGTAACTTCCATGAGAAAACAGCGCGAATTTATACCGACTTTTCACTACTCACTGCCGATCCCCTACTCACAGCCGAAGTCAGAAATGTATTTGGGTACATTGAAAACCCTTATCGTCCTGTGCGTTTTAATCAATTAATGGTGTCACCGCGCAATTCTCGTCAACAAATCTATAAGCTGATCGACTCAGAAATCGCACTGGCAAAAGAAGGAAAAAAAGCCGGGCTCACTATCAAGGTCAACAACCTAGTTGATAAAGGACTCGTCAGTAAACTCTATGGTGCGAGTAATGCCGGCGTCAAAATCCGTATGATTGTTCGCGGCATGTGTTCACTGGTACCAGGTATTGCTGGCGTTAGTGAGAATATCAACATCATCAGCATTATCGACCGTTTCTTAGAACACCCTCGTGTCTTTATCGCTGAAAATGATGGCGACCCTAAAGTGTACATTTCATCAGCAGATTGGATGACGCGTAACTTGGATTACCGTATTGAAGTGGCTACGCCAATCCACTCTCCAAGACTGAAACAACGAATTATTGATATTATTAACATTCACTTTATTGATACCGTAAAAGCGCGCATCATTGATAAAGAAATGAGTAATACCTATGTCCCTCGCGGCAATAGAAAAAAAGTACGCTCACAAATTGCTATTTATGATTATTTGAAGCAAATTGAAAGAAAGTCTCAACAAAAATCCGACTAGCAGGTGTATATGACGACAACTTCCGAACCCAACGTTAGGCATATCGCGGCCATCGATCTAGGCTCCAACAGCTTTCACATGGTGGTGGCTAAAGTGATTGAACATGATCTCCAGATCGTCAGTCGCCATAAACAGCGGGTTCGCCTTGCAGACGGACTAGATAGCCGAATGAATCTTGATAACAGCTCGATTCAACGCGGTTTAGATTGTTTAGCTATGTTCGCTGAACGTCTACAAGATTTTAAACCTGATGATGTTCGCATTGCCGCAACCCACACATTACGCCAAGCCAATAATGCTCATATCTTTCTGTCACGAGCCAAACGAGTTCTGCCTTTTCCAATCGAAGTCATTCCTGGTGAAGAAGAAGCACGGTTGATCTATTTAGGCGTTGCGCACACCCAACCAGAATGGGAGAAAAAGTTCGTCGTGGATATCGGTGGTGGTAGCACCGAGATGATCATTGGTGAAGGCTTTGATCCTAAATTACTCAACAGCAAACAACTGGGTTGCGTTAGTTACACCAATAAATTTTTCAGCAATGGCAAATTATCCAAGAAGAACTTTGCCAAAGCTATTTTAGCCGCGCAGCAAAAGCTAGAAGCACTTTGTAAACCGTACAAAAAGTTAGGTTGGGATGCGGCGATTGGTTCATCGGGAACGATAAAGGCGGTAAAAGAAGTCTTAATTGGGATCGGGCATGATGATGGCATTATTACCCTAGAACGCCTGCAACAACTCGTTGATGAACTGTGCAAGCTCGATCAAATTGACGATATCAAACTTGATGGCTTAACCGACGATCGTAAACCTGTCTTTGCTGCGGGTGTTGCGATTTTACTCGCTATCTTTGAATCGTTTTCAATTAAAGCCATGCACTTTTCTGATGGGGCCTTACGTGAAGGGTTGATGTATGAAATGGAAGAACGTTTTCAGCGCTCCGATATTCGCATGAGAACCACCGAAAACCTTGCAGATAAACACCAAGTGGACTTCACCCACGCCGATAATGTGCGAACTCAAGCTGAGCGTTTTTTACAACAAGTCGGTGAAGACTTTGGCATCAAAGCCAATAGCGAGCTAGCCAGTTTACTCAATTGGAGTGCTTTGTTGCATGAAGTCGGTTTAAGTATTAGTTACAAAGGCTTTCATCGTCATTCTGCCTATATTTTACAGCACACCAATATGCCAGGCTTTAACCAAGAGCAACAACGCGTATTAGCCACACTAACTCGCTTTCAACGTAAAGCCTTAAAACTCAAAGAAATGCCAGAGCTAAGCATATATACCTCAGCTCAAATCGTGCCACTTATTTGTATTTTACGTTTGGCGATAGTGCTCAATGGACAACGAAAAGATGCCGATGAGCTACCTAAGTTTTCGTTAAAAGTACATCGAAATGAGAAAAAACAAGAAGACGATACCATCGCCGCACAACATTGGGTTTTACAATGTGAAAACCCACAATGGCTAGAAGAAAACCGTCTACTTGATGCCGATCTACAAACCGAGCAACAGTATTGGGAAAATGCCGGTTGGACTTTAGAATTTTAACGCTTGTTCTATCCCCAAGCGACTTATCCTGTTTTATTTAGAGAGTGGCGGCTCTTAAATAAGTGTTAAGTCGTTTGGGTAGACATTCCTTTCATCTAATTCCTTTTCTTCTATAAACCCACTTTACGCAGTTGAGCGCTAGCCAGCGCTTGGGATAGCGGTACATAACCATCTTTTTCTACCCCAATTTGCCCTTGCTTAGAATAAATAAATTTTAAGAATTCGGCTTGTGGTTGAGGCAATGGCTTGAGTGGATTCTTATTGACGTACACATACAGATAACGAGCTAAAGGATAATCCCCATTCAAAATATTAGCTCGCGTCGGAGCAACATAATCACGGCCTTCTTTTGCGATTGGCAGTAAACGTGCTTTCGATACTTGGTAGCCTACACCAGAATAACCAATGCTATTAATAGACGAAGCTACAGATTGAACCACCGAGGCTGAACCTAGCTGCTCATTTACTTGTCGCTTAAAGTCGCCATCACACAAAGC
This sequence comes from Vibrio gangliei, assembly GCF_026001925.1. NCBI lineage: Bacteria > Pseudomonadati > Pseudomonadota > Gammaproteobacteria > Vibrionales > Vibrionaceae > Vibrio > Vibrio gangliei. Next base: position 616,914 of record NZ_AP021869.1, on the reverse strand, counting down.
ATGCTGTTTAAAATAACCGTATGTGCCTGATACTGAGTTACGTCCAAACAGTTGGAAACCCAGTTTCGCCCAGTCAGTGTTAATCCCTAATTGCTGCCAAGTATTTAAAGACTGTGTAGCACCGCATTTCAAAGTAGAAGAAAAAATAGCATCGACTTGGGTAAAGTTAAGGCCTTCAATCGGGTTATCTTTATGAACAAAAATACCGATCGCATCTATTGCAATCTTCAATTGCACTGGAGGGTAGCCATATTGACGCTCAAAAGCTTCACGCTCTTTAGCTTTCATTGGGCGGCTCATAGGTCCAAATTGCGACGTTGCTTCCGTGAGCGCAGTAGGGGCGGTAGAAGATCCTGACGCTTGAACTTGCATGTGAACGTTTGGGTAAATATGCTGAAATTCTTGTGCCCATAACAGCATGAGCGTGGCCAACGTATCCGACCCCACCGAGCTTATCGTCCCCGACAATCCAGACATTTTTTTGTACGGCGCTAACTCATCCGTATCTGTGTTGTTAGCAAAACTCGACAATGGCACTAGGCATAGCCAAATAGCAAGCCATAATTTACGCATGGTTTTCCTTAATTTGATTCACTTGGCACTCTAGCCACTAATTTATTAGGCAGTACAAAAGAAAAACGGCTTCCCTTCCCGACTTCACTGGCAATCTCTAAATAAGATTCATGGTGACTTAATGCATGTTTGGTGATGGCAAGACCCAGCCCACTGCCACCAGTTTCACGCGAACGCGCTTTATCCACTCGATAAAAACGTTCAGTAAGTCGATTGATATGCTGAGCTTCAATTCCATCACCGGTATCTTCTACCGATAAACAGGCTCCCTGCTCGGTTTCAAACCATTTCACATACACATCCGCTTTCGCTGGCGTGTATTTCACAGCGTTGTACACCAAGTTGGAAATCGCACTACGAAGCTGCTCTGCATCCCCGTAAACATGCATTTGTTTATCAATATCAAATACAATGTGGTGCTGATTATCCCCACTTAATGCGACCGCTTCTTTTTCTAAAATTTCCAACATGGCCGGCACATTGACCACTTCGTCCAATTCATCAATCGGGGAGGCTTCGATCTTCGATAAGGTGAGCAACTGTTCAACTAACGCATTCATTCGCGACAGCTGCTCTGTCATCACCCCATGCGCTTTCGACCACATTGGGCCAGCCAAAATATCAGGATCTTCGGTCATTTCTAAATAACCTTGCAGAACTGTCATCGGTGTTCTTAATTCGTGCGACACATTAGCAAAGAAGTTCCGACGCATACCTTCTAACTGTTTCAGCTGAGTAACATCACGCACCACCATCAAATGCTCACCTTCGCTGTATGGCACAATACGTAATTCAAGTACGCGTTCCGGCGTGAGCGGTGATAGCATTTCAAGTGGTTCTGAAAAATCTTGATTAGAAAGGTATTTAATAAAATCCGGCGTCCGCAATAAATTAGCAATCGGTTGACCTGAGTCATCCGGCCAACGAAAGCCAAGAATCGATTGGGCTAATTTATTACACCAAACAATGTTGCCTTCGCTGCGAAATACCACAACGGCATCCGGCAAAGCTTCTGCACCATTGCGAAAACGGCGAATCAAGTTGCCAAGTTCTTTACGACGACGACGTTGTTTTTGTTGTAAACGGTATATGCCATTGAACACATGCTCCCAATGACCCGTTCCTGAAGGAGGGCTCAAACGTTTTTCATCGGCGAGCCAATCGGATAACCGAACTTGATTATGTAAATGCCAAGTCAGTTGCAAAGCCGTGGCGACAAAAAGCAGCCAGCCCATATAGCCAAAGAACCAGCCAATGACAATCCAAGGGAGGTAAAAAAAAGCCAGCGACCATGCTAGCTTTTTCCAGGATAACCTTTCTACCATTTCAGTTTAATACTCCATTGATCGGGTAGAACATTAATATCAGCAAGATTAAGCACGTGTTGAGAAGCGGTAACCTGCACCACGCACCGTTTGCACTAATTTGTCATGCCCAGCAGTTTCGAGTGCTTTTCTCAAACGACGAATATGCACATCAACCGTTCGGTCTTCAACATACACATTGGTGCCCCAAACATTATTCAGCAATTGCTCACGGCTATACACTCGCTCTTGGTGCGTCATGAAGAAATGCAGCATTTTAAATTCTGTTGGCCCCATGTCGAGCGGAGCATCATTGGCTGTAACACGGTGTGAAACCGGATCCAACTTCAAACCTTGAACATCAATCACATCTTCTAGCGCGGTTGGTGACACTCGGCGAATCACCGCTTTTAAACGAGCCACTAATTCTTTAGGTGAAAATGGCTTAGTGATGTAATCATCTGCGCCGACTTCCAACCCGCGAACTTTATCTTCTTCCTCACCACGAGCCGTTAACATCACTACAGGGATATTTCGAGTCAACTCTTCTCGTTTTAGATGCTTGATGAAGTTGATACCTGAACCACCCGGTAACATCCAGTCCAATAAAATCAGATCGGGGTACGGTTCACACAGTTGATTGATTGCGGTGTCATAATCTTCTGCTTCGACAGTTTGGTAACCTTTTTGCTCTAATACAAAGCACAACATCTCACGGATCGGAGCTTCATCCTCAACAACCAAAATTCTTCTCGACATGTTCGAAAACCCTTTCGTGTCTATAAATTAACTAATGGTGATTTTACTTGGCTTATTATGTGTCCTAAGTATGACACTTTTGTGACTTCTGCAAAGTAATTTTCATATAAGTGTCAAGCAAGGCTTATTGTTTTGTCATACTGGTGATGTCACCTTTGCATCAATTTTCAAATCTTCTATCATAGGCAACCAAATTCCAAACTGAGTATGAGAGATATGTGGTTTAAAAATTGTTTAGTGTATCGTTTCAATCGTGAAATTAACTTGGATGTCGATAAACTCGAATCTCAACTCGCAGAATTCAAATTCACACCTTGTGGTAGCCAAGATAAACAAAAATTTGGCTGGACTAGCGTCATCAATAAGCATTCGGACGTGCTAACGCATGTAGCCGGTGAACACATTCTGATCAAAGCAAAAAAAGAAGAAAAATTACTGCCAGCCTCTGTCATTAAAGATTCTCTACAAGACAAAATTGATGTGCTTGAACAGCAAGAAGGTCGCCCTTTAAAGAAAAAAGAAAAAGACGATTTAAAAGATGAAATCTTAGTCGATTTACTTCCACGCGCTTTCAGCCGCCATAACTTTACTTCTATTTTACTCATGCCAAGACTTGGCTTTGTCGTGGTTGATTCGAGCAGCAGTAAAAAAGCGGAAGATGCATTAGCGCTATTACGTAAAACCATCGGCAGCCTGCCGGTAATTCCTGCCATTCCTGAAGTAGCAATTGAAACTAGCTTAACCGAATGGGTTAAAACGGGTGACCTACCACAAGGCTTTCAATTATTAGATGAAGCGGAATTTCATTCTCTACAAGAGGAAGGTGGGATCATTCGCTGTAAGAAGCAAGAACTCAGCGCGGAAGAGATTCAAAATCATATTGCAGCGGATAAAGTAGTCACTAAGCTGGCGCTCGACTGGCAAGAACGCATTGAATTTGTTCTATCCGCTGACGCTAGCATCAAACGTGTTAAGTTCAGTGATGAACTCAAAGACACAAACCAAGATATTCCTCGAGAAGATCAAGCTCAACGCTTTGACGCTGATTTCACCCTAATGTGTGGCGAGTTTGACGCCTTCTTACCTCAGCTGTTTGACGCCTTAGGTGGATTCCCACACAAAGATTAACCAGCTTTTCTTCACTCTCTGAACAGGGTTTTCTATTTTTTCTTCTCCTAGGGTCTATTAAACCTGGAAAACCCTGTTTATTTTTTATCCATATAAACCTTGTGCTTTTCTCGCTTTTCTTCTTAACTTGGCGTAAAATTCGCTCCCCTAATTTATACCGCTTGGTGGTATAAACCTGACCTGAAATCAGACCTAGAGAAATCATTATGTTTAAACCTGAATTATTGTCCCCTGCTGGCAGCCTTAAAAACATGCGTTATGCATTCGCTTATGGCGCAGATGCGGTTTATGCCGGGCAACCTCGTTACAGCCTGCGTGTGCGTAACAACGAATTCAACCATGAAAATCTACAAATCGGTATTAACGAAGCACATGCGTTAGGTAAAAAGCTGTATGTGGTATGCAACATTCAACCACATAACTCTAAGCTCAAAACCTTTATTCGTGACTTAAAACCTGTCGTAGACATGGGCCCGGATGCATTGATTATGTCCGATCCAGGTTTAATCATGATGGTGCGTGAAGCCTTCCCAGAAATGCCTATTCATCTATCCGTTCAAGCTAACGCGGTTAACTGGGCGACGGTAAAATTCTGGGCATCTCAAGGTGTTGAGCGTGTGATTCTATCTCGTGAATTATCACTAGAAGAAATCGAAGAAATCCGTGAACAATGTCCTGAAACAGAGTTGGAAATCTTTGTTCACGGTGCATTGTGTATGGCTTACTCTGGACGTTGTTTATTATCTGGCTACATGAATAAACGCGATCCAAACCAAGGTACTTGCACCAATGCTTGTCGTTGGGAGTACAAAGTAGAAAAAGGCGCAGAAAACGACGCTGGTCAAATCGTTCCGGCCAATCAAGCGGTTGAGCAATTTGACCCTAGCCAAGCACAAGCGATCGAGGTGCAAGAAGAGCGTCCAGACAACACACTTGGCCTAGGTAAGCCAACTGATGAAGTGGTATTGCTTTCTGAATCGCACCGCCCTGAAGAACAAATGGCGGCGTTTGAAGACGAGCATGGCACTTACATCATGAACTCAAAAGATTTACGTGCGATTCAACACGTTGAGCGCTTAACCAAAATGGGTGTGCATTCTTTAAAAATCGAAGGCCGTACTAAATCTTTCTACTACTGCGCTCGAACTGCGCAAGTATATCGTAAAGCGATTGATGACGCCGTGGCAGGAAAACCATTTGATGAAAGCCTAATGGGCACGCTAGAAAGCCTAGCACACCGTGGTTACACTGAAGGCTTCCTGCGTCGTCATACTCATGATACGTATCAAAACTACGATTACGGCTATTCGGTTTCAGACTCTCAACAATTTGTTGGTGAGTTTACCGGCAAACGTCGTGGTCACTTAGCGGAAGTTGAAGTGAAGAACAAATTCCTGCTTGGTGATAGCTTAGAACTGATGACGCCAAACGGTAACATCAACTTCACACTAGAAGAAATGGAAAACCGTAAGTCAGAAAAAGTCGATGACGCAAAAGGTAACGGTCACTTTGTTTTTATTCCTGTACCGGAAGATCTAGATCTAAGCTACGGCCTATTGATGCGTAACTTATCTAACGGTCAGAATACACGTAACCCAGTAACTGCCGCTGAAAAAGCGCAAACAGAAACCACAGCAGAAGCTAAGTAATATGGCCTTATTAATTACAGATAAGTGCATTAATTGTGATATGTGTGATCCTGAGTGCCCTAACGGCGCGATCAGTATGGGTGACAGCATTTATGAAATTGATCATAACTTATGCACCGAATGTAAAGGACATTACGATAAACCTACATGCCAATCAGTCTGCCCAATTAATAATTGCATCATCACTGATCCCGAGCATGTTGAAACGGAAGAAGAACTGCTAGAAAAATTTGTTGTGATTCAAGGCTTAGCTTAGTCTCAGTCAATCGCAACAATAAAAATGGCCTGACAAAAACCTGTCAGGCCATTTTTCTTCTATTTCTTATTCAAAGTATTGAGCTTAATTACTTGGTTGCTAAACCTTTCGAGTTTAAATAATCACGTATAAATGGACGGGACTCTTTACTTAAACGTCCATGAATATGATCAGACCATGATCCCGTCTTTTGATTGCTACCACGCGTTTGATAATAGTGACTAGTTTCTGCATCATACTCTGCAATATCTTGTTCTGATAATGGTTGATATGAGTCTTGATGAACCATGACTTTCTGTGGCAGACGCGGCTTAATTTGCGGATCTTGATCTGGATGGCCCAAGCACATACCAAACATCACAGCGCAATATTTCGGTAGACCTAACAATTCATCCACTTCTTTTGGCGCATTACGTAACCCACCAATATAAACACCACCTAAACCCAGTGACTCAGCAGCCAACAGAGTATTCTGAGCCATGATTCCCGCATCAATTGCACCAATTAACGTTAACTCTGTAAACTCAGGCTTCACTTCTGGTGAGAGCTGGAAATGGCGCTGATAATCAATACAAAACACCAAAAACTCAGCCGCGCTTTCAACATACTGTTGCCCGCCAGCAAACTCAGCCAATGCTTTACGTTTTTGTGGATCGGTAACACGAATGATTGAGGTCGTTTGTAAAAAACTGGATGACGAGGCTGAAATCCCCGCAGATAAGATAGCATCTAGCTGCTCTGATGAAATAGGCTCTTGAGTAAACTTGCGAATAGAGCGATGGCTTAGCATGGTTTCAATAACAGTGTTCATAATGCTCCCTCTTGTTGAACTCATACTCTACCACAAGATATTCACTAAACTGAGAGACCTTTACTCAATTCGATTATGATTAATATGCATAATCCTACTCAAATACTCAGAATAATATGACAAGTAACGACTGATTTGCTCTCCCAACACACGCTATCTTGGTATTAGGGCAATCCGCTGCCTTTACAAAACCATAATGCAAAAAGGCCTCAACATTTCTGCTAAGGCCTTAATATGTCAGGGGTGGAGAGATTCGAACTCCCAACACGCGCTATCTTGGTATTAGGGGAATCCGCAGCCCTTTCAAACCGATACAAAGTAAAAAGGCCTTAGCATTTCTGCTAAGGCCTTAATATGGCAGGGGTGGAGAGATTCGAACTCCCAACACGCGGATTTGGAATCCGCTGCTCTGCCAATTGGAGCTACACCCCTAAAACTTTGTTTATACTACTTTATCTTGGCAGATAAAGTAAATTGTCTTTTTCGATAATTTCAAAAAAGTGGCGGAGCGGACGGGACTCGAACCCGCGACCCCCGGCGTGACAGGCCGGTATTCTAACCAACTGAACTACCGCTCCGCAGCGTCTATTCAGTAATAGATATTCAAAGCCTGGCGATGTCCTACTCTCACATGGGGAAGCCCCACACTACCATCGGCGCTACTTCGTTTCACTTCTGAGTTCGGCATGGAATCAGGTGGGTCCAAAGCGCTATGGTCGCCAAGCAAATTCTTTTGTTAATCGCCGTTAGGCGCTTAACTTAATTCGGAAAGCTGTTTGCTATCTCTAGCTAAAGTCTCATCACTCATTCAAGTGCTTATCTGTATTCTTTTGAGTCCATCAAAACCCTTTAGGTGTTGTATGGTTAAGCCTCACGGGCAATTAGTATTGGTTAGCTCAACGCCTCGCAGCGCTTACACACCCAACCTATCAACGTCGTAGTCTCCGACAACCCTTTAGGACGCTTAAAGCGCCAGGGAAGACTCATCTCAGGGCTCGCTTCGTGCTTAGATGCTTTCAGCACTTATCGATTCCGAACTTAGCTACCGGGCAATGCCATTGGCATGACAACCCGAACACCAGAGGTTCGTCCACTCCGGTCCTCTCGTACTAGGAGCAGCCCCCTTCAATCTTCCAACGCCCACGGCAGATAGGGACCGAACTGTCTCACGACGTTCTAAACCCAGCTCGCGTACCACTTTAAATGGCGAACAGCCATACCCTTGGGACCGACTTCAGCCCCAGGATGTGATGAGCCGACATCGAGGTGCCAAACACCGCCGTCGATATGAACTCTTGGGCGGTATCAGCCTGTTATCCCCGGAGTACCTTTTATCCGTTGAGCGATGGCCCTTCCATTCAGAACCACCGGATCACTATGACCTGCTTTCGCACCTGCTCGAATTGTCATTCTCGCAGTCAAGCGGGCTTATGCCATTGCACTAACCACACGATGTCCAACCGTGTTTAGCCCACCTTCGTGCTCCTCCGTTACTCTTTGGGAGGAGACCGCCCCAGTCAAACTACCCACCAGGCACTGTCCTCACCCCGGATAACGGGGCTAAGTTAGAACATCAACACTACAAGGGTGGTATTTCAAGGACGACTCCACAACCACTGGCGTGATTGCTTCAAAGTCTCCCACCTATCCTACACATGTAGGGTCAATGTTCAGTGCCAAGCTGTAGTAAAGGTTCACGGGGTCTTTCCGTCTAGCCGCGGGTACACTGCATCTTCACAGCGATTTCAATTTCACTGAGTCTCGGGTGGAGACAGCGTGGCCATCATTACGCCATTCGTGCAGGTCGGAACTTACCCGACAAGGAATTTCGCTACCTTAGGACCGTTATAGTTACGGCCGCCGTTTACCGGGGCTTCGATCAAGAGCTTCTCCGAAGATAACCCCATCAATTAACCTTCCGGCACCGGGCAGGCGTCACACCGTATACGTCATCTTACGATTTTGCACAGTGCTGTGTTTTTAATAAACAGTTGCAGCCACCTGGTATCTGCGACTCCCGGCAGCTTAGAGAGCAAGTCTCATCACCGCTAGGAGCGTACCTTCTCCCGAAGTTACGGTACCATTTTGCCTAGTTCCTTCACCCGAGTTCTCTCAAGCGCCTTGGTATTCTCTACCCGACCACCTGTGTCGGTTTGGGGTACGATTCCTTACAAACTGAAGCTTAGAGGCTTTTCCTGGAAGCATGGCATCAATGACTTCACGCCCTTGGGCGCTCGACGTCGTGTCTCGGCCTTAAGATTTCCCGGATTTACCTAAGAAATCAGCCTACGCACTTGAACCTGGACAACCATCGCCAGGCCCACCTAGCCTTCTCCGTCCCCCCATCGCATTTGTAAGAAGTACGGGAATATTAACCCGTTTCCCATCGACTACGCCTTTCGGCCTCGCCTTAGGGGTCGACTTACCCTGCCCCGATTAACGTTGGACAGGAACCCTTGGTCTTCCGGCGAGGGAGTTTTTCACTCCCTTTATCGTTACTCATGTCAGCATTCGCACTTCTGATACCTCCAGCAAACTTCTCAGTTCACCTTCAACGGCTTACAGAACGCTCCCCTACCCAGCATACTAAAGTATGCTGCCGCAGCTTCGGTGTATAGCTTAGCCCCGTTACATCTTCCGCGCAGGCCGACTCGACCAGTGAGCTATTACGCTTTCTTTAAATGATGGCTGCTTCTAAGCCAACATCCTGGCTGTCTGAGCCTTCCCACATCGTTTCCCACTTAGCTATACTTTGGGACCTTAGCTGGCGGTCTGGGTTGTTTCCCTCTCCACGACGGACGTTAGCACCCGCCGTGTGTCTCCCGGATAGTACTTACTGGTATTCGGAGTTTGCAAAGGGTTGGTAAGTCGGGATGACCCCCTAGCCTTAACAGTGCTCTACCCCCAGTAGTATTCGTCCGAGGCGCTACCTAAATAGCTTTCGGGGAGAACCAGCTATCTCCAGGTTTGATTGGCCTTTCACCCCTAGCCACAAGTCATCCGCTAATTTTTCAACATTAGTCGGTTCGGTCCTCCAGTTGATGTTACTCAACCTTCAACCTGCCCATGGCTAGATCACCTGGTTTCGGGTCTATACCTAGCAACTCGACGCCCAGTTAAGACTCGGTTTCCCTACGGCTCCCCTATACGGTTAACCTTGCTACTAAATATAAGTCGCTGACCCATTATACAAAAGGTACGCAGTCACACCACGAAGGTGCTCCTACTGCTTGTACGTACACGGTTTCAGGTTCTATTTCACTCCCCTCACAGGGGTTCTTTTCGCCTTTCCCTCACGGTACTGGTTCACTATCGGTCAGTCAGGAGTATTTAGCCTTGGAGGATGGTCCCCCCATGTTCAGACAGGATATCACGTGTCCCGCCTTACTCGATTTCACTTAGTATACGTTGTCGGTTACGGGGCTATCACCCTGTATCGCGGCACTTTCCAGAGCCTTCACCTGACGCATATAAAGCTTAAGGGCTAATCCAATTTCGCTCGCCGCTACTTTCGGAATCTCGGTTGATTTCTCTTCCTTCGGGTACTTAGATGTTTCAGTTCCCCGAGTTCGCCTCTTAACACTATGTATTCATGTTAAGATACATGCTTATGCATGTGGGTTTCCCCATTCGGAAATCGTAGACTCAAGTGGCTGTTACTGCCTAATCTACGCTTATCGCAAGTTACTACGTCCTTCATCGCCTCTGACTGCCTAGGCATCCACCGTGTACGCTTATTCACTTAACCATACAACCCAAAAGGGTCTTATGTATGTTCAACTAAATAAGGTTTTAGTTTTTGATGATTAAGAGGGTTAGTCTTAGTCATCGTTGCCGGACTCAATAGATGTTTTTGCCTACTTTTATGAAAAAGTAGATAAAAACCAGAATACAAGACACTTGAATGTGTGTTGTGTGTTTATCTTTAAGATAAACATTGAGAACTTTTATTTGATAAAACATAAAATGTTTTATCAGTCAGCTTTCCAAATTGTTAAAGAGCAAAGAGTTTGTTATTACAAACCACTTTTTAAAGACTTTCATCGTCACTAAACCCCATCCAACAATAAAGATTGGATGCGATGCATCGTAAAAGTATTTAAAGAGTGGTGGGCGATACCGGGCTCGAACCAGTGACCCCCTGCTTGTAAGGCAGGTGCTCTCCCAACTGAGCTAATCGCCCATAATTTCTCTTACCTAAAGTAAGCACTCCTATGGAAGGAATGGTGGAGCTATGCGGGATCGAACCGCAGACCTCCTGCGTGCAAGGCAGGCGCTCTCCCAGCTGAGCTATAGCCCCATATTATTTTAATTCCCTTGGGAGGAATGGTGGGTCGTGCAGGATTCGAACCTGCGACCAATTGATTAAAAGTCAACTGCTCTACCAACTGAGCTAACGACCCCTTTTATTCTCAAAGGAGAATGGTATCCCGTAGGGGAGTCGAACCCCTGTTACCGCCGTGAAAGGGCGGTGTCCTAGGCCTCTAGACGAACGGGACACAGGATTGAAAGCATTGGGATGCTTTCTTATAAACTCTTCTATATAAACCTAATCAATCTGTGTGAACACTCATCAATGCACAATCTTTACGTAAGGAGGTGATCCAGCCCCAGGTTCCCCTAGGGCTACCTTGTTACGACTTCACCCCAGTCATGAACCACAAAGTGGTAAGCGTCCTCCCGAAGGTTAAACTACCTACTTCTTTTGCAGCCCACTCCCATGGTGTGACGGGCGGTGTGTACAAGGCCCGGGAACGTATTCACCGTAGCATTCTGATCTACGATTACTAGCGATTCCGACTTCATGGAGTCGAGTTGCAGACTCCAATCCGGACTACGACGCACTTTTTGGGATTCGCTTACTCTCGCAAGTTCGCTGCCCTCTGTATGCGCCATTGTAGCACGTGTGTAGCCCTACTCGTAAGGGCCATGATGACTTGACGTCGTCCCCACCTTCCTCCGGTTTATCACCGGCAGTCTCCCTGGAGTTCCCACCCGAAGTGCTGGCAAACAAGGATAAGGGTTGCGCTCGTTGCGGGACTTAACCCAACATTTCACAACACGAGCTGACGACAGCCATGCAGCACCTGTCTCAGAGTTCCCGAAGGCACACCTGTATCTCTACTGGCTTCTCTGGATGTCAAGAGTAGGTAAGGTTCTTCGCGTTGCATCGAATTAAACCACATGCTCCACCGCTTGTGCGGGCCCCCGTCAATTCATTTGAGTTTTAATCTTGCGACCGTACTCCCCAGGCGGTCTACTTAACGCGTTAGCTCCGAAAGCCACGGCTCAAGGCCACAACCTCCAAGTAGACATCGTTTACGGCGTGGACTACCAGGGTATCTAATCCTGTTTGCTCCCCACGCTTTCGCATCTGAGTGTCAGTATCTGTCCAGGGGGCCGCCTTCGCCACTGGTATTCCTTCAGATCTCTACGCATTTCACCGCTACACCTGAAATTCTACCCCCCTCTACAGTACTCTAGTTTGCCAGTTTCAAATGACCTTCCGAGGTTGAGCCCCGGGCTTTCACATCTGACTTAACAAACCACCTGCATGCGCTTTACGCCCAGTAATTCCGATTAACGCTCGCACCCTCCGTATTACCGCGGCTGCTGGCACGGAGTTAGCCGGTGCTTCTTCTGTTGCTAACGTCAAACGATAAGAGTATTAATCTTACCGCCTTCCTCACAACTGAAAGTACTTTACAACCCGAAGGCCTTCTTCATACACGCGGCATGGCTGCATCAGGCTTTCGCCCATTGTGCAATATTCCCCACTGCTGCCTCCCGTAGGAGTCTGGGCCGTGTCTCAGTCCCAGTGTGGCTGATCATCCTCTCAGACCAGCTAGGGATCGTCGCCTTGGTGAGCCCTTACCTCACCAACTAGCTAATCCCACATAGGCGTATCCAATAGCGCAAGGCCCGAAGGTCCCCTGCTTTGCTCCGAAGAGGTCATGCGGTATTAGCCATCGTTTCCAATGGTTATCCCCCTCTACTGGGCAACTTCCTATGCATTACTCACCCGTCCGCCGCTCGTCAGCGAGAAAGCAAGCTTTCTCCTGTTACCGCTCGACTTGCATGTGTTAGGCCTGCCGCCAGCGTTCAATCTGAGCCATGATCAAACTCTTCAATTAAAGTTTTGTTGAAGCTAAAAGCTTCGGCTCAATGAATTCTGATATTTAGCATTACTAAGTAATGTTGAATTGACTGTGCTCGATACCGAAGTATCAAATTGGTCACTCAGTTCATTGATAAATCTTCTTTGATTATCATCAACGAGTGCCCACACAGATTGATAGGTTTAAATTGTTAAAGAGCGTTGTTCTTATTGAGATTGCTTAGCGCATCTCGTTGAACAGGGCGGCTATTTTAGCGATTTAAAAGCTCGTGTCAAACACTTTTTTAAAACTTTTTTCGCTTTCTTTCTAAATCATCATCTGATTATGAAAGAGGCCTTTTACTGTTGTTTCGTTGCCTTGTGAGCCCCGCCGTGTCAGTGAGGACGCATTATAGAGATCCGAATCACATTGGCAAGCGCTTTTTAGAAAAAACTTGAAAAATAATGATTAGATGCTCACTTTACGCTCAAAGCCTTATTTATACCAATTTACTCAAACTTTAAGCACAAGTTACCCACAAATAGCTGTGGGTAACTTGCGATTTTAAGTCCTGTTACTTGTTACTCGTGCAACAAGATCCGTAAAAGCACGCTTTGCATTTCTAATTAAAACGTCTGATTCAATCAAACAAGCTTCATTTTGATAAACGATTTTGCCATTCACTAAAGAATATTTAATCTTAGCGGGCTCTCCGCACATCACAGGTGCATATAAAGATGAATGACATCCTTGGTAACGGACTTGGTTGAGATCATAAATCACCAGATCAGCCGCCATGCCCACTTCCACTTTGCCGACTTTGTCTAATCCTAGTAATGCAGCAACATTTACAGTGCCCCATTTAACCACTGTTTCTAACAAGGTAGCATCAGCACCATTAACCGCTCTATGGAGCAACCAAATCAGATTTAATTCTTGTAACATGGAAACAGACTCAGAAGACGCCGAACCATCAACACCAATACTGACTGGCATTCCCTCTTTATACATATCTATGACAGGAGCAATACCACTCCCCAAGCGGCAATTAGAAGTTGGACAGTGTGCAATCCCGGTTTTCGTTTCAGCTAGTATCTTTATATCTTGCTGAGATGCTTTAACTAGATGAGCAAACCAGACATCATCACCTAACCATTGACACTCTGCGGCAAACTCTACGGCACTCTTACCATATTTTGCTAAGGCCTGTTGTTGGTCAAAATCTACTTCTAATAAATGAGAATGCATTTTTAACTGTTTGCTACGGGCATATTGAGCCAATAGCTTAAGATGCTCTGCTGGCGAAGAATGAATACCAAGCGATCACCGCACAAGATTACTTAAACATGCGCATCAATGCGAACTTCGCTAAATAGCCTCAGCAACACTAGGTAAATGTTAAGCTAAAAAAAGAGCAGCGATCTTCGCTGCTCTTTCTCGTTCAACGCTCAAATTGTTATTGTTGAGCGACAATTTGATCGTCTTCGACCGACAAATGCACTTCTTTTCCAGGGACAAGCTCGCCCGCCAGAATTGAACGCGCTAATGGGTTTTCGACCATTTGTTGAATCGCACGTTTTAGTGGACGCGCGCCATACACTGGATCAAAGCCCACTTGCGCCACCAAGGACAACACCTCATCGCTCACCACCAATTCATATTCTTTGTCCGCCATGCGTTGACGTAGGCGATCCAATTGAATCGAAGCGATCGATTTGATCTGCTCTTGGCCGAGTGGATGGAACACCACACTTTCATCGACACGGTTTAAAAACTCCGGTCTAAAGTGTTGGCTAACAATCTCCATCACTTGCGCTTTCATTTCTTCATACGACGATGTCGCGGCATTTTCTTGAATGCGATCCGAGCCTAAGTTCGAAGTCATGATCACCACGGTATTTTTAAAGTCCACCGTGCGACCTTGACCATCGGTTAAACGGCCATCATCCAAGACTTGCAATAAGATATTGAACACATCTGGATGCGCTTTTTCCACCTCATCAAGCAAAATCACTGAATAAGGTTTACGGCGTACCGCTTCAGTTAAATAGCCACCTTCGTCATAACCCACATAGCCCGGAGGCGCGCCGACTAAACGTGATACCGAGTGTTTTTCCATAAACTCAGACATATCAATCCGCACCATGGCATCTTCACTATCAAACATAAAGTTCGCTAGTGTTTTACATAGCTCAGTTTTACCGACACCGGTTGGACCTAAGAATAGGAACGAACCGATCGGTTTATTCGGATCCGATAGCCCAGCGCGACTACGACGAATGGCATTAGACACCACATCGACGGCTTCTTTTTGTCCGATCACGCGCTCATGCAATACCGATTCCATCGATAGCAATTTGGCTTTTTCTGCTTCCAGCATTTTCGATACCGGAATACCGGTTTGTCTGGAAAGCACCTCCGCGATCTCCGCATCCGTCACACGGTTTTTCAGTAACGTCAGCTCAATATTTTCCGCTTGTGAGGCTGCATCTAATTGCTTTTCTAACTCTGGAATCTTGCCATATTGCAATTCCGACATACGTTGTAGATCACCCGCTCGACGTGCGACATCCATATCCAATCGCGCTTGCTCAAGCTCCGCTTTAATATGCTGAGTGCCTGACAATGAGGCCTTTTCAGTTTTCCAGACTTCTTCTAACTCAGAATATTCACGCTCTTTCTCAGCCAGTTCCTGATTTAAGATCTCCAAGCGTTTGGCACTAGCGGCATCGTCTTCATTGAGCAAAGCCTGTTGTTCGATCTTCAATTGAATAATCCGGCGATCTAAACGATCCATAGACTCTGGTTTGGAGTCCATTTGAATACGAATGCTCGATGCCGCTTCATCAATCAAGTCGATGGCTTTATCTGGCAATTGACGATCTGACACATAACGATTCGACAAGGTTGCCGCCGCCACAATCGCTGGGTCAGTAATTTCCACATGGTGATGCAACTCGTAACGCTCTTTCAAACCACGCAGGATAGCGATGGTATCTTCCACGCTTGGCTCATCCACCAATACTTTTTGGAAACGACGCTCTAACGCCGGATCTTTTTCCACGTATTGACGGTATTCATCCAAAGTTGTTGCGCCAACACAATGCAATTCACCTCGCGCTAACGCCGGTTTGAGCATGTTACCGGCATCCATTGAGCCTTCGCCCTTACCCGCACCGACCATGGTGTGTAGCTCATCAATGAACAAAATGATATTGCCATCTTCTTGCGCCAATTCGTTCAATACCGCTTTTAAACGCTCTTCGAATTCACCACGATATTTCGCACCAGCAATCAATGCGCCCATGTCGAGCGATAATACGCGGCGATTGCGTAACCCTTCTGGTACTTCGTTATTGACGATGCGCAATGCCAAGCCTTCAACAATCGCGGTTTTACCCACGCCAGGCTGACCAATCAATACTGGGTTGTTTTTAGTGCGACGTTGCAATACTTGAATGGTGCGACGAATTTCATCATCACGACCAATCACAGGATCCAGTTTGCCTTGCTCAGCGCGCTCAGTGAGATCAATGGTGTACTTTTCCAATGCTTGGCGTTTTTCTTCAGCATTTGGATCATCAACACTTTGACCACCACGAATTTCATCGATCGCTTTGGTCACATTGTCTTTATTTAAACCGAGTTCTTTAAACAATTTACCCAGTGGGCCATTGTCTTCTATCGCAGCAAGCAAAAACAATTCCGATGAAATATAGGCATCTTTACGTTGCTGCGCAATCTTGTCACACACATTGAGTAAGTTACCTAGGCTTTTCGATGCTTGAACATCGCCACCGATGCCGGTCACCTTAGGCAACTTATCGAGCTCTTGAGCGACTTTAGAACGCAATTGAGTGGCATCCACCCCGAGCATAGTAAAAATAGGACGAATGGTGCTGCCGTCTTGGTTCAGTAAAGCCTGCATCAAATGCACAGGCTCAATAAATTGATGATCGCGGCCTAGCGCAAGAGATTGCGCATCTGAAATGGCAAGCTGAAATTTGCTAGTAAATTTATCGAAACGCATTATAAGCCTCCAATATCAAAAGTGAGATACTTCTGTTGTTGGCTTATAAATGGATGCGGGGATCAGCATTTTCAAGAGTGAATAAAAAATAAACACTCATAAGAACAAGGCTATTCCATCCAGATAAACGTTGCTTGACGGCCTGTCACGCCATCTCGCCGGTAGGAGTAAAAGTTATCAGGCTCGGAATAGGTGCAACGCTGACTAAGGTAAACTTCTTCAACGCCCGCTTGATTCAACCGCTGAGTGGCAAGTTGGGACATATCGGCTAGCCATTTGTCATCATGGGTAGGATGTGAATAAAAGGCATCTTTGGCTTGAAAATGATGCTGTACAAATGTTTGATAAACATCATTGCCAACTTCGAACGCTTGAGTGCCGATAGCCGGACCAATCCACGCCATCACTTGACTGGGTTTATCAAATTGCTGTATCGCATTCTCGAGTATGCCGTCAGCTAATCCGCGCCATCCTGCATGAACCGCAGCGACATGAGTGCCATCGGTATTGGTCAGTAATATCGGCAAACAATCTGCCGTCATCACAACACAAACAATGTTATTGTGGCGAGTAGAACTGCCATCAGCATCGATTACGTGGTGAGTAGGTTTCACTAACTCAACCACCTCAGTCGAATGCGTTTGGTTCAACCACACCGGCGTAGTAGGCATCCGGTGTCGTTGGGCAATAAAGTCACGATTTCTTTGTACAACATCGCCGTCATCGCCAACATGCATACCTAGGTTTAAACCTTGATATTGACCGGTTGATTCACCGCCCAAACGTGTAGAAGCAAAGGCTTTTACATTCTTAGGCGCTGGCCAGTTGGGTACGACGATGTTATCCATGAATTGTTAACCTTTAATCTTCAACATGATTCTCTAATGCGTCTTGACGAAGCGCTTCAGCCATCGCAACCATATCGTCAGGAACGGGTGCGTGGAACTTCATTTCTTCGCCAGTCTCTGGATGATCAAACTTCAGCATCACCGCGTGCAGAGCTTGACGGTCAAACCCACGGATCATGTCTGTTAATTCTTTTGATGCACCTTTTGGAATACGAGCGCGGCCACCATAAGCCACATCACCCAATAGTGGATGTTGAATATAAGACATGTGGACACGAATTTGGTGAGTACGCCCCGTTTCTAGACGCAGACGAATACGCGTATGTTCACGGAAATGCTCTGCCACTCGGTAATGTGTAACCGCAGGCTTACCTAATTCGTTAACAGCCATCAAAGTACGTTTGGTCGAATGACGGCCGATAGGCTTCTCAATGCGCCCCCCAGCCGTCATATTCCCAATGATGATCGCTTCATATTCACGGGTAATATTGCGTTTTTGCAGCGCTCGTACCAAGCGAGTTTGAGCCGGAACCGTCTTCGCGACCACCATCAAACCAGTGGTATCTTTATCCAAACGATGCACGATACCCGCTCGCGGCACTTCCGCAATCGCTGGGTAGTGATGCAATAAAGCATTTAACACGGTGCCATCAGGCGTACCAGCACCAGGGTGCACCACGAAATCACGCGGTTTGTTGATCACAATAATATCGTCATCTTCATAAACGATATTCAGTGGAATATCTTGCGCTTCCCAACGTTCTTCATCTTCGAGCTCTGCTTCAACGGTAATTTCCTCACCCCCCATTACACGGGTACGAGGCTTAGTCACCACTTCACCATTGACTTGAACTTTGCCTTCCAGCAACCATTCTTTCAAACGTGAGCGAGAGAACTCGGAAAATAATTCAGCAATCGCTTGGTCTAAGCGTTGCCCTAATTGAGAATCTTTTACTGTGTCGGTGCGTACAATCTGTTGGGCCATATCGAACTTTTTAAAAAACCATGAGACTAATATCCAACAATATGGATAAAATAGGCTATTCACCGTGATTGGTAAAATAGTGTTATTTACCATTGTATCTGTTAAGTTGTCAGAAGTAACGGACGCGATAAATTTAATTAAGGAATTTTCTCCTAGCAATGAAACGCCAATACCTTTTGGGACTGGTTTCCCTACTCTTTTTAGCGGGTTGTGCAGACAATAAAGACGCTGTACCAGACATTCCGCCTTCGGACCTATACACCCAAGCGCAACAAAACTTGCAAGCTGGGAGCTGGGCTGAATCAATCAAAAAACTGGAAGCATTAGACTCTCGCTATCCATTTGGCCCGTATTCCGATCAAGTACAATTAGACTTAATCTACGCTTATTACAAAAATGGCGATTATGCTCTTGCGTTAGCGAGTATCGAACGTTTCTCTCGTTTAAACCCCACTCATGAACGTTCTGATTGGGTATTGTATATGCGCGGTTTAACACACATGGCGCAAGACTCTAACTTCATGCACAGTTTGTTCAATATGGATCGTTCGGATCGAGATCCAGAACCAGTCAAAGCCGCCTTTGTTGATTTCAAACGCTTACTGGAACGTTACCCTGACAGCTTATATGCTGCCGATTCAAAAGCTCGTTTAATGTCTTTGAAAAATCGTTTAGCGGAATATGACTTAGCGTCGGCTGATTTTTATTTACGTCGAGAGGCATGGATTGCAGCCATCAACCGCAGTCAAGAAATTCAGAAAACCTATCCCGATACGGTTGCTGCACGTAAATCGTTAGACATCCAACTTGAAGCCTATAAAGAGCTTGGCTTGGAAGATGCGATTAAGCGCACTGAAGAGTTAATCAAACTGAATGAAGAAGACTGATTGGCAAACAAGCAGAAAGTGATAAACAACAAAAAAGCAGCTTCGGCTGCTTTTTTTTACTTTATCATGATGAGATCACAGAAAAGTGCTGACGAGAAAATACACAATTCTATTTTAAGTCTGCATTGAGCCCCTAAAAACAAAAATTTCTAGTCACCCAACTCCTTCAAATTACTTAAATTCATTTAAAACACAAGCCTTTTCGAACAAGAATGTCCTTATTATTTATCAGTGATCACATTTACTTAATCAGAGCTTTCATCGCCCAAATAACGCGACATCGATCACATTTTTTTATTGCCGAAACAGTAATCTGAAAGCATGAAATCGAGGACAAAAGAGGATAGAGCCTATGAAAATAAATATTACTGGTAAAAACATTGAAGTGACCTCTTCGATCCGTGAATACGTTGAAGCTAAGTTTAAAAAACTAGAAAAATGGCAAGTTGACCTTATTAGCTGCCAAGCCACTATCAGCACTGAACCTGGTAAACAACAAAAAATTGAAGCGGCGATTAGCGTTCCAAAAGGACAACTGATTGCCTCAGCTTCAAACGAAGATTTATATAAAGCCATTAATGAGGTAGAGCAAAAACTCGAACGACAACTGAATAAGCTCAGCCACAAACCGGAAGCCAAACGAGCACAAGCAGAAAAACCAGAACTTGAGGAAGTGGAAGAATCTTAATAAATCTCGTTAAAAAATAACAAACCATTTTATGACGCTCATTTGGGCGTCATTTTTTTGCTTGACGCTTTACCGCCCCTTGCTTATGGTACAGTTTCATTCAAGGAATAATTTCACATGCAATCATCTACTCTGTTCTTTTTTGGCTTGTTTTTTCCATCCTAATCGGTGGGGCTAATGTCGTTTTAAAAATAAGCCAAAAACGGACAGAAAGCCTCCCAAACTAGGGAGGCTTTTTTATAGGAAATAACCATGACACAAGAACAAAAACCTTCGGGCACATCGCTATCATTAGACGATATCAGACTTCGCCTTAATGAATTGGACGACCACCTACTGAGCATTCTTTCCGAACGCCGGGCATTAAGTATTGAAGTGGCAAAAAGCAAAGTACAAACTGCCAAACCCGTGCGTGATGCACAGCGTGAACAAGAATTGCTGGTTAAATTGATTAACAACGGCAAAAACAAATATCAGCTTGATGCGCCTTACATAACCAAAATTTTTCACACCATTATTGAAGACTCAGTACTGCTGCAACAAGCCTATTTACAAAACTTAGCCAACCCTGAAGAAAGCCGCAAACCGCTGGCTCGTGTGGCTTTCTTGGGTTCAAAAGGCTCTTATTCTCACCTTGCTAGCCTAGAATATTTTAGCCGTCGTAATACGGAGTTAATTGAGCTCAACTGTAAGCATTTCAAAGAGATCACCTCAACGGTTGAGTCTGGCCATGCCGATTTTGGTGTCCTGCCGATCGAAAACACCAGTTCAGGCTCCATTAATGAAGTGTATGATTTACTGCAACACACGACGCTCTATATCGTTGGCGAAATGACGCTGCCTATTGAACATTGTTTGCTAGCACCTCAAGAGATGCGTTTAGAAGACATCAAAGTCCTCTACTCTCACCCACAACCTCATCAGCAATGCAGTGAGTTTTTAAGCCGCTTGAAAGACGTGTCATTAGAGTCTTGTGTCAGCACCGCAGATGCCATGCAAAAAGTGAAAGACTTAAACCAACCGGGCGTCGCTGCTATCGGCAATGCCACCAGCGGGAAACTTTATGGGCTGCAAACCATTCAGGGTAACATCGCAAACCAAACCGAGAACCACACGCGCTTTATTGTGGTTGCCCGTAAACCAGTAGAAGTCTCGGCACAAATTCCAGCCAAAACGACGGTGATTATGTCTACCGCGCAAGAAGCTGGATCTTTAGTGCAAACCTTGCTGGTGCTACAACGTTACGGCATCAACATGACCAAACTAGAATCTCGTCCAATCATGGGGAACCCTTGGGAAGAGATGTTTTACGTCGATTTAGAAGCGCATTTAGATTCACAAGAAATGCAACAAGCTATCTCGGAGCTGACAAAAATTACGCGTCATTTGAAAGTACTTGGTTGCTACCCAAGTGAGAACATCAAAGCGACACAAGTGAAATTAGAAGGCTAAAGCATGACAAAGAAAGTGGTCGTCGCATCATTAAACCCAGCAAAAATAAAAGCGGTAGAAAGTGCTTTTACTTCTAGCTTTGCTGATCAAAGTTTTCTATTTGAAGGGGTATCCGTGCCAAGTGGGGTGCCCGATCAACCCATGTTTGATCAAGAAACAAAACAAGGCGCGTTAAATAGAGTGCATAACGCACAGCAACAAATTACCGATGCTGATTTTTATGTTGGCTTAGAGGCTGGTATCGAAGGCGATTTTACTTACGCTTGGATGATCATTGAAAATAACCCCGTGTACGGAAAAGTGGTGCGTGGAGAATCTCGCTCGGCTTGCTTAATGTTACCGCCGTTGGTACTCGAAAAGGTGCGCCAAGGTAAAGAACTGGGACACGTGATGGATGAAGTGTTTGCCACCGACAACATCAAACAAAAAGGCGGTGCGATAGGTTTACTCACGCACCACCAATTGACTCGCAGCTCGGTGTATCACCAGGCTCTCATTCTGGCTTTAATTCCTTTCCTTAATCCAGACCACTTTAATCCAAACCACTTTTAGCTGATGTCTCCGCAGCAGCTTGCAACATGGCTTGCAACTGCTGCTTTTGTTCATCTTCTAGCTTTTTCAACTCGGCAGAGCCACGTGTGATCGTTGCAACGCCCACCCCTAGCATCTGGCTAATTTGACGCTGAGAATGCTCACCTTTCATTAACTCATGCAAAATATTCATACGAGCCAATAAAGCCTCACGCTCATCGTAAGTCAGCAACATTGAAAGTAAAAACTCTAACTGTTCCTGCTGGCAAGAGTGAGACAGTAAACCCAGTACATCTTGCCAGTCAGTAAATTCAGGCGTCGCCATCTCTTTATCATTTTGTGGTTTTGAGTTCGCCATCAGCTTAATATTTTTCCTTAACTTCTTGCGGGGTTAAGAATGCCCCATCTTCACCCAGTAAATTTCGATAATAGGTTTCAAACATTAAGATATTTTGCACGTAACCACGCGTTTCATCAAAAGGAATCGCTTCAATAAATGAATACGCATCAATACTTTGATTCGTTCGTGCTCGCCATTGTTTGACACGATGTGGGCCAGCATTATAAGCGGCAAAAGCAAAAATACGGTTTTGATTAAAATCATCTAACAACCCACCTAAATAAGAACTGCCTATTTCAATGTTCTTTTGCACATTAAATAACTCATCAGGATGGCTGTATTCTAAATCATACACATCGGCAGTATGTCTCGCGGTAGCAGGCATGATTTGCATGATGCCTCTTGCTCCAACGGGTGAGCGGGCTTCTATATCTAAGGCACTTTCTTGACGAGCTAACGACATCAACGTGATTAAAGGCACATTGTTTTTCTTAGAATAGAAATCAAACCACCAGCGATGCGCTATCGGGAAGCGTAAACTGGTGTAATCCCACATTTTCGCTTCAATGGTCGCCACTACGGTAAAATTATGCCAATTCTTATCTGCAGCGTATTTCACTAACGCCTTCTTCTCGGCATCATTACTATGCCAAAGTAACCAGCGCCATTCACTTTTTGCCGCATAAATTTTATCAACCGCGATCATTTCTTCAATACGATCGAGTGCTTCTTGCTTGCTAACAATACTAGGCAGCTTTTCATTCAGTAACTTACTTTCATAACGAATCGGCTCTCCGAGTAAGTTTGAGGCGGCAGCGCTATAAAAGTTACGTTGACCAAGTAGCTTTTTAAGACGATCTTTCGCTTGCTTATCTTTACCTTGCGCTAATTCGGCTCTCGCTTGCCAATATTGCCAACGCAGTGATTGCTGCTCTTCAGGTGGTAACTTTCCAATCCAATGATCCAGATCTTTCCAATCACCATTTTGAATGGCGATACGAGCACGCCTTTCAATACGATTCGGTAAGCCTTGTTTGTCTAACATGCTATCTCGCCATTTGGCTAAATCAGCGTCACTCGTATTCATTAACCAAGCGCTGGCGTAATTAGACAAATCGACTTGTGCGTCTTTTGGCAACTTCTGGGTTTTGACGACTTGATCATAAGCCTCAACCGCTTGCTTGGTATTTTTACGAATCAGCTGTTTAAATGCATATTCTGACAATTGCTGGTTAAACGGCGTGATTTTCGATTTCTTACTGAACTCCACCACTTTACTCGGATCACGATACAACTCTTGAAGATCTTTCGAGCGTGCTTTCGCTTGTTCACTAGTCAATAATCCATCTAGGTAACTGAACATCCCCGAGTGGCCAGATTTAAAACTGAGCAACATACGCTCTAGCACTAATTCCTCAGAACGTAGCCCTGCTTTTGTCCATTCATCAAATAAGTCATCACACGCGGAAGAAACACTACTGCCCGTAAGCCAAAGATCTTTCGCGCCTTGATAAGCTAACTCTTTGTCACCTTGTGTCCATTTCGCATAGTAATAATAACAACGGTATTTTTGATCTCTTGGCGCTTCCGTTTGATATTCAGCCAAACGTTGCCATTGATTGGTTCTGGCTAATGCATCTAAGTAATTTGCACGAACACGATTAGAAAAAGGAAAGGTTTGGTACTTTTCAGTAAAACTATTGACCTCTTGCGGCGTGCGATTTTGGATATCAGATAAATAAACACGATAATCAATATATGGCGTTAAAGGATATGACGCAATTTGTGGACGAATCGCCTGATAACCAGCAATATCGTCTTTGTCTAATAAGTCTTGCCCTTGCTCGTAAACCTGACGCTGTATTTCAAGCGGTGAAAGTGTCTTTTTTTCATTATCTGAATCAGACTGGCCTTTTTCGGTCACTGACGTTGAAGAGATTGACTGCGCGCTAACCTGAGTAGCTGAAAAGATCGCGCTCGTGGATACTACACAAAGAAATAGAGTCTGTTTGAAATTCAACATGAGCGGTAAACTTCCCTGATAAATCAATCACGAAATGTGAATGGTGAATGTCGGTAAACTGGCTTTAATGACAAATCCAAATCAAGCCAATCACCGTGATAATACGCTTAATAATACCCTCGTATACACTCATCTAGTGTGAATCTTATGTGAGAAAGAGTAAACTATACTTTTGAAATTATTATAACGCATAGGATCTAAGCAGCTATGGCTGAATACGTCTATACCATGTCTCGTGTGAGCAAAATTGTGCCACCGAAACGTCAAATTTTAAAAGATATCTCATTAAGCTTTTTCCCGGGTGCCAAAATCGGTGTTTTAGGCCTAAATGGTGCGGGTAAATCGACTCTTCTTCGCATCATGGCAGGTATTGATACTGACATTGATGGTGAAGCACGTCCTCAACCAGGCTTAAATGTCGGCTACCTACCGCAAGAGCCAGTATTGGATGAATCAAAAACTGTACGTGAAATTGTAGAAGAAGCCGTGGCTGATGTGGTTGATGCGCTAAAACGTATCGATGCAGTGTACGCCGCTTACGCTGAACCCGATGCGGATTTTGATGCTCTCGCTAAAGAACAAGGCGAGCTTGAAGCGTTAATTCAAGCGAAAGATGGTCATAACCTAGACAACACATTAGAGCGTGCAGCTGATGCACTACGCCTGCCAGATTGGGATGCTAAAATTCAGCACTTATCGGGTGGTGAGCGTCGCCGCGTCGCGATTTGTCGCCTGCTGCTTGAAAAACCAGACATGTTGTTACTTGATGAGCCAACCAACCACTTAGATGCTGAATCGGTTGCTTGGCTAGAACGCTTCCTTGTCGATTACACCGGCACTGTTGTTGCGATTACCCACGACCGTTATTTCCTTGATAACGCTGCTGGATGGATTCTAGAGCTTGACCGTGGTGAAGGCATTCCATGGGAAGGTAACTATACGTCATGGCTTGAGCAAAAAGACGCGCGCCTACAACAAGAAGCGTCACAAGAAAGTGCTCGTCAAAAGACTATTGAGAAAGAACTTGAGTGGGTGCGTAAAAACCCGAAAGGTCGTCAAGCGAAATCTAAAGCACGTATGGCTCGCTTTGAAGAGCTACAAAGCACTGATCACCAAAAACGTAATGAAACCAACGAATTGTTCATTCCACCAGGTGAGCGCCTAGGTGACAAAGTGATCGAAGTGAAAAATCTAACCAAATCATTCGATGGTCGTGTTTTAATTGATGATCTCTCGTTCAATATGCCAAAAGGTGCCATCGTCGGTATTATCGGTGCCAACGGCGCGGGTAAATCAACGCTATTCAAAATGCTCAGCGGTACAGAACAACCTGACTCTGGCACGATTGAAATGGGTGAAACGGTTCAACTTGCGTCGGTCGATCAGTTCCGTGATTCAATGAATGATAAAAACACCGTGTTCCAAGAAATTTCGGAAGGTGCCGATATCATCAAGATCAACAACTTCGAAATTCCAGCGCGTGCTTATTGTTCTCGCTTTAATTTCCGTGGTAGCGATCAACAAAAAATCATCGGTGAATTATCCGGTGGTGAGCGTAACCGTGTTCACCTTGCAAAACTGCTTAAAGCGGGCGGCAACGTCTTACTACTCGATGAGCCAACCAACGACTTGGATGTGGAAACGTTACGTGCGCTAGAAGAAGCGTTATTGGAATTCCCTGGTTGTGCCATGGTGATCTCGCACGACCGTTGGTTCTTAGACCGTATTGCCACCCACATCATCGACTACCGTGACGAAGGTCAGGTGAACTTCTATGAAGGGAACTACACTGAGTACATGGAATGGTTGAAGAAAACCCTTGGCCCTGAAGCGGCAGAACCACACCGCATCAAATACAAGCGTATCGCCAAATAATCAGCCATTAACAATCAACCAGTGACAAGCTGGATATTGATCATCTCAAGCCACAGTTTTCGCTGTGGCTTTTGTTTATTTGCTATTAACTGGTTTTTATTACTTCTTTTCTAACTCAAGCCATAAATGAGAACAGCGCCCTAAATTTTTACAGTCAAAATCCGCATCACTTTTCCAGATGAATAAATTGCTGTAGACCTACATCATCACCCATTGGATCATCAGCATGGTATGTCGACCTTAGAATCTAGCCTGACCGAATCGGCGCACATTCCCCAAATAGACGTTAAACAAGAGCCGAAAGATAGCCAAGAAACTTTTTGGCCAATGATGTTCTTTAAGCCCATCATAGCTCAAAAGCCTACCTCACCAGCGAAAAAAAAATGGGCAATTGCATTTATATCAATCACTTGCATCACAATATTACTATTTCTCTTTTTGCAATTAACCGAAAGAAAAACGCCATCAACTAATCTAGCGTTGCAGCAGCAATTAGAAAAAGTCCAAGCGCTTTATCAACACCAACTACAAATAAACCAAGCGCTTCAGGCACAAGTTGAATTACATAGTGGCTCTATAGAACAAAGTGAAAACACGGAAGAATCAGAAATTTTGTCCGTTTCACTAGCACCAGAACAAGAACAAGGACAAGACCAATTTGAGCAAGCACTTGATGACTCAAACTTACACCACCTTGACGATGCCCAGCAGATTCTTTTGCCACTCACTCCGGCAGTGGAAACCTCATTGTTTCGAATGATCCCCAATGATACGCCTGTGGACTATAAGCGTGTATCTTCTCCTTATGGTGAACGCACTCACCCAATCTCAGGAAAATGGTCACGGCATTTAGGCATGGATCTGACCTGCCCGCGTGGAACGCCCATTTTTTCCACCGCCGATGGTGTGGTGGAAATCACCCGCCCGAGCAATCAAGGCTATGGCAATATGATCAAAATCCGCCACGCCTTTGGCTTTATGACCTTATACGCTCATCTCAATCAATTTGCCGTGAAAACGGGGCAATTTGTAGAAAAAGGCGATCGTATTGGTTTTTGTGGCAGTAGTGGCAACTCCACCGGTTCGCACCTGCATTATGAAGTGCGCTTTATTGGCAAAACCTTAAACCCGAAAGATTTCATGCAATGGCAGCCAAGCGATATTGCGCAGCTGTTCGAACAACAAAAACAAGTGCCATGGACAAGCCTCATTGCGCAACTCACCAGCACCGTAAATCAACAAGTGTTGCTCGCAATGAACAGAAAAGAACAGATATTCAGCAAGCCAAGTAAAAAGCAGGCAAAAGTGGCTAATCAAGGGTTAACCGCATTTGGAATAGAGGAAGATGGTTGGGCAACGGTGGAGGAATAACAAGCGTAAAAACGTCAACAACAGAAAGAGAAATAAAAAAGGGCGATATAACTCGCCCTCTGATTAATTATTCGGCCTCAGTTGAGGTTATTTAGCGCGATGAATCGAATCATTAGCCTGTTTAAGCAAGTTTTGACTTTCGCGCATAAATTGCTGTGAGTAATCACCGTACCAGTTTGACACAGAATTAAACTGCTCAACAAACGCTTGCTTGTCTTGGTTATCCAAAATCTGAATCGCCTCACCAAAGCGTTGATGGAAGCGTTTGATCATATCGATATTACGCTGAGACGACATAATGATGTCACCGTATAGCTCTGGATCTTGAGCAAACAAACGCCCTACCATTGCTAGCTCTAAGCGATAAATCGGAGAGCTTAGCTGCACTAGCGTATCGAGATTTGGGTTCTCTTTAGACAAATGTGAACCGTAGGCAAACGAAGTAAAGTGACGTAGCGCTTGAATGAGCGTCATGCCATTGTCGTGCTCTTCTGCATCAATCGAACAAATACTCGCGCCCCAAATTTCAAATTGCTTGAGTAGCCATTGATACATTTCAGGTGCTCGGCCATCACTGCAAATGATCACCTGTTTCGCCATGCTCGGAATATCTGGGCCAAACATCGGATGCAAGCCAACCACTGGGCCAGAATGCGCCTCTAGCATGGCAGCGAGAGGTTCTGCTTTGATGGACGTTAAATCACATAAAATGCAATCGTTAGGCAGCTTAGGCAGTTTTTTAATCACCGTCTCGGTTAAATGAATCGGCACACTTACCACCACCATGCCGGCATCTTGCACCAATTGCTCAGCGTTATCCCAATCTTGACTACCAAGCACTTTGACTTGGTAACCGGAAAGCTCAAACATACGCTTAAACAAGCCGCCCAGTTGACCATTACCGCCTACGATAACAATCGAACGTAATTCTGGGTTTAAACACTTAAAGCCGGAATCTTTTTCACTGGCGTACGATTCACGCATGGTGCGACGTAAAATATCTTCAATCAATTGCGGTGGCACGCCACGTTTTTCCGCTTCTGCGCGACGTGAAGCCAGCATTGAGGCTTCACGATCTGGGGCATAAATTGGTAAACCGTGCTTGCTCTTAACTTCACCGACTTTTTCCACCAACGCCAAACGCTGTGCTAGAAGCTCCAGCATTTGTTTATCTACTGCGTCGATTTGATCTCTTAATTCATTTAATTCAACAGCCATTGACGATTTCCTACCTTGTTTGGCTTATTCCTTTTGTTGCAGTTTACCCTTTTAAGCGATCTTGTAAAAACGGAACCAGCTCTTTATGTGCATGACGTAACAAGGTTTCTGTGCTATCCCAACTAATACATGCATCGGTAATAGAAACGCCGTATTGCATTTCAGACAGTGGAATATCCGAAGGTTGGTTGCCTTCATTAATGTGGCTTTCAATCATCAAACCAATAATCGATTTATTACCTTCACGGATTTGGTGAATCACATCTTCAGCAACCAAAGGTTGGCGACGGTAATCTTTACGAGAGTTAGCATGGCTGCAATCCACCATCAAAGCAGCATCAAGGCCGTGTTTTGCCATTTCTCGCTCACATTCATTAACAGAAACGGAATCGTAATTGGTTTGCTTACCACCACGTAAAATTACATGACCATTCGCATTACCTTGCGTAGTCAATAATGCCACGTGACCATCGCTATCAATCCCCATAAAACGGTGACTCGATGACGCCGCTTGCATCGCATTAATCGCCGTCGCTAAGCTGCCATCAGTACCATTTTTGAAACCAACTGGTACCGATAAGCCGCTGGCCATTTCACGGTGGGTTTGAGATTCTGTAGTACGAGCGCCAATCGCCGCCCAGCTGAACGTATCGCCTAGGTACTGCGGACTAATGGGATCAAGGGCTTCGGTAGCTAATGGGATTTCCATTTCCGCTAAGTCGACTAATAACTGACGCGCAATATGCAAGCCTTGTTCAATATCGAATGAGTTATCGAGATGTGGGTCGTTAATCAGACCTTTCCAGCCGACTGTGGTACGTGGCTTTTCAAAGTAAACACGCATCACCAGGTAAATTTGGTCATCAAGTTGTGCTGATAGTGCTTTCAAACGTTTGGCGTATTCTTTTGCTGCATCGACATCATGAATAGAACATGGGCCACAAACCACTAAAAGACGATGATCTTTCTTATGGATAATGTTAGAAATGGTTTGGCGAGACGATTGGATAAACTTTCTCGCATTGTCACTCAGTGGAATTTTCTTTTTTAATGCGTTTGGCGTGATGATAAGTTGCTCATCGCTGATATTGATATTGCTTAATTCACTTTTGTACATAACCGTCACCTGTAAAAAATTCGATACACCATTCATTCTGAGTGAAACCTCAGCGGTTGATGGGTTCAAATTAACAGCATCGATAAACTTTGCAAGCGATAACCTTTTATAAACCGCAAACAAACAACAGTAAAAATAAAATTACACCTGTAAAAAATAAATTACAAATTTCAATTTAATGCGAAACATGTAGGCATCATGGACTTAATTCTCTCTTTACTACAACAAATGTGTGTTTATCTTGTCTTGGCCTATATGCTAAGTAAAACGCCTATTTTCCTGCCTTTACTCAATATTTCTTCACGGTTATCGCATAAGTTCAGTTGCTACGTACTTTTTTCTCTGTTTTGCATTATGGGCACCTACTTTGGTTTGCATATTAATGATGCCATTGCCAATACCCGAGCGATTGGGGCTGTAATGGGAGGATTGTTTGGTGGGCCTATTGTTGGCTTTGCGGTCGGTCTAACGGGAGGGTTACATCGCTATAGTTTAGGTGGTTTTACCGATGTTGCGTGCGCCATTTCGACCACCGCAGAAGGTTTAATTGGTGGATTATTGCATTTGTATTTAGTGAAAAAAGACAAAGCGGATCAACTGTTCAATCCCATCATTGTTCTCTCCATCACCTTTGTCGCTGAAGTGACTCAAATGCTGATCATTGTTTCCGTTGCCGACCCCTTTGATAAAGCCTTTGCTTTAGTCTCTAATATCGCCGCGCCTATGATCATTGCCAACTGCGTCGGCGCAGCTTTGTTTGTCAGTATTTTACAAGACCGAAAAACCATCTACGAAAAGTATTCTGCTACCTTCTCTCGTCGAGCCTTAACCATCGCTGAACGCAGCGTCG
Organism: Vibrio gangliei; assembly: GCF_026001925.1. Lineage (NCBI taxonomy): Bacteria > Pseudomonadati > Pseudomonadota > Gammaproteobacteria > Vibrionales > Vibrionaceae > Vibrio > Vibrio gangliei. Next base: position 586,121 of record NZ_AP021869.1, on the reverse strand, counting down.
GTATTTGGAGCTCCGGCTTTAACTCCGCCAACGCAGAAAAAATCGTTCGCATTATTTATGAAGAAACCAATGTCGGCGCTGTCGCCATCACAGATAAAGAGAAGATCCTCGCCTTTATAGGTACTGGCGATGATCACCACAAGCGCAATACTCCAATATCTTCTCATTGTACGATTCAAGCGATGCAAGAAAACCGGGTCATGTACTTAGATGGTCGCGATACGCCTTATCAATGCTCGATTTCCGATCACTGTAAACTCGGCTCGGTGTTAGTGATCCCATTACGCGCGGGTAAAGAAGTCGTCGGTACAATTAAACTGTATGAGCCTAAGCGTAAGCTGCTCTCGAACATTAATCGCTCCATGGGTGAAGGCATTGCACAGCTGCTTTCTAGCCAAATTTTGTATAACGACTTCCAACGCCAACAAGCGCTATTAACTCAGGCCGAAATCAAACTGTTACATGCCCAAGTTAACCCGCATTTTCTATTCAATGCACTCAATACCATCAGTGCGATTATTCGCCGCGATCCCAATAAAGCTCGCGAGTTGATCCAACACTTATCGCACTTTTTCCGTAGTAATCTCAAACAGAATATTGAAACGGTCACTTTCAAAGAAGAGCTCGCACACGTCAACGCCTATCTGACAATTGAAAAAGCGCGTTTTACTGATCGCCTAGAAGTTGAAATCGATATTGAAGATGCCTTACTGGAAAAATCCTTACCCAGTTTCACCTTGCAGCCTTTGGTAGAAAACGCGATTAAACACGGTATATCGAATAAAATTGAAGGCGGGAAAGTCCGTATTTTGAGCCAACAAAATTCACTTGGCTATCGAATTGTGGTTGAGGATAATGCCGGCAGTTTTGTGCCGCCGAAACCGGACCATGAAGGATTAGGGATGGAAATCGTCAATAAACGACTCACCAATCATTTTGGCCCGTTGGCAGAGCTACAAACACACTGTCACAAAGACCAATTTACTCGAATGAGCTTTCTCATTCCTTTTGAAAAAATCGGCTACTAGTTATTAGTATCCAAGCAAAGCTCAAGGATAAATCATGCTAAGTGCTATCGTTATTGATGATGAACTTTTTGCTCGTGAAGAACTGACGGAGCTATTACAAGAAACCGGTGTGGTTGAAGTCGTCGCCCAAGCGAGCAATGCCATTGAAGGCTTAAAGCTGCTCAATAGCCTTAAACCCGAAGCGGTATTTGTGGATATTCAAATGCCTCAAGTTACCGGCATTGAACTGCTGGCGATGCTTGATCCTGATACCATGCCACACGTCATTTTTGTCACGGCATTTGATCAATACGCCATTCAAGCATTTGAAGATAATGCCTTTGATTACCTGCTCAAACCGGTCGATCCTAAACGTTTGGAAAAGAGCATTCAGCGTTTACTTAAAGCCAAACAAAATCAAGAAGCCCTGCAGACTCAAGCACAAATTGAAGCATTAACGCCTAAGCAATTACAGCAAGTGCCCTGCATGGGACACAACCGCATTATGATCATTCCACTGCAAGAGATTGAATCGGCCTTCAGTGATCTCTCCGGTGTACATATTCAAACGGCGCAGCAAACCGCCACCAGTCAATTAACGCTCAAAACGTTAGAAGAGAAAACCGAGCTCTTGCGCTGTCATCGTCAATACTTGGTTAACACCAAGAAGATCCGAGAAATTAAATTATTGGATAACGGTTTAGGGGAAGTCATCACCCAAAGCGGGCAAGTGGTTCCCATCAGCCGACGCTATTTGAAACCACTGAAAGAAGAGTTGGGAATAGTATAAGCGAGCGCTTCGCTACTAGGAAAAAACGTGTCTCGTAGCTCGAGAGTGTTCGAGCCACGAGAAGCGAAGCGGCCTAGTAACGAAAAAACGTTAAAACCCCCTCAACTGAATTCGGCGCAAGAATTCCGTCATGATGCGATCGTATAGAAGATCGCCTAGCCACAAGTCTTCGACTTTATTGTCAATGCTTGGGTTATCGTTCACTTCAATCACATAAACTTGGCCGTCAACTTCTTTAAGATCAACACCGTATAAGCCTGAACCGATTAAGTTAGCCGCTTTCACCGCAGTATCAACCACGTTCTTCGGTACTTGTTTTAAATCTAGGGTATCAAAGCCACCGGATGTGGTGCGGCCACTGTTATGATGTTGATAAATCTGCCAGTGACCACGACTCATGTGATAACGACACGCGTAGATCGCTTGGCGGTTCATCACCCCAATACGCCAGTCAAAATCGGTTGGCATAAAGGCTTGTGCTAAAATCAAGGCACTCTTATCAAATAGCGCTTGAGCTTTTTCTTCCAGCGACGCTTCATCGGTCACTTTCACCACCCCGACCGAGAATGCGCCATCTGGAATTTTGAGCACTAATGGCAATGACATGTGTTCAAGCAGGTTCTTTTTCCAATCCGGATCAAAGCTACGCAAAATCATGGATTTAGGCGCTGGCACATTATGGCGATCCAACAATTCAGTTAGAAAGACTTTATTGGTGCACTTCATGATCGACTCAGGATCGTCCATCACCACCAAACCAAGCTTTTCTGCTCGCTTAGCAAAACGATAAGTGAAATTACTGATGTTAGTAGTGGCGCGAATAAATAGACCATCGAATTCACTCAAGCGAGAGAAATCTTCTGAAGTAATGGTTTCTAAATTTACCCCTAAGCGATTGGCCGCTTTTTTGAAACGATTCAACGCGACAGAATCTGACGGCGGCATTTTTTCTTCCGGGTCCACCAGCATCGCGATGTCATAACGGAATTGCTTGCTCGGCTTAGGTGAACGCCACACTTTGTTAGAGAACTGCTCCAATGATTGCGCGAAAAGATCTTGCTCATCATTACTTAAATCTTGGAATGGGAATGGCTGCACTTTGGCTAATTGCCATTGCTTACCATGACGTTTTAATTCGATATCCAACACCGGGATCATAAAGTGCTCAAACAGACGACGAGCCACTTTTTCTAAGCCTTTCACACTGCTGCGGCCAAAGTAGATTTTGGTCGCCACACTGTCTTCGCTGGTAAAATTCTTATTCAGTTCTTGCTCTGGTAAAGAGAACACAAACGGCTGACCAACATCATTGATCGCCATCACACGAGGGATCACGCGGTGACCACGCGCTTCCGCCAACAAAGAACAATAATAACCACTACTCATGTAGCTATAATCACGACATAAGTTAATCACTTGCACACTTTTGTGCTTTTCTGATTTCTCAGACATAAAATTCGGTTGAAGATATTGATCAACCGTCACCACCTGCTCAGAAGGAAAGTACTGACGCCAGTCACTGTCTTTGTCGGTAACGATAACAAAATTTGCCATAAATCCATTTTCCTCTAGCAAAAAAACAATTTGTGATATCTAATTATTTTGTCTCTGCTGTACTCACATGGCAGTGATACAAAGACCTTTTTTAGGCATTATATGGTGGATATTAAGATGGAACTTCGCCGAGCAACCCCGCAAGATTTGCCCGCATTAATTGAGTTAGAGAATAGCGTATTTAGCACCGATATGATCACGGCGAGACAAATGAAACGCTTCCTAAACTCACCCCATAGCCAAATTTGGGTGGTGCATTCTGAGCAACAAATTGCAGGTTATGCACTATTGCTTTTCCACCAAGGTACTCACTTATCTCGTTTGTATTCCATTGCGGTTAACCCACTGTTTCGTGGGCAAAAAGTTGCGCAACAATTAATGGAAAAATGTGAGCAATCGGCACTGGAACACGGTTCTACCACATTACGCCTAGAAGTCAGAAATGACAATATTGCTGCTAAGAATTTGTATCAAAAGTTAGGTTATAAACCATTAAAAGTGCTGATTCATTATTACGATGATTTGGCCGATGGCTTACGCATGCAAAAACGTCTCACTGCAAGCCAACCAAAGACGTTATTGCCCATGCCACTGTATATTCAAACTACGCCCTTTACTTGTGGCGCGGCTTGCTTATTGATGGCATTTTCGACTTTAGATAAACAGTTTGAACCTAGCCGAAAAGAAGAACTGCAACTCTGGCGTGAAGCGACCACCATTTTTATGGCTGGCGGTCATGGCGGTTGCAGTGGTCATGGTTTAGCCCTCGCCGCCAAAAAGCGTGGCTTTGATGTCGAGCTTTGGACGCAATCTCAATCGACACCGTTTATCGATAGTGTGCGAGATAGCAATAAAAAAGAAGTGATTGAAATTGTCCATCAAGACTTTTGCCAACAAGCTCAAGAGCTGGGTATCCGCCACATCAGTGCTCCACCAAATACCGAGCAAATGGAACAATGGATTGAACAAGGAAAATGCGTGCTATTGCTGATCAGCACCTATCGCTTTAACGGCTATAAAGAACCACATTGGATTATTTTATCTGGCATGAATGAGCAGTTTTTCTTCATCCATGATCCACACAGCGATCGCGAAAATGACGTGGCGTCCTCCGCTTCGATTCCCGTCAACAAAGCCAGCCTAGGCCAGATCATTGGGTTTGGTAAACAAAAGCATACCGCGTGTGTGGTGGTTGGAGAACGGATCTCGTGACTCGTTTCTCGTGGCTCGATTTCTGCGCTTTTAGCTCCATCGCCAATTAGCTTTAAAGAAGCGCTGCAATCACGGAAAGACTCTTAACAGCATGAAGTAGGAGTCTATTCGCTGTCTTAAAGATATCAGTATCGAGTAACGAGCACTGAAACGCCCGAAACCCGATAAGTGAAGCGCTCGCGCCCCTATTCCTTAATCAAACTCACTACCGTCCACCCCGCTTCCGTGGTGTGGGTACTATCATTCGATAAAACGTGAATATTGCCTTTTGGATCGACGGTGAATAATGACAATCGGTGGCCGTCGACGTAACGCATGACGTAATCTTCCCATTTAAACTCAGCCGTGAGTTTAGTGTGTTTGATTTCTGCGCCTTGATTGATAAGGCTTGCCAGTTTCTTATAGCTGACATCATCACCTAAGAAGACTCGACCATGTTTTTCTTCCACCACACGGTGTTTTTCATGCTCGTTATCTTTGTTACGCCCATTTAAGAAGAACACACGGCGCTCGCCAAATTCACTCATAAAGTATTTGGCGACTACTAGGTTGAAATGCTTATCCGGTGTCACCGAAATCAAGTTACCAATCCCGATCAAATCCAAATATTCCGCCGCGTGGCTCGAGATCGGATTGCCGTAGTAGGTTTCAAACCCTTGCATGCGCGCTTTACGAATGTATTCCCAGTTAGAATCGGTTAAGATAATTCGATGACCATATTTTTGTAATGCGCTCGCAATGGTGCGTCCTACATCGTTTGCACCGACAATCAAGTAACCGCGCGGTGAAGGTTCAGAAACTTTCAAAAGATTCGCCAGAGGACGAGCCGTGATACTTTGCAGCACAACCGTTCCAACGATCACCATAAAGGTAAGCGGAACTAATAAGCTCGCTTCTTCAACCCCCGCGTCCACCAGCTTGATGGCAAATAATGAAGAAATCGAAGCAGCTACTATCCCGCGCGGCGCCACCCAAGCAATAAAGATTTTTTCTTTCAAGTTTAAGCTACTGCCAATCGTGGCAAGCAAAATGGCTATAGGACGGGAAAGCAATTGAATAGCAACAAATAGCGTAGCCGATGCTAATCCTAAGGTGGCGAAATCTTCCAATTCCATGCGTGCCGATAACATCAGGAATAAACCAGAGATCAGCAAAATCGTCAGGTTTTCTTTAAAGTGAAGGATATTTTGGATTTTGACGTCTTTAGCGTTCGCCAACCACATCCCCATCACAGTTACCGCTAATAAGCCCGATTCTGACTCCAATGCATTGGAAATCGAAAACACACCGAGCACTAACGTGAGAACCGCAAAGGGTTGCAAGTATTCTGGTAATAAACGGCGACGCAATACTTGCGCCAGTAACATTCCCGCTAAAGCACCGAATACGATGCCAATCAGCAGAATTAAACCAAAAACATGCAGGCTGTGTAGCTCACTGCTTGAGACAATAAACTCATACACAATCACGATGAATAATGCGCCGATCGGATCAATTAAAATCCCCTCCCAACGCAAAATATTGGCAAGCTTTGCTTTAGGGCGCACGGTACGCAGCAATGGCACTACCACCGTCGGGCCTGTTACCACAGTTAAACTACCGAATAGCAATGCCAACGGCCAACTGAAATCTAGCAAGTAATGAGTAAACACACTGGTGAGCGCCCAAGTCACCAACGCCCCTACGGTGACAATGTTGATCACCGTTTTGTTGACTTCACGTATCTCTTTAAGATTAAGCGTGAGGCTACCTTCAAATAAGATCACCGCCACCGCTAATGAAATCAAAGGAAAGAGCAACTCACCAAACATCTCATTAGGTTGGAAAATATGCGTGATCGGTCCAATGATAAAACCGGCAATCAGCAAAAATAAAATAGCGGGTAACTTCATTCGCCAAGCGAGCCATTGACACGCCAAACCAACCAAACCTACCGCAGCGAGCATCAAACCAACATCGACATTGTGCATGGTCTCTAACACCTAATACTCATTAATAAATAAAAACTGTGGATTACTGCGAAGCACCTAGCTTGCTGTCATTCCAACCACGCTGCCATTCCATACGAAACTTCTGTGCATCTGGTGTGCCTTCACATACACCTTCATAGTAGTTTCCGCTTAAACCAATTTGATAAGCATGATTGGGGTTACAGTACTCTTCCACGCCTTTTAAATAACCTTGAGCGTAATCATTAATATTCACGTTGCTGTAATCTTTAAAATCCCCTGCGTTACGGTGAGATTTTCCTCGAACACCATCTGAGTAACCGACCGCTTCCCAGTCACCGGCTTTAGCATAGTCTTCCGCCGTATTCGCACACGCCGCAAGTAACGCTAATGTGAACAAACTGAATAACACTTTCATCGATGCCATTGGTTTTCGCATTTTCATAGATACATCCCTTCACTCTTAGAGCATACCGCTCAGATCTTTACGATTTTTACTTATGAATAATATAGTTAACGCCTCCAACTATTACACAGGTCACATTTAAAGCAAATCAGAAATACGCCACTTAAGCACAAATAAAACCACTCAATGTCATCTACAACCGCTCAATTGATTATGCGACCACTCACCGAAAGGTTAACTGCTTGTTAATTTGAGCCGACTTAAAATGCATCCCGTATCTCTAAACCCTATTTGATAACAGGACAATAATTATGATGATGTTCCTTTTTTGTGTGGCGGCGTTAATCGCTGGCTACTTTATCTACGGAGCTTTCGTTGAAAAAGTTTTCGGCATCAAAGAAAACCGCACTACCCCAGCTTACTCTAAGCAAGACGGCGTGGATTACGTGCCGATGTCGAACAAAAAAGTCTACCTGGTTCAGCTGTTAAACATTGCCGGTGTTGGCCCAATTTTCGGTCCTATCATGGGTGCCCTTTATGGCCCAGCTGCCATGCTTTGGATTGTATTAGGTTGTATCTTTGCTGGTGCGGTACACGATTACTTCTCTGGCATGCTATCGATTCGTAACGGTGGGGCTTCTGTTCCTAGCATTACTGGCCGCTACCTAGGTAAAGGCGCGAAGCACTTCATGAACGTGTTCGCGATTGTGTTATTACTGCTTGTGGGTGTGGTATTCGTTTCTGCTCCAGCGGGCATGATCACCAACCTAATGAATGAACAAACCAGCATGACCGTTTCTATGGGCACCATGGTAGCGATCATCTTTGCTTACTACATTCTGGCAACGATTGTACCTATTGATAAAATCATTGGCCGCTTCTACCCATTATTTGGTTTCTTATTGATTTTCATGTCGGTTGGCCTTATCAGTGCTGTCGCATTGTCTAGTGATAAAGCTATTTTAGCCGGCTACCAATTCAGCGACATGTTCACCAACATGAACCCACACGATCTACCACTATGGCCTGCGCTGTTCATTACCATTGCTTGTGGTGCGATTTCAGGTTTCCACGCCACCCAATCTCCTTTGATGGCACGTTGTTTGGAAAATGAGAAGAACGGCCGTTTCGTGTTCTTTGGCGCGATGATCGGCGAAGGTGTCATTGCATTAATCTGGTGTGCGATTGCGCTTTCTTTCTTCGGTTCAATGGATGCGCTTGGCGAAGCGGTAAAACACGGCGGCCCAGGTAACGTGGTGTACTCTGCATCATTTGGCCTACTTGGCGTATTCGGCGGTGTGATTGCTTTCCTAGGTGTGGTTATTCTACCAATCACGTCAGGCGATACCGCATTCCGCTCAAGCCGTTTGATCTTAGCTGAATACTTCAACATGGAACAAAAAACACTGAAAAGCCGTCTACTTATGGCACTTCCTCTGTTTGTTCTTGGTGGCATTCTGACTCAAGTCGACTTCGGTATCATTTGGCGCTACTTCGGTTTTGCTAACCAAATGACGGCGGTAATGATGTTGTGGACAGCATCGGCTTACCTACTGCGTTTCAACAAACTGCACTGGATTACCACCATTCCAGCCATGTTTATGACCACGGTATGTATTACCTTCATTTTAAACAGCAGCACGCTAGGCTTTGGTTTACCAATGCAACTATCAACCATCATCGGTTTCGTTGCGATGCTTATCATCACAGGTTACGTGATTAAAGTATCAAAAGGTAAAGGTGACCCAGCTTTAGATGAAGCGGAAGAAGAGAAGTTAAACGCGAAGCCGGAGACAGTGTAAGGCAGCGTTAATCGGAAGCTCGTGACTAGGGCGCGTTGCTTCTCAAAAAGATAAAACCGATAGTTGAGAGACTATCGGTTTTTTTGTGTCTAAAGGATGGGGTAAAGCTGTTGGGATTAGGGGTTTTGGTTGATTGGGTTTAATCTCGTAACTCGTTTTTAGACAGAAATGAGCCGCTCCAACCTTGTCATCCCGCACATGAGCCTAGGCGAAGAAGATGCGGGATCTCGCTTTCACGTAAATTTTATTGGTGTGAGAGATTCCGGATAATTCGTTCCTCATTTCAAAAATGACAAGTTTTAGAATAGTCAAAACTCAGATTATTACTGGGTAAAGAACCCAACCCATTTTTGGACAATGAATGAGTTAGAGTGATTGACACCATATTCGTTTGTATGCAGCTCATTCCCATAGATTATTGCTTACTCAATAGGAACTTGCGCAAATCTCTCTCAGCGCGCATAACAAACAAAATATAGACTTTGTCACTGTCCTGTTTATAAAAAACACGACATGGATTAACGACAACTTCACGATAACTTAAATGTTCTAACTCTGGAGGAATGCGACCGGATTCAGGGAAAGTTTCTAGGCGTTCAACTTTAGAGAATATCGTTTGTACTAACTGCTTTGCCGCCATGACATTTTCAAGTGCTATGTATTCGGCGATATCATTGAGGTCAGATAGAGCCGGCTCAGTCCAGATTATTTCAGCCATTTTGACATTTTGTTCTTGGCTTCATCATGACTTACCACTTTACCTTCAGTTAGTGCTCGCTCACCTCGCGCAATCCCCTCCAAAATAACCAAACGATTTTGCATAAACTCGTAATCATCAACATCAACTAAATACGCAGATGGCTTACCATGCTCAGTAATTAATACTGGTTCTTTCGTGTCGTGGAGATCTGCGAGGATCTTAGTTGCTTGACGTTTAAGTGATGTAACGAGTTCTACTTTCATGAGAGCAGCTCCAAAGGAAGACTAAAGTGATACTATTCTATCACTTTGAGTATAGCAAGCTCCATGAGGGCTACCGCATACCGCCTTAATCACTAAAACCAATTCATAGTAGAAATGCAACGCGTGCTGAATCACTCTTAAACAGATTGTTAGCAAGCTGTTTCTAAGACCATCGGAATATCAACCATTCCGGCTCTATGTCTGACGCCGTCAATTCGCTTGAACCCAAACTTTAGATAAACACTTTCAGCGTTAATTGCTGAATTCACAGTAAAATGCCCATTATTTCCGTTATCCAATGCAACTTTTTTGACGGATTCCCAAAGCTTTCGTGATAAGCCTTTCCCTTGATAGTTGTCACTGACAAATAGGTGATACAAATGCACATTGTCACGAATGCCTGCAACACCAACAATTTCACCACTCGGAGTAGTTGCAACCACATAGTAATGATTTTCCGACAAATATTTTTCTACGCTTTCTGGCGACATAGAATTGAGTAATGTTTCATGCACTGATTCGTCACAAGTTGGACAAACATACTTCTTCGTTAAAAATACGATCAATTGGCTTATTGTTTCAGCATCTTTTTTCGTTGCTTTTCTAATATTGATGCTCATTATTTCTCCTGCTTGCTAACGTTTATTAGACGACAAAGTTCCGCCTTCCTGACAATACTTTACCTGTTTAGTTTTCTTACTGTACATCAAGTAGATTCTAACCCCATGTATGATTATGGATATTTCTTTGATTAGTTTGAGTAAGCTGGAATCAAAGCCGCACAGACTGCAGGAAATCCTGAGCTACGTTCGTTCCTCACTATTCAGGATGACAATGTTTCAAAATACAATAATCTTAAAAACAAAAAGGTCGCTAGATTTTCATCTAGCGACCTTGTTTAAATTTGTCTCGGAGCATCTTTTCCGAGCGACGAGTAACGTCTTTACCGAGCCCCGCTACTCCACATTCTTTATTTGCAGCTCTTTTGGCACTTCAAAGAACATGTTTTCTTCACGGCCAAGCACTTCTTCCACATCACTGCCGCCCAGCTCTTTAATGCGATCAATGATTTGATTCACTAGCTCTTCCGGTGCAGAAGCGCCTGCCGTTACGCCTACTTTGGTTTTACCTTCAAACCAAACCGGATTGATGTCTTCTGGGCAATCAGTCAGGTAACCCGGTGTGCCTAACTTTTCAGCCAACTCTTTTAGGCGTGTTGAGTTAGACGAGTTTTTCGAACCGACGACGACCATAACATCAACACTACCGGCGAGAATGCGTACGGCATCTTGACGGTTTTGGGTGGCGTAGCAAATATCATCTTTGCGTGGCCCTTGGATTTGAGGGAACACTCGGCGTAATTCATCAATCACATCGGACGTTTCATCCACCGATAAGGTCGTTTGGCTGACATAGTGAAGATGGGTTGGATCTTTGACGACCAAGTTTGCGACATCTTCTGGGCGCTCAACCAAGTACATCCCACCTTTTTCGCTAGTGTACTGCCCCATGGTGCCTTCCACTTCAGGGTGACCTGCATGACCAATCAGAACCACTTCCATATGTTTACGGCTGGCACGAGCCACTTCCATATGAACTTTGGTCACCAATGGGCACGTTGCATCGAAGACGGTTAATTGACGTTCTTTCGCTTCTTGACGCACCGCTTGTGACACACCATGAGCTGAGAAGATAACGATGTTGTCATCAGGCACTTCGGATAACTCTTCCACGAATACCGCACCACGTTGCTTTAAGCCTTCCACCACAAAACGGTTATGCACCACTTCATGTCGAACATAGATCGGCGGTTGATACATTTCTAATGCACGTTCAACAATGCTGATCGCACGATCGACACCGGCGCAAAAACCACGAGGGTTGGCTAACAAAATTTTCATGTTCTGAGTCATCTCTTTATATCGGTCAAATAGAACGTCACGAATGGCGGTTATTCTACCGATAACACTTTAAGTGGCAACCTCTAGTGTTACTCTACCGTTAAAATTTCCACATCAAAGATCACCGCTTGTCCAGCAAGTGGATGATTGAAATCAACTTTCACCGATTCGCCCGATATTTCAGAGATGATCCCAGGAATTTCGCTACCGTCTGGGCCTGAAAATGCCATGATGGTGCCAATTTCTAATTCCTGACCACTAAAACGCGATTTATCCATGTATTGAATAAAGTCCGGGTTCGGCATACCAAACGCGTCTTTGGCTTCCAATTCGATCGCTTTACTTTCACCCGCTTGTAAACCTACTAAGCATTGTTCAAAGTTCGGGCTTAAGCTACCATCGCCCATAGAAAACTTGGCGGGCTTACCTATATTATGCGTGCTATCGGCTACCGAGCCATCTTTTAACTTAATGGTAAAGTGTAAAGTCACCGCACTATTTTCTGTAATTACTGACACAAAACGTCCTTATTTTAGTTTCGAGTTTCGAGTTTCGAGTTTCGAGTTTCGAGTTTCGAGTTTCGAGTTTCGAGTTTCGAGTTTCGAGAAGATTATATAAAAAAGCGCCGCTGGAAAAACCAACGGCGCTTATAAACTGAGGCTTGAGTAGCGAATTAGCGCTCTGGTTGCTCTTTTTTCGAACGGAAGCCATCAATCACAATCATCACGGCACCAACACAAATTGCCGAGTCCGCAAGATTGAACGCAGGCCAGTGGTAATTTCCCCAGAAGAAGTCCAAGTAATCGACCACAAAACCATGCACTAGACGGTCAAACACATTACCAAGCGCACCGCCGATAACTAAGGCATAAGCAACGTTATTCCAACGTTCCGTTGCCGGCAATTTGCGCATCCAGAACATCAACATACCACTGACCACAAACGCAATGCCAGTGAAGAACCAACGCTGCCAGCCTTCTTGATCGCTCAAGAAACTGAACGCTGCACCTAGGTTATGCACGTACAGTAAGTTGAAGAATGGCAACACTTCAATACGATTCGCCCAACCGTATCCCATGTTGTTCATCACGACGAGCTTAATGCCGATATCGAAGCAGAACACGACCACCGCCAGCCAAAGCCAGCGGAGACCTGTTTGTTTTAAAAGGTTACTCATAATAAGTAAACTTATCCTTATGCGAATTGGCGAACTTCACCGTCGCCGTCTACGTTTGACACGCAGCGACCACAGATAGTTTCGTGACCAGAGATAGTGCCTACATCTGCCACATGGTGCCAACAACGGTCACACTTCTCTGCTTCAGACGCTGTCACCTCGACAAATAAACCTTCCACTTCGGTTTCTTTTGCCGTCGCTGGTTTCTCGCTTAATGGCTTCACTTGTGCTTTTGAAGTCAGAAGTACGAAACGCAGTTCATCTTCCAGCTTGTTGATGGTCGCCGCTAGAGCATCATCCGCATATAAAGTCACTTCAGCTTGCAATGAACCACCGATGGTTTTGTCATTACGCGCCGCTTCTAGCAATTTGTTGACTGAAGCACGTACTGTCTGGATTTGAGTCCAGAATGCATTGTTTAGCTCTTCGCCTTCCGATAAGCCAAATAGACCATCGAACCACTCACCAGTAAACACGAATTTATCACGCGCTTCACCGTTTGGTAGTTTGGCAGGCATTTCATTCCAAATCTCATCCGCGGTAAATGACATGATTGGTGCCATCCAACGTACTAGCGCTTCAACAATGTAGTACAGCGCAGTTTGACAGCTACGTTGTGCGTGTCCGCCACGTTTCGCGGTGTACTGACGGTCTTTGATCACGTCTAGATAGAATGAGCCCATTTCAATTGAACAGAACTGCATTAAACGCTGAGTTACGCCGTGAGTGTTGTACTCTTCGTACGCTTTTACGATTTCAGTTTGCGCCGCTTGTGCACGAGCCACTGCCCAACGATCCAGCGCCACCATATCTTCTGGTGCGACCATATCGGTTGCCGGGTTGAAACCGTTTAAGTTGGCTAGGAAGAAACGTGCGGTGTTACGAATACGGCGATAAGCGTCCGCGCTGCGTTTTAGGATCTCATCAGAAACCGCAACTTCACCTGTGTAGTCAGTTGAAGCCACCCACAGACGCAGAATGTCAGCACCTAATTTGTTGGTGACATCTTTTGGTGCTACCACGTTACCGATAGATTTCGACATCTTACGGCCATTACCATCCACCACGAAACCGTGCGTTAATACTTGCTTGTACGGTGCTTTATCTTTCATTGCGATCGATGTGATCAATGAAGACTGGAACCAACCGCGGTGTTGATCCGAACCTTCAAGGTAAAGATCCGCGCTGTGACCATTGAACTCATCACGGTTATCAACCACAGCGTAGTGAGTTACACCTGAGTCAAACCATACGTCTAAGGTATCGAGTACTTTTTCGTAGTTAGCAGCATCGTCTTCGCCCATCAATTCAGCGGCATCGACATCCCACCAAGCTTGAATGCCCTTCTCTTCCACCAATTTAGCGACTTTTTCAATTAGCTCTGGCGAATTCGGGTGCAATTCAGCGGTTTCTTTGTGCACGAATAATGCGATTGGCACGCCCCAAGTACGTTGACGTGAGATACACCATTCAGGGCGACCTTCGATCATGCCTTCAATACGGCTTTGACCCCATTCAGGCATCCACTGAACGTTTTTGATTTCACCCAATGCTTTGGCACGCAGACCCGCTTGATCCATAGAGACAAACCATTGTGGCGTCGCACGGAAGATGATTGGAGTCTTGTGACGCCAGCAGTGTGGATAGCTATGATCGTAAGCATGGTGATGCAACAACGCACCTTTTTCTTTCAATACTTCAAGCACTGAATCGTTGGCTTTAAATACGTGTTGACCAGCAAATAGCTCAGTATCTGGTAAGTAAACACCGTTTGAACCAACAGGGTTTGCCACTTCAAGATCGTATTGTTTACCCACCACGAAGTCTTCTTGACCATGGCCAGGCGCAGTGTGAACCACACCCGTACCTGAATCTGTCGTGACGTGATCGCCAAGAATCGCTGGCACATCAAATGCGTAGAATGGGTGGTTAAAGCGAGCAAGCTCTAAATCTTTACCGGTTGCAAAACCTAGGTTGTGGAAATGCTCAATGCCTGCGCGATCCATCACTGATTTCGCTAACTCAGAAGCAACGATGATACGTTCTGCTTTGTGCTCACCATGCGCTTCTACTTGGATAAGTACATATTCAAGATCGTCGCGTAAACATACCGCGCGGTTTGCAGGTAGAGTCCAAGGTGTGGTTGTCCAAATCACAATAGACACATCACCTTCACCTTGATGGCCGTCTTTGCAATCAAACTTGGCAACCACAGCCGCTTCATCTGCCGCTTTAAAACGTACGTCGATAGAAGGCGATACTTTATCTTTGTATTCGACTTCCGCTTCAGCCAACGCTGAACCACAGTCCGTACACCAGTGAACCGGTTTGAAACCTTTCAGTAGGTGACCTTGATCAGCAATTTTACCGAGTGCACGGATAATGTTCGCTTCGGTATGGAAATCCATAGTGCGATAAGGTTTATCCCACTCGCCCATGATGCCCAAACGCTTAAAGCTTTCTTTTTGGCCTTCAACTTGGCCCGCCGCGTATTTACGACATTCTTCACGGAATTCTGCCGCCGAAATTTTTTGTCCTGGCTTGCCTTTTTTCTTCTCAACCATTAACTCAATTGGAAGACCGTGGCAGTCCCAACCAGGTACATACGGCGCATCAAAGCCAGAAAGGGTCTTTGACTTAATAATAATATCTTTAAGAATCTTGTTTAGAGCGTGACCAATATGAATATCACCGTTGGCATAAGGAGGGCCATCGTGTAATACGAAGGATTTTTTACCTTTCTTTGCAGCACGGATTGCGCTGTAAAGATCTTCTTTGTACCAACGCTTAAGCATTTCTGGCTCACGATTAGCCAGATTTCCGCGCATTGGAAACCCTGTTTCAGGTAGATTCAGAGTATCTTTATAGTCAGTCATCGATTCTTAATTCCGTTACATTTGGGCGACATTGATTAAAAAATTTCGCAGTGATAGTCGGTTAGTCGAGCATCTCTGTAAACATATTGTGCTCAAGTAACCACACCCTTGCTACTTGTGCATCTAATTCTATTTGTTGTTTTAACAATTCGAATGAATCAAATTTTTGTTCATCACGAATCTTATGCAGCAACACCACTTCGAGTTGTTTGCCATATAAATTCTGTTTGAAGTCGAATAAATGTACTTCAAGTTGCTGGCGGATACCATTCACGGTTGGGCGATTACCGATATTCGCCACCCCACCAACGATTTGCCCTGCCTTCGCGCCTTTTACTTTCACAACATAAACACCTGAAACCGGCGATACATTACGCTTCAAAGGAATATTGGCGGTAGGAAACCCTATCGTTCGACCAAGTTTTCGGCCATGAGAAACTCGACCGTTAATGCTGTAATCTCGACCTAACATGGTCGCCGCAGAAGCCAAGTCATCACTGGCTAGGGCTTGGCGAATAGCGGTACTGCTGACACGAATGGCTTGAGAGTCTTGCTGGGCAACGCTGGCTGGCATACAGAAACTCTGAGTGCTTACGACCTGAAAATCGTATTTTTTCGCTGCGTTTTCTAGGTCAGCAAAACTGCCTTTACGATCTTTACCAAAGCAAAAATCATCTCCCACCACCAAGAACTTCACGCCTAAGCGCTTAACCAATAATTCATAGATAAAATCTTCTGGGCTTTGGCTGGCAAACTCACGATTAAAATTAACACATAATAATCGCTCAATTTGACATTTTTCTAGCTGAACAAACTTATCTCTTAAACGCGTTAAACGTGCCGGCGCCGCTTGTTTGGCAAAGAATTCCATTGGCTGAGGCTCAAACGTCATCACGACCGCTGGCAGACCTAAGCTATTGGCCTGCTCTCGCAGTTGATTCAACACTTGCTGATGGCCTAAATGGACACCGTCAAAGTTACCAATACTCAGTACACACCCTTGATGGTGCGGCTTAATGTTATGAATGCCTCGGATTAATTCCATGGGTTCTTTCAATACCAAATTTTTGCCAAGCGTTAAACCGGCGAATTATATACGTTATGCCTTGAATATGCGAGCACTGAGCCGCTCTACTCCGCTTTTAAATGCTTCATGCGCACACCAAGTATCAAAGCTGAAACTAGGTATACCGCAGCGCCCAGTGCAATAAGCCCAACGAGCCACATAGCACGGTAAGATGTCGACCAACTTAACCACACATCAAAATCGGCCATTTGCCAATCTACCGCTGCAACCATTAGACCACCAGCAAGGGCAACTTTCAGCGCAAACAAGATAGTTTCTTTAGATAAGCGATACACATTGGCAATATGCAAACCTCGGTACAACAATGTCATGTTCACCAATGCGGATAACGAGGTGGCTAACGCTAAGCCAATATAGCCAAAGAAGTAAGCAAAAATCGCGTTAAAAACAATGTTGGTTAACATGGCGATGATGCCGTATCGAACCGGCGTTTTGGTGTCTTGGCGCGAATAATAACCAGGTGCAAGCACTTTAATCAGCATGAAATTCAATAAGCCAGTGGCATAAGCCCATAAAGACAAAGAAGCATTTTGCACATCACTTGGTGAAAATTCACCGCGCATAAACAGCACCATTAGCATAGGTTTCGCTAACACAATCAAGCCACACATAGCAGGAACGCCAAGCAGCAATACCATACGTACGCCCCAGTCCATGGTTTTGGAAAAGCCGTGACTTTCTGCGTCAACATGTTTACGAGATAAAGCAGGTAAAATCACCGTCGCGATGGCGATGCCAAATAACCCTAATGGAAACTCGAGCAGACGATCAGAATAATAAAGATAACTGATGGAACCAGTGGCTAAGAAACTCGCCACGGCAGAGTCAAACAGCAAGTTAATTTGACTAACTGACACACCAAACATAGCCGGAATCATCAAAGTGCGGATCTTTTTCACACCAGGATCATTCCATCCCCATTGCGGGCGAACGATCATGCCTTGCTTATATAAGAAAGGGATCTGAAATAAGAATTGCGCTAGCCCGCCTAAAAATACCCCGATAGCAAGACCAACTTCTGGTTGTTCCAATCTTGGCGAAATATACAAAGCTGCCAAGATCATCATGATATTTAAAAACACCGGTGTAAAAGAAGAAACCGCAAACTTACCGAGCGTATTGAGGATTGCCCCCGATAACGCCACAAAAGTAATAAACCATAGATACGGGAAAGTGATTTTTAATAAGAAACTCGCCAAGATAAATTTATCTGCATGCGGTCCATCATTCAGCCAGTCCATAAACCAGCCCGCACCGAAAATGGCCGTTACAATGCCCGACCCTAGCACACCAAATAAAGTGACCAAGGTGACCAATACGCCTAAGGTCCCCGAAGCTTTAGCGATCAATTGTCGGGTTTTATCCATATCACCTGATGCGTGATATTCCGTCAGAACCGGTACAAAGGCTTGTGAAAATGCCCCTTCCGCAAACAATCGACGTAAAAAGTTCGGAATTCGATTAGCAAAAAAGAACACATCCGCAGCGGCACCAGCACCCATTAGGTTGGCAACAACCACATCACGCACTAAACCTAATACCCTAGAAACAAATGTCATAGAGCTGACGATCAGCCCCGACCTCAGTAGTTTTCGACTCACGAGTGCCTCAATAAAAAATAGACCAAAATGACCACAAGCCTTGCAAGCCAGTCATTTCCAAGTAGTCAAAAGGAAATAACCAGTTTAAGTGACTTTGCAATGAGATAATTATTAGCATTGGTATGCAAATGCTGATAGAATCCCCGCCATCTTAACCGCGATAGCCATACTTCACCAAAATTTGTTTGGTAAAGATTGGTTTTTGCACAAATCTGTTGACTTTTATTTGGGAAAAAGGCATAGTCCTCGCCCTTAAATTGTCACCGAACTAAAGTTTTTTGGGAGTTAGACCCTTGGCAAACAGTAAATCTGCTAAGAAGCGCGCTATCCAAGCTGAGAAACGTCGCCAGCACAACGCTAGCCGTCGTTCTATGATGCGCACTTACATGAAAAAAACTGTCGCTGCAATTGCTGCTGGCGATAAAGAAGCTGCAACAGCTGCACTAGCTGAAGCAACACCACTACTAGACCGCATGGCGACTAAAGGCCTTATTCATAAGAATAAAGCTGCACGTCATAAGTCTCGTTTTGCTGCAGCGATCAAAGCTCTTTAATTTTAAATTGCTTAATTGCTAAAAAACCGGCTCAGGCCGGTTTTTTTATATCTTAAATTTGTCGTGTCTCGTGTCTCGAAGAGATTATTTTTTACAATACAAATGATGCAACTGTTCGATTAAGACTTTCACTTCATCACTTTGCAATGAGTAGTACACAGTTTGCGATTGTTTACGCGTACTGACTAACCCATCTCGACGTAGCCAAGCCAAATGTTGTGACAATGCAGACTGACTCAATGGTAATTTTTCGCACAACTGCCCAACCGACAATTCATTCTCATGCAAAATACATAAAATTTGCAGACGATTCTCATTCGCCATCGCCTTTAACAAAATAACCGCTTGAGAAAGGTTGTTTTCCATTTGTTTTAAATTCATATTTTAGCCTCTCTTCAACTTATTCACTCTTAAACAACCCACTGAAATCCGCATCACAGACATTTTTCACCGATGGATGCTGTATCATTCTTTCTGCAAATATCACGTAATACTCTTCTTTTAAATCTTCGACTTCAGCAATTAAATGCAATGGAAATTCATCTTCTACTTCGGCTAAATATAAGTTAGGAGCAAGGAAAATCGCATCATTATGATAGCGGGCAAACACTTTCATTAATGCGGCATCATCAAATTCCCCTAAAATATTAGGCGTGATACCTAAACGTTCAAACCAATGCATCACATTACGTCCCATCGCGGTACGACGTCCTGGAATCAGCAGCTTTTTCTCTCTCAATATACTCTGGAGATCGCCCGTAATGACTTGAGAAGAGTAAAAACTCATTTTACATTCACCGAGTTTTTTACTGAATAACCCAGGGCTTTGACTCGAATCTACCGGGCAATCGGATAAAATCATATCCAACTTATGCTGTGATAATTGCTCTAGCAATAATTCATGGGTCGACTCAAAACAACGTAAGTGAATACTGTTATCTTCCGGCACGGTATTCAGCAAGATTTTACTCACTAAACGTTTTGAAAGTGCATCCGCTACCCCAACATCAAATAACACATTCTCTTGTTGAGAATAGTTAACAATGTCCAGCATTTCATAACTGAGACCAAACATCTTGTCAGCGTATCTGAATACCAGTTGGCCGAGTTCCGTCGGCTCAACACTGCGACCACTACGCTTGAGAAGTTTGCCATTCATACGTTCTTCAAAGGCTTTAATTTGCCCTGTCACCGTCTGTGGTGTCAGAAACAAGGCGTCTGCGGCTTTGGCTACTGAACCTTGTTTACATACCATCCAAAAATAATACAGATGGTTATAATTCAGGTGAGACATATATCCTCGAAAAAAATAGCATTTATTGCAGGTATGATAAGGTTTTTTCGAGCTATAAAAAAGCCTCTATTTACCATCGCAAATAGAGGCTATTTCAACCTTGCTCAATTAAACCGAGAACGGGTATTTAATTGCCTCGTGACATTGATAATCCGTCACTTCAAAATCATCTAAGGTGACCCAAGTTTCTAAATCTTCTAATGTCTTGATCTTAGGGTTGATATGAAATTTAGGAGCAGGAAATGGCTCACGCTTTAATTGGATATCTCGCATCGGTGCTAATTGGTCTTCATAAATATGACCATTAACGATTTTATGATAGGCAACACCAGCTTTTTTGCCGGTAATTTGCGCCATGATCGCTAAAAATACGTACACTTGCACCATATTAAAATTCAGACCTAAAGGCACATCACAAGAGCGCTGGGTACTGTTTAAATACAGCATGTCACCAAGCAATGAAAAGTGATGACTGTACATACAAGGACGCAAGCAGCCCATGTGAAATTCACCTGGGTTGTAGAAGTTTAAGATCTCACCACGGTCATCCACACCACGGGTTAAATCATCCACAATTTTACGCAATTGATCGACATGGCCACCATCTGGTTTTGCCCAAGAACGCCCCTGAACACCATAGACACGCCCCATGTCATCTTCGCCTTTACGGTAAGGATTATTGAGCCAAGCTTCATTTAAGTTGGCATTCGCATCCCAGGTTTTAGTGCCCAATTTGCGAAAATCTTCCGCGTTATCGTAGCCACGGATATAACCTAATAATTCAGCGACCGCGGCTTTCCAAAAACTCTTACGAGTGGTAACAAGAGGGAATTGATTGTTGCCAACATCGTAGGTTAAATCCGCGTTGATGATGGTTAAACAACGCTTACCGGTACGTTCATTTTCAACCCATTGGCCTTCATCGATGATGCGCTGACAAAGTTCTAAATACTGTTTCACGGCTTATTTCCCTTTTACTGCTTTCTTTGCTTTACCACTCTCTTTGCCCGTCGCCTGAGAAGTCGGTTGCTGTGTTTTATAAGACCAAATCATAATTAACGCACCAATGATAATCATCGGCGTAGACAGGATTTGTCCCATAGATATAAAGTTATCGAATAAGCCAAGTTGGGCGTCCGGCTCACGCACAAACTCAACACAGAAACGGAATAACCCATAACCAATTAAGAATAATCCAGACACGGCACCAGCGGGTCTTGGCTTACGAATAAACCAATTTAAGATCAGGAATAAAACCACACCTTCTAATAAGAATTCATACAGTTGGGATGGATGGCGAGGGTAAGGGCCGCCATTAGGGAAGATAATTGCCCAAGGCACATCCGTTACTCGTCCCCACAATTCACCGTTGATAAAGTTACCAATACGGCCAGCCCCTAGCCCAAATGGCACAAGGGGCGCAATAAAATCAGCGATACTAAAGAAGGTACGATTATGTTTACGGCCATACCACCACATTGCAGTGATCACCCCGAGTAAACCACCGTGGAACGACATGCCTCCGGTCCAGACCTTAAAGATATACAGGGGATCTTCCATCCAGTAATCAAAGCCGTAAAACAAGACATAGCCAATACGGCCACCTAATACCACCCCGAGAAAACCGGCAAAAAGCAAATCCGAGACTTGTTCTCGAGTCCAGCCGCTACCAGGTTTGTCTGCCCGTCGATTCGCCACATACATTGCAAATGCAAACCCAAGTAAATACATCAGCCCATACCAACGAACCCCAATTGGGCCAATGGAAAAGATGACTGGATCAATTTGTGGGAAAACAAAAAATCCCTGACTCATAACCGTCTCTCTGCTTAACGTTAAAAATAAAAATTGTGAATAACCTCAGACCATTAACAGCGCTATTAGTGCTATCAAATTTAAAAAAGGGTTCACTAAATGAGGAGTATCATATACCCAAGTAACCTCAAGATGCGAGTTTCAGCAAGATTAAAACAAGTTTTAGGCAAGGCAAGTTAAATATGATCATAGTAATTCTATATCTATTTAATTTAACGCAGCATAAAGCTTGTTTTAACTTGCCCTTCGGGAGCTTCATCCAAGCCTTTATACAGTGTCAGATTTACTTGAAAGGTGTTCACATTCCGCATAAATCTTCCTTGTTTAAAGACTTGGATGATAGCTCTGAATTCTGCATTTTGAGATCACTTGGGTATAATGTAAACCCTAGTCAGATGCATGATAAAAAAGTATCGGCGCTATTTTTTACCGGCACGAATGAAACCGGCTAAGCCTTTATCTTCCAAATATTGAAAGACTAGATTGTAGATATCATTACCATAAGCTTGTGTGAGCGCTTTATTGAGCAACTGTTGCAGTTCATTTGAATCTGATTTTCGCAATATATATTTGATTCTAGCGACGTTTGAGGTGTTCATACTAAGAGAGCGGTAGCCCATGCCGACCAATAATAATGCTCCGATAGGGTCGCCCGCCAATTCCCCACAAATACAGACTGGAAGGTTAAACTGCTGACACATGTCATGAATGTACTTTAATGCCATCACCACGGATGGGTGAACGTGTTCATACACATCAGAGACTCTTGAATTATTACGGTCAACAGCCAACAAGTATTGAGTTAAGTCATTAGTACCGACCGAGACAAAATCAACTTTATCCGCGACTAATGGCAGCAAATACAACATCGAAGGCACTTCAAGCATGATGCCAATTTGAGGACGTTGCACTTTCGGGTCTAGTTTGGATACTTCCGTGTACGCACGCTCAATCAAATCTAAAGATTCATCAATTTCCTGACAGCCGGACACCATAGGTAGCATGATGTTGAGATTACCCAGACCTGAACTCGCTTTGAGCATAGCACGTAATTGAATTAAGAAAATATCAGGGTGGTCTAGGGTGAAACGAATACCACGCCAGCCTAAGAACGGGTTATCTTCTTCGATTGGGAAATAAGGCAGAGCTTTATCCCCTCCGATATCAAGCGTACGCATCACGACTCGTTTTTCAGGGTAAGTAGTCAGAATCGTTTTGTATTGCAGGGTCTGCTCTTCTTCCGATGGAAAGCGATTATGGAGCAAGAAAGAAATTTCTGTACGATATAACCCGACCCCATCCACACCTTGGTTAACCGCAATATTGGTATCGGCACTTAACCCCGCATTCAGCATCAGCTCAACACGTTGGCCATCTTTGGTCGCCGCAGGTTGTGATAATTCTTGCGCCACCAAATCAGACAGTTCTTCTTCTTCTGTCGCAAGAGATCGATATTCATTTAATAACTGGGCCGCAGGCTCAACAAAAATATCACCACTGTAGCCATCAACAATACCAAACTTACCCGAGATGGATTCTGGTTTTAATTGCGCCCCCATGACAGCTGGAATACCAAGCGCCCTCGATAGAATTGCAGCATGAGAGTTGGCCGCACCTTCCATAGAAATGACCGCTAATAATTTATCTTTAGGGATTGCCGCTAAAATTGAAGCCGTTAATTCTCTGACCACTAAAATAACCGGCTCTTTAAACGAGGGGGCTCGAGCTTCGCTGTTATGCAAAAAATACAATAAACGCTGGCCAAGCTCTTTAATGTCGTTGGCACGTTCACGCAGATACGCATCGCTCATTTTGGCAAAACGTTCCGAGTAAAGCTCAACGACTTGTCTTAATGCCCAATCCGCTCGGTCACCTTTTTCGATCTGCTTATTGAGATCAGCGCGCAGCATAGGATCGTGCAACAGGTGAATAAACAACTCGAAAATCGCCAACGTGTCTTTGTTAAGCTCACTATCAAAGCGTTTACGCATACGACGAAAATCGGCAATAGCACTTTCAATAGCCAAAGCCAGCCACTCTTGCTCTTTATTGGGATCCAAACAAGATGCTGGAGCAATTTGAGATAAATCAGGATGCGTATCGTCCCACCAAATTTGACCAATCGCGATCCCAGATGATGCGGCGATACCTTTATAAGAATGAAGCCGACTATCATTAAATTGCCACTGACCTTGCGCTTTCGAGTGCGCTAAGATCACTGCTAATTGTGCTGCTAACGTGACTAAAAAAGATTCTTCGACTTCACTAAAAGACCGCGGAGATCGTTGTTGGATAACCAAAACACCAAGCACCTGACGTCGGTGAATGATGGGCGTACCTAAAAAAGATTGGTAAACATTTTCGCCAAGCTCGGGAAAATATTTAAAGTTAGGATGCTTCTGCGCATGAGCAAGGTTAAGAGGCTCAGCACTTCGTCGTACTAAGCCAACTAAACCCTCAGTAAAAGGGATATGAATAGTCTGACCAGAAAACTTCAGGCCTTGCGTCGCCATTAACTCTAAACGATGTTTATCATTATTAGCCAGATACACGGTGCAACACTCAGTTTGCATCGCTTTACAAGTATCCTTAACCAATATATCTAAAGCCTGACGTAAATCTTCTGCTTTAGAGACTTGCTCAACAATGTCCCTCAGTTGAATCAGCATTCACTCCACCTTTTTTACCTTTGGCTGTGGGTGAATGACAAGCTCAACCACAATCAAGGCGTCATCGACGCATTTTTTTCTTACCTTTTATTTTCGGTTCCCTAAAAGGCATTGCAAGCGACGCAAATTCTTTCATTGCGCGTCGGTACACATCTCTTTTAAAAGAAACGACTTGTCTGACGGGGTACCAAAAACTTACCCAACGCCAACCATCAAATTCAGGGGTTCGACCACGGTTCATATTGATCTTTGACTCATCACAATCTAAACGTAGCAAAAACCATTTCTGTTTTTGGCCAATACACACAGGCTTAGAGTCCCACCGAACCAATCGCTTTGGTAATTTGTATTTTAACCAATGTCGACTGACACCGATGATCTTCACATCATGTTTTGTGAGCCCTACTTCTTCATATAACTCACGAAAGAGCGCTTGTTCTGGCGTTTCACCATCATCAATGCCACCTTGTGGAAACTGCCAAGAGTGCTGCCCGTATCGTTTTGCCCAGAATACCTGACCATGGTTGTTACAAATTACAATCCCCACATTTAAGCGGTAACCATCGCCATCTATCACGGCTAACCTCTAATATAAATCTCTGTTACCAGTGATTTTTTCACATATCCACAAAAGGGGCAAATTTCAAGTGCACAATCTGGCGTTTTTTATTACCTAGCACTCACTTTTATAATAAAAATAGTTTAAAAACTGAGTTATTAACACCAACAACGCAAAAATGGGCTATTTATTCACTATTTCTGTGAATAAATGTGTGAAGAAAGTGAGAAATGCAATAAAGCGGTTATTTCCCCACCAATAGAAACTGTTGATATTTCAAACTAAAACACAACTAAACCTTTTTAAAACATAAAGATAGAACAATAAGATCATAATTCAATCAATTACAGGATCTTTAGGATCTTTTCTAATCGCAGATCGGTCAAAGATCCACCACGATTGGTATTATCCACACAAGCTAGGCAAAACCTGCTTAAAATCACAACATTCTTCTTATTAAATTATGCGCAATGTGAATAAAATGATCGCAATCTTACTGAATTGAATAAAAGCCAGCAAATACTGTGGATAACTTATCATTTACCTCTTTCTGTTCTCACTAGGACAAGATCAACACGAAATAATGTAATATAGCTAGGGTTAACAGACCCTAGTAATATAACCAAGTCATGCCTATCTATTAATGAGATCCAAAACTATGCCTCTTCCACCAAAAACAGAACAAGAACTGATGCTGCGAGCACAAAGTATAGTAGGACGCTCCTTTCGATCTTTAGCTGAGATGGCCAACATTGCTGTACCTGAAAATCTAAAGCGAGAAAAAGGCTGGGTTGGGCAACTATTAGAATGGCACTTAGGGGCCGAATCAGGCAGTAAAGCTCAGCCAGACTTCGAACATCTCGGTATCGAGCTCAAAACGATCCCCATCGGATTTAGTGGGAAACCACTGGAAACCACCTTTGTTTCTGTCGCGCCACTGACCGGAGTTCAGGGCTTAACCTGGGAAAATAGCCATGTGCGGCACAAATTATCCAGAGTACTTTGGATCCCTGTTGAAGGTGAGCGCGAGATCCCTCTAGCAGAAAGACGTGTGGGTCGCCCTTTACTTTGGTCACCAAGCAAGAATGAAGAGCAACAGTTAAAGCAAGACTGGGAAGAGTTGATGGAATTCATCGTGCTGGGCAAGGTTGAGCAAATTACCGCCAAACATGGCGCAGTGATGCAACTTCGGCCTAAAGCGGCCAACAGCAAAGTAGTGACGGAAGCCTACCGCTTTGATGGGCAACCGGTACAAACATTGCCTCGAGGATTTTATTTGCGCACTCAGTTTACCGCCGAGATCCTAAAGCAGCATCTAATGCAAAGATAAACGCTTAGCTGTACTTGAAACTTAAAGCAAAACTAGGACGCCAAATGCAGCTCTATATCTTGAAACAACTCCATTCCTTCAGAGCCAAATTCATCATAAGCATTGTGCAAACGTAAATAAGCGCTATTCAAACCCAATTTTTTTAACTCGTCTTTCACTGATTCGATCGAATTAAAATACGCAAGTTGATCATTGACCTTAATAGGTTCTAATTTATGCTTATATTCAACAGCTAATGAATATTGAGAGAGATCAGCACAACTCACCACAAACACTTTTGGTCGCTCTGAATGGTCTTTTTGACTGGCTTGTAACCAAAGATCCAATTGTTGCTTTTGCATCATACCTCCTGCGCCAAAAAGGTAGCTAACCTAAGATCTATGTAAGCCGAGATCTAAGTAAGCTGAGATCTAAATAAACTAAGATCTATATAAACAAATGATTTACTTCGTACTGTTCAGTCTAGATCATATTACGACTGTCTTCATACTCATGCCATTTTCCTATATATTGAAAATCACTTTAAATGACATTTAAGCCAAGGATGTGCAATGAAATATCACAAGCTTCCACATTCCACCTTAGAAGTGAGTAAGATCGCTTTAGGTACCATGACGTATGGCGAGCAAAATACCGAGTCAGAAGCATTCAGCCAATTAGATTATGCTTTGGAAAGAGGCGTAAACTTTATTGATACCGCCGAGATGTACCCTGTTCCTCCCAAGCCTGAAACTCAAGGATTAACCGAGGCTTATATCGGTAACTGGCTAGAAAAATCGGGGAAAAGAGAGAAGATCGTGCTCGCGACCAAAGTCGCTGGTCCCGCTCGATTATCTAATATTCGTGACAATATGAATTTAGAGCGCCGTAATATTCACCTTGCGATGGATGCAAGTTTGCAGCGTTTAAAAACCGATTATGTTGATCTCTATCAGATCCACTGGCCACAACGTACGACCAACTGCTTTGGTCAACTAAATTACCCTTACCCTGATGAGCAGCAAGAAGTCACATTAATTGAAACCCTTGAGGCATTAGCCGAACTCGTTAAAGCCGGAAAAACCCGTTATATCGGTGTATCCAATGAAACACCTTGGGGAGTGATGACATTACTGCGCCTTGCGGAAAAACATGATCTGCCAAGGATCGTTTCTATTCAGAACCCTTACAGTTTATTGAATCGTAGTTTTGAAGTCGGTTTATCTGAAATCAGCCATCATGAAGGTATCGAATTACTTGCCTACTCACCATTGGCATTTGGCACGCTAAGCGGGAAATATCTCAATGGTGCTCGACCAGATGGCGCAAGATGTACCTTATTTGAACGCTTTGTACGTTATTTTACACCGCAAGGACAAGCTGCTACTCAGGCTTATATTGATGTGGCGAAAAAACATGATATAGATCCAGTACAAATGGCGCTCGCTTTTGTTAATCAACGTCCATTTGTGGCTTCAACCATCATAGGTGCTACCTCAATGGAACAGCTTAAAGCCAATATCGATAGTATTGATGTTCAGTTGTCGGATGAATTAATGAAAGATTTATACCAAGTTGGCGCAACGTTCTCCAATCCTTGCCCTTAACTCCCACTTAGAAAGTACATTCCTTATAAAAATGAATCGCTGGTAGCCACCAGCGATCCATCGAACCAACCACACTCATTAAAGCCTCCAAATGAGTGTGATTGGTTTAAGGTTATGGGCTCAGTCGAGCTTGTAATATCCGACGCATTAATGTCACGCGACGTTCCGCTTTAGCCGGTGTTGCGACACTTTCACCAAGTGGGCGGCCGGTGGCATCTAAGCCAATATCACGTAGTAGGTGTTCACTGTGCCAAGGAATTTCATATTGAGCTCGGCGTACTTTTCTCAGCCAAATACGCTCTTCTCGTTTGAGATCCGCTTTGACTAATAAGGTGGCTAGTTGAATGTAAATTGAATGACGCATGGTTTTCTCCAAATTATTGCTTAGCTTGTTATTGCTTAACTTGGGAAAATTGCAGCGCAAAAAGAGGTAAGACTAAAATTCTTATGGCTGCACTTTTCCGCAGCCATAAGGTTACGGAGTAATTAGTTATCTCGTTTATCTGCGAACATGCTGACAGCCATAATGCTGGGCGCACGATGGGCGGAGTCATGACGTAGATGATTAACGACTTGAGCACAGGTAAACATGGTTGAGTTTAAACGTTTCATCATGTGCCTCCTCGCTAACTAATTAATCCAATTGATATTTCGTAACTTTAATATTTAGTAACATTGATATTTAGTAACATTGGGGTCTATTCACCCGAGTTACGCTTAAATAATAACCAACCCATCTCGTTTATCAATGGTTATTTGCGCAACATTTTTAAAACAAATATTTAACCTTTGATAACCTACAAAGCCAGAGCTTATTGCTGAAAATATAAGCAACTCATCGTCCGTTCAGACAGATTATTCTGTGATTAATTGGTGCTTACTCAATAAGCGATACATCGTTGCTCGAGAGATGCGTAATTCTTTAGCGGCAAGAATCACTTGGCCATCATTAGCATCCAACGCTTGTATCAAAGCATCACGTTCAGAGTTTTCTCTGATCACCTTCAAACTGCGTGAATGTTGATTTTGAATAGGCAAGTCAAAATGCTCAAGTTCCACCACTTGTCCGTCACACATTAATACTGCACGCTTGATTTGGTTAACCAACTCTCTCACATTACCGGGCCACTGGTATTGAGCTAGCATTTTCAAGGCTTGGTGGGAAATACTGCGTGCTTGAGTAGAATACTCGCGACTAAAATGCAGGACATAATGATTCGCCAGGCTAGAAATATCACTGCATCTTTCTTTGAGCGGCGACACGTTCACTTTGAGTATTTTAAGCAGATACAGCAATTCAGATAAAAACTCACCATCTCGGACACTTTGTTCCAAATCATTATAAGCGGTCACAATCAAACGAGTATTGATTTCTTTTTCCCCATTCGGAGTCGATACAATCGGATGGGTGATAAAATCAAGTAAGTGTTGCTGCTGGCTTTTCGGCAATGCGGTGATATCTTTGATTAACAAAGTCCCCTCATGGGCCGCTTCTAACTTGGTATGAAATTCAGCTTGATGGGATTCTCGTTCAATCCCAAACACTTCTTTTTCAAAACGTTTTTCTGATAACGCACTAGCACAGACCACGACAAACGGGCCTTTACTACGAGAGGACAAATCGTGAATAGACTTAGCTACTAAACTTTTTCCTACCCCTCTTTCACCAGAAATGATCACACTGGCATCGGTACTGGCAATACGCTTAATTTGCTCTCGTAAGCGCTTCACCGATAAAGATTCACCGATTAGCCTTTGTTGATTATCCGTAACACTATCCGGCCACACTCGTTTCTCTAATTTGAGCATGCCAAGTTGATGACCAATACTGCTCAGTAATAGCTTTTCCGGCATAGGAGCAGTGAAAAAATCAATACAGAAGTTCACGATAAACTGACAAATGGCATCTTGATTGAGTTGATTGTCTTTTATGTACGCCATCCATCGAACATGTTTGTTGTTACTGGCTAGATAAGCAATGGCGCTCAGACTAAAATCATCATTGGTCAAATCAACCAAACCGATACAAGGGCCAATGCGATCTATCATGGTTTGGCTCAATCTCAGATCGGCACAGCGCTCAATCTTCCATCCCGTCAAACTGATCATGTCGTACCAACTCTCATGCCGACCGCCAATCACCAGCAAAGAACCTGGTATCGAATCCATCTTAAAATGATGCGTCATTGTTGTTTCCTCAGCCCTACAACGTTTAGTCAATATTGACCAAAATTCAATTAATCCTCTGTTTTAATTGATTAATTATCATACAGAGCTAAATCGAGAAGGCTATGAAAGGTTTTCTTAAATTTGAGACATAGTATTTATTAAATAAAAATAGATGCTTGTAGGCAAGTTTACGAGTCATTGAAATAAAAAACCCACCAATGAGATGGTGGGTTTAAGAACGAATAGCTAAGGCCTATTGAGCTTAGCATTTGAGAATATTCGATATTACTGCTGTGGACGCATCGCAGGGAAAAGGATCACATCGCGAATAGTATGCGTGTTGGTAAATAACATTGCTAGACGGTCGATACCAATACCCTGGCCGGCTGTTGGCGGTAGGCCGTGCTCTAGTGCAGTGATGTAGTCTGCATCGTAGAACATCGCTTCATCATCACCCGCATCTTTTGCTTCAACTTGTGCTTTAAAACGCGCGTCTTGGTCTTCTGCATCATTAAGCTCAGAGAAACCATTGGCGACTTCACGGCCACCAATGAAGAATTCAAAGCGATCAGTGAAGAATGGGTTGTCATCGCTACGACGAGCAAGCGGAGAAATATCTGCTGGGTAGCCAGTGATGAAAGTGGGTTGGATTAGCTTAGGTTCAGCGGTTTCACCGAAGATCTCTTCAAGAAGCTGACCACAAGTCCAGAAGCTTTCCACTTCAACGTGAACAGATTTGGCAATTTTCACCATAAGATCGCGATCTTTAACACCTTCTTCTGTTAGCGCTTGGATCTCTGCGTGATCTGGGTTGTAGTGCTTGATTGCATCCAACATGCTCATGCGAGCATATTGGCCACCGAACTCAACCATTTCATCACCATAAGGCATTGCTGTGTTACCAAGTACTTCCACCGCTACAGTGCTTAGAAGCTCTTCCGTCAGATCCATCAGATCTTTGTAATCCGCATACGCCATGTAGAATTCCATCATTGTGAATTCTGGGTTATGACGTGGAGACAAGCCTTCGTTACGGAAGTTACGGTTTACTTCGAATACACGATCAAAGCCACCCACAACCAAACGCTTCAAGTAAAGCTCTGGCGCAACACGCAAGTACATGTCGATATCAAGCGCATTGTGGTGCGTGATGAATGGACGAGCAGTCGCACCACCAGGAATAACGTGCATCATTGGCGTTTCAACTTCTAGGAAGCCTTTTTTCGCCATGAAGTTACGAATCGCCATCACAAGCTTAGAGCGAATGATGAATGCAGTGCGTGAATCTTCGTTTACGATGAGATCAACATAACGCTGACGGTAACGCATTTCTTGGTCTGTTAGACCGTGGAATTTTTCTGGAAGTGGGCGCAGTGCTTTTGTTAGCAACTCGTATTCTTCCATATTCACGTAAAGATCGCCTTTACCTGATTTGTGCAGCGCACCTTTCACACCGATGATGTCACCGATGTCTAAACCTTGGTATTTTTCTTTCAGCTCTTTTTGTACATCTTTTGCCGCGTATGCTTGAATACGGCCAGACGTTTCTTGGATTACAAGGAATGGACCACGCTTCGCCATAACACGACCAGCAATGGCGACAATGTGATTCAATTCTTCTAGCTCTTCTTTGGTTTTTTCACCGAATTCCGCTTGAAGATCGCCCGCTAAATGTTCACGACGGAAATCATTTGGGTGACCGTTTGCTTTACAGCTTTGACGGATATGATCGAGTTTTGCACGACGCTCAGCGATCAATTTGTTTTCTTCTACTGCATCGATTTGGTTTTGGCTGTTTGATTCAGTCATCATGTGCCCTTTTCAATATTTGTTTACTTCTATTTTCTCTAGTTTTGACTTATCTAGTGAGATAGAAGAGGAAATTATGTTGCTGCAAGTGAGTATTAATCGACTTATAAGCCAGATTTCAAACTTGCTTCAATAAACTTGTCAAGATCGCCATCCAGTACCGCTTGAGTGTTGCGGTTTTCAACGCCAGTACGTAGATCTTTAATACGAGAATCATCTAATACGTACGAACGAATTTGGCTGCCCCAACCAATGTCAGATTTCGCATCTTCGTTGGCTTGTTTTTCGGCGTTTTGCTTTTGCAATTCAAACTCAAACAATTTCGCACGAAGCTGTTTCATTGCTTGATCTTTGTTTTTATGTTGCGAACGATCGTTCTGACATTGCACCACGATATTGGTTGGAACGTGAGTAATACGAACCGCCGATTCAGTGGTGTTGACGTGCTGACCACCTGCGCCCGACGCACGGTATACATCAATACGTAGATCCGCTGGGTTAATTTCAATGTCAATATTGTCGTCAATCTCAGGGTAAATAAACGCTGAAGCAAATGAGGTATGGCGACGGCCACCTGAATCAAACGGTGATTTACGAACTAAGCGATGCACGCCAGTTTCAGTGCGTAACCAACCATATGCGTATTCACCTGAAATTCGTACCGTTGCTGATTTCAAACCCGCCACGTCACCTTCTGACACTTCGATCACTTCGGTTTTAAAGCCTTTTGCTTCTGCCCAACGCAAATACATGCGCAGCATCATTGAAGTCCAATCCTGAGCTTCAGTACCGCCAGAGCCTGACTGTAAGTCGATATAACAATCAGACGCATCATGATCACCAGAGAACATACGACGAAACTCAAGTTGCTCGAGTTTGGCTTCAAGGTCGGCAAGTTCCGGTTCAATCTCATCAAAGGTTTCTTGATCTTGCTCTTCGACGGCAAGCTCTAATAAACCCTCAACGTCATCACAACCTTGATCCAGCTGATCGATGGTTTCCACCACCGCTTCTAATGCAGAACGTTCTTTACCTAAGGCTTGAGCGCGCTCAGGTTCGTTCCACACATCCGGTTGTTCTAGCTCGGCATTGACTTCTTCTAGACGCTCTTTCTTAGCATCGTAGTCAAAGGTACCCCCTCAGAACATTGGTGCGTTCAGCAACGTCCTGCAGGCGATATTTAATAGGATTGATTTCAAACATGTTGGTTCATCGCTTATTTAAGAGATTGGGTATTTCTTATACGTATATAGGCGCAGAATTCTACCTAAATAAACGCCGAATATACAGGTGTTTTCTAACTTCTTCGCGTCGAATAGTCATCTTTATTCCATATGCTCAATCATCAATTGCAGCGATTGATTACCACGAAATTCATTAATATCGAGCTTATAAGCTAAACGCACCGTTTTGACTGAGGCATCCGGCCAACGACGCAAATCAACATTAAATGCAATCCCGTCGACCATAATGCCGGTTGAATGACCTTTAAACAGCGGTTCAAGCATGACTTTTAAGTGTTTTTCGCCCACCAGCTTTTGATGCAAGAGTTTAAATTCACCATCAAATAATGGTTCAGGAAACGCTTGTCCCCATGGGCCACCGGCACGCAATAATTCCGCCGTGTGCATAGAAAACTCTTCTGGCATCAGTTCGCCATCAGAAAGCAACACGCCTTCTAATGCCGATTCATCCAGCTCTTCTCGCACTGCTTGATCAAACAGTTTAGAAAACAATTCAAATTTATTCTGGTAAATGGTGAGTCCTGCTGCCATGGCATGGCCACCAAATTTGACGATAATGCCAGGGTTCAAGGTATCAATCTTATCCAGTACATCGCGCATGTGTAAGCCAGGAATCGAGCGACAAGAGCCTTTTAACGAGCCTTGTCCATCGGCTAATTCACCACCATCTGCAAACGCAATCACGGGACGATGGAACTCATCTTTAATACGCGAGGCTAAAATACCAATCACGCCTTGATGCCAATCAGCTTGGAATAAGGTTAAACCATACGGTAGAGCAGACTTATTAGCTAAACCTCCTCCTGCATTCAGCATGCGTTCACAAAATGCCATCGCTTCTTGTTTCATGCCTTGCTCAATTTCGCGACGCATTTGATTTAAACCATCCAATTCACTCGCCATACGACGTGCGGCATGAATGTTATTGCACAATAACAACTCAACCCCAAACGACATATCTTCCAAACGACCTGCGGCATTAATTCTTGGCCCTAACGCAAAACCAAAATCCGCTGCCACTAAACGTTTCGCATCCCGTTTTGCCACTTCAATTAACGCCGCAATACCCGGACGTGCTTTACCAGCACGAATACGCTGCAAACCTTGATGCACTAAAATACGGTTATTATCGTCCAGTGGTACGACGTCAGCGACCGTACCAAGCGCCACTAAATCGAGTAACTCAGCTAAATTCGGCTCAGGGATCTGCTGCTCAGCAAACCAACCTTGCGCCCGCATTTCAGCACGCAGTGCCAACATCAAATAAAATGCGACGCCAACGCCTGCCAACGCTTTAGATGGAAATGCACATTGCTGTAAATTGGGATTGACCATGGCATCCGCTTCTGGCAATACACTGCCGGGCAAGTGATGGTCGGTCACAATCACCATCAAACCATTTTGTTTGGCGTATTTGACGCCTTCAATCGATGACACACCATTATCCACCGTCATAATCACTTGCGCGCCACGTTCAATCGCTTGATCCACCACTTCAGGGCTAAGACCGTAACCATCTTCAAATCGATTCGGCACCAAATAATCGACATTACTGCTGCCCAACATACGAATTGCCAAGACGGATAACGCCGAACTGGTTGCCCCATCCGCATCAAAATCACCAACCACAATAATGCGCTGCTGTTCTTTAATGGCTTGAAAAAGCAAATGAACAGCATTTGAGATACCATGTAAAGCTTGGTAAGAATGCAGCCCCTTAGCTCCTTTTTCTAACTGGCTGACATCAGTAATTTTTCGATTAATGTAAATTCGACGTAGCAGAGCTGGGACCGAATCTGGCAAAAGGGAAAGGTCAACATCAGGACGGCGGGAAATGGTGGTCATAATAATCTTATACAGTTAAATCATTAAACAGTAATGAAACCTTGAAACAGGCGACTAAGAAACAAGTTGATACTCGATCAAGTACAAATACTCTTGCCCGGGATAAATATCTTCAATGACCGATTTAAGCTGCGGCAAGGTCATATTCTCTTGCTGCGCGTGAAAGTCATTAAGTTGAGAATAACGGAGCGGTGTCACGGCAAGAATCTTTAAACGGCAAAACGCTCGCCCTTCTTCTAAGGTTGAGACGTTAACCACCGAGCCCGGCACATAATGACTCTCCGATTCATCACGAATGGTAATGGTCTTTTTGCCCGCCAGAATATCGGATTCAAAACGGGCAAAAAAGGTCATTTCTGTTGGTGCAGTTTGAGCAGGCTTCATTATAGGTTTTCTGCTTTTAATGCTTCTAATAAATCGCTTGCAGGTAAGTAACCACCCACTAGCCTTCCATTAGACAGCAAAATAGCAGGCGTACCACTAATGCCCAGTTGCGCACCAAACGCATATTGGTCTGCAATCATTTTTTGGCATGTTGGCAAGTTTTTAGAGTCAAAATCAAAGCGACGATTAATCTTCACATCATCTAATGCTTTCTTACGATCATCCGCACACCATACTTTCGCCATAGCATCCGCCACTTCGCCTTTTGGCCCTTGACGCGGGTATGCCATGTAGCGAACGGTAATCCCAGCATCGTTATATTTCTGCATTTCTTTGTGCAGTTTTACGCAGTAACCACAGGTAATATCAGTAAAGACCGTCACCACATACTTTTCATCTTTTGCTTTGTAGATGATCATATCATCGGCAAACTTCTCAATGTCTTTAGCGTATTTTTTAGCGAGCAAATCAGTAAAGTTACCTTGTTTATCTAAGCTGTACATTTTGCCTTGAATAAAGAAATCACCGTTTTCAGAAGCGTAAAAAAGCCCCTGATTCGTAGTCACTTCATATAAACCATTAATAGGAGAAGCGGCAACGTCGGTCACCATAATGCCAAGGTTGATAAAACGGGCACTGATCTCTTCCTTATTGGCGCCCGCTGCATAGCTATGAAAACTGAGCAAAGCGAAACCACAAGCAAGCACACTTTTAAATCTAAAAGCTGAAAAAGAACGGCTGAATCGCTTAGCCAAAGAAAATAAATGCATAACATTCCTTAAAAATGCAAAAAGAACCTTTCCTCACGCGCGAGGGTGATGTTCATGATGGATTTGTTTTAATCGTTCTGTTGCTACATGAGTATAAATTTGTGTGGTGGATAAGTCACTATGACCAAGCAGCATTTGGACTACCCTGAGATCCGCGCCGTGATTTAATAAATGTGTGGCAAAAGCATGACGCAATACGTGCGGTGACAGTGCTTCCGAATCAATACCCGCATGTTGGGCGTAAAATTTAATTCGATGCCAAAAGGTTTGGCGCGTCATTTGTTTGGCTCGTTTACTTGGAAACACCACATCGGAACTTTTCTCACCTAATAACGCCGGGCGACCTTGCTCTAGATAGGTTTCGATCCATTCAATGGCATTTTCCCCCATCGGCACCAAACGCTCTTTGCCCCCTTTACCCATCACACGCACTACACCTTGGCGCAAGCTCATGTTTTCCATGGTTAAGCTAACCAGCTCGGTGACACGTAAACCGGTTGCATATAACAGCTCCAGCATGGCTTTATCGCGCAGCTCAAGCGGGTCTTCCACGATCGGCGCTTCAAGCAAAGCATCGACTTGCTGTTCAGATAAATCTTTGGGTAAACGCTTTGGCAGTTTGGGGGCAACCAGCAGCGCGCTTGGATCATCGTCACGCAGTTTCTCACGGTGCAAATATTGGAATAGGCGCCGAATTGCCGACAACATTCTGGCACGCGAAGTTTGCTTATACGCTTTATCAACGAGCCACGCTTGATAAGCCTGCAAATCAAAAGCGCTGAGGGTGATTAAAGAAAGCCCATTTTCACCAAGCCATAGCGCCAGTTTATCCAAATCATGACGGTACGATTGCAGTGTGTTTTCCGATAAACCTTTCTCAAGCCAAATCGCATCTAAAAAACGTTCTACTAACGCTAATTCCGATTGATTCACAGCCACAGCACACTCACTTTAAAGAAAACTTGCGTTGATCGTACGGTAGCCCACCTATAATTGCCACCAATTTTCGGCAAAACTATCAAGCCACCCTCATTCTCGCTACAATACCCACCAAAGTTAATCAAACGTTCAAAGTAAGTTATGAAGATTGGTTTATTCTACGGTTCAAGCACCTGTTATACAGAAATGGCATCAGAGAAAATTCGCGCTATCATCGGTGAAGAGTTAGTCGACATCTATAATGTGAAAGACACCCCGGTTTCAACGATGCAAGATTATGATTTTCTGATTTTAGGAATTTCAACTTGGGATTTCGGTGAGATTCAAGAAGATTGGAGTGCAGTATGGCAGCAACTCGATGGTCTATCTCTAAACGGCAAGTACGTCGCTTTATTCGGACTCGGCGATCAAGAAGGCTATGGCGAATGGTTTCTCGATGCGATGGGGATGCTGCACGACGAGCTACTCCCGACGGGGGTTAATGTTCTCGGTTATTGGCCAAATCAAGGTTACGAGTTCGAAAAGTCAAAAGCCTTAACCGCAGACAAAAGCCACTTTGTCGGTTTAGCGTTAGATGAAGATTCACAATACGAACTCAGCGATGAGCGCATTGCCACTTGGTGTGAACAGATCTTAGTGGAATACCACGATAGCTTGTGAGTCCACACTCAATAAAACTGATATAAAAAGAAAAAAGCTGAATGATACGTTTCATTCAGCCTTTCTTATTTCATCAATTCATTGCTTAGGTTTGCAACGAATAGCCAGAATTAAGCTAAGTCTTCCTTTAACTCAACAGCAGGCTCTTGTTGCACTTTTGGCGCAAACAGCATCGCAGCAATCGCGGCAATCGTTGGTAACATCCACGCCATACCGTAATCAAATAACGGTAAGAAGTTAAACAAGCTCATGTCCATATTCAACGCTTTAGCCGCATCAATCAAAGCAAACATGAGAGAAATGCACACCACGACACGATAAGCAAGCGCACGGTTTGGTAGACGTGAGCGCACTAAAGTCAGAAGAACAATGGCAATGGCGACTGGATACAGCGCAAACAAAACCGGTACCGATAATGCAATCAGTTGAGTTAAGCCAACATTGGCCACTAACGCACACACGCAACCAACAATCAATACCCATGCTTTATAGCTCAAAGGTGAAAGTGAACTAAAGTAATCTGCACAAGCTGAAATCAAACCAATTGACGTGGTTAAGCACGCCAGTAAAACAATAGTAGTCAATACTAACTGGCCTTCAGTACCAAATAGTGCTTGTACATACACACTTAAAATCGCACCACCGTTATCCAATCCAGCGGCAATACTATTACTGGTTGCCCCTAAGTAGAATAAAGACACATACACCAATGCTAAACCACCTGCAGCAATAAAAGCAGCATAGGTAACATAACGAGTGACAGCACGTTTTTCGGTAATGCTTTTCCCACGCAACGCTTCAATAATTAAAGTACCAAACATTAAGGCAGCAAAGGTGTCCATGGTGTTGTAACCATCTAAGAAGCCGGTACTAAATGGCTGTGATGCATAATTAGCTTGCGCTGCAATAATGTCACCTTGCGGGTTTAAAAATACCATCACAGACAAGCTCAGTAGACCTAAGAAAAGCACTGGCGTTAATACCTTGCCAATCACATCCAATAATTTGCCTTGTGACCAAGCAAAGCACATCGCAATGACGAAAAAGGTAATAGAAAATACCGTCAAATGCAGTTGTGTGGGTTCCGCAATGAAAGGTTTAAGTCCCATCTCATAAGCCACAAGACCAGTACGAGGTGCAGCAAAAGCAGGGCCAATAATAATGAAGAATAAAACAGCAACGACTGTCGAAGCGGTTTTTGGTAGATCTTGCGTCAGTTTATCCCAACCACCGCCGACTAAAGCAATCGCAATAATACCAAGTAAAGGCAGACCAACGGCAGTGCTAAGAAAACCTAGCATTGTAGAGTACACTTCCTCTCCCGCCAATTGCCCCGCTAGTGGTGGGAAAATGATGTTACCGGCTCCCAGGAAAAAGGCGAATAACATAAAACCTAATGCCCAGATATCGGTTAATTTTAACTTTTGGTCCAAAACAAACCCTTAATATAATAGTAGTACATCGGAGTAAGGGTAAAACATAAAACTCCACCCTATTAATGAACGCTAGATAATGAAGAAAACAATTTCATTACGCAAGCAAAGGGCAACAAAACACTACAATGTAACCAAAAATCGACATAAAAATAGTCGTAATAACTACATGAACACAAAATAAATAAAATTATTCACTTAACAAAATTAAAACATTCAGACATTAAAGTAGAATAAAAAACCACCATAAAAACAAAAATCAGTGACTTAGCCCAACAAGAGCTCCAAAAATGAATACAACCAAAGATTTCCACCTAAAACAATTCTCTATCACCGGAGGACACTCTGGCATGGCTGTCAGCACGGATGGCATCCTGCTTGGCGCTTGGGCGAAACTCACCGATGACGGTTCTATTCTCGATATAGGTACTGGAACTGGACTGCTGGCTTTAATGTGCGCACAACGAACTGAAACTAGCCATATCACGGCAATTGATCTCGATTCAGAGGCGATAACCGCTGCGCGTAAAAACGTGGAGCAAAGCCCATGGGCTAATCGAATCGAAGTACATCAAGCGGATATACAAACCTACTCGTCCCCTCATACTTTTGAGCATATTGTATGCAACCCTCCTTATTTTAATTCTGGTGAAACGTCCAATAGGCAAGCCAGAGCGATGGCAAGACACACTCACTCGCTGTCTCATCAGGCGTTGTTATCCACTTGCCAACGCTTATTGAACTCATGTGGCTGTGCGAGTTTTATTTTGCCCAACGCCGAAGGCAAAGCCTTTATCGAGATGGCTCAACAACAGGGGTGGTATGTTGAGCGTCTTTGTTTTGTTAATACAACCGAGCGAAAACCTGCATATCGACTACTCTTCACATTGGTGAAAAATCCGTGCACCACAGCCCAGTCACACTTAACCATTCATCAAAATGCTGGTTATAGCGCAGAATTTATCCGCTTAACGCGCGATTTTTACCTCAAAATGTAATGCGATAAAACGAATAGATCGCTCGCTGAAATGAGGATCTTGCAGTATAATGCGCGACCGTTTTAATCAACCTTGCTCACTACAACAAGGTTTGTTTTTTTAATACACCAATCACGCTAATTAGATGGTCATAAATTGCGTAGGAAAAAGGCTTGAGAACAAGGCGAAAATTCTCGATAAGTAGTTGCTCTACAATCAAAATTTTAAACGCAGTTATCAAGCATTTTAACAAGTAAGAATGAGCAGATAATTAGTACGATTGGTATAACGCTAAAGCCTAGAGTCGATTGACCTTAGGTGATTATCGGAGACATAACGTGATCAGAACTTTTGCTGAACTCGATCTAGACCAAAACTTAATTGAAGCCATTGAAGAAATGGGCTTTGAACGCCCGACTCAAATTCAAGCGGATGCCATTCCACAAGCGCTTGATGGCAAAGATGTGTTAGCGTCTGCTCCGACAGGCACAGGCAAAACTGCCGCTTTCGTTTTACCTGCATTGCAATATTTACAAGATTTTCCACGTAAGAAAGCTGGCCCTGCTCGAGTGTTGATTTTAACCCCGACTCGTGAGCTTGCGATGCAAGTGGCCGACCAGGCTCGTGCACTGGCAAAAAATACCAATCTCAACATCTTCACCATTACTGGCGGTGTGATGTATCAAGAACACGCCGACATCTTAGGTACGACCCAAGATATCGTAGTTGCCACTCCAGGCCGCTTAATGGAATACATTGAAGCGGAACGTTTCGATTGTCGCGCGATTGAATGGCTGATCTTAGATGAAGCGGATCGCATGTTGGATATGGGTTTTGGTCCCGTCGTGGATCGCCTATCAGCAGAATGTCGCTGGCGTAAACAGACGCTTCTCTTCTCTGCAACCTTAGAAGGCCGTGGCGTTGAAGGTTTTACTGCGGATCTATTGAAAAACCCAGTCAAAGTAGAAGCCGATCCTTCTCGTCGTGAGCGTAAGAAAATCACTCAGTGGTACCACCGCGCTGACGATGCAGAGCACAAACTGGCGTTATTAAAGGCCATCTTGGCAGAACAAGCCGAACGCAGCATCATCTTTGTGAAAACTCGTGAACGCTTAGCGGAGTTACGTGGACAATTAGAGAGTGCACAAATTGTCTGCTCTTGGATCCAAGGCGAAATGCCGCAAGATCGTCGTAACAATGCCATTCAACGTTTCCGTGACGGTGAAGTAAACGTACTGATCGCCACCGACGTCGCTGCGCGTGGTATTGATTTGCCTGATGTTAGCCATGTCATTAACTACGACATGCCGCGTACCGCAGATGTCTATTTACATCGCATCGGACGTACCGCCCGTGCTGGCAAAAAAGGCAGCGCAATCTCTATTGTTGAAGCGCATGATCAACCGATGATCGAACGCGTGATGCGTTACACCAAAGACGAGATCAAAGAACGCTATATCAAAGAGCTGCGCCCTCAGAGCAAAAAGCCGACCTTCAAGAAAAAGAAGAAAAAGTCTGCAGATTCGAAGAAAAAACCAGCGGTGAAGAAAAAAGCCGGTAAGAAGAAATAATATAAATCGAAAACGAAAAAGGAGCGATCATCGCTCCTTTTTTATTATCTGTTAAACCAAAACAACTAATTTTGTTCTTCACGCTTAAAGACTAATTCCGTCTCGCTTGATTCCGCAGGAACAAAATAATAGCCAGCGGTATCGAACGCTTTCAACTTATCTAGGCTATCTACACGGTTCTCAATAATATAACGAGCCATCATGCCACGCGCTTTTTTAGCGTAAAAACTGATGACTTTGTAGTTGCCATTCTTACAATCTTTAAAAACCGGCGTAATGATTGTCCCTTTTACTTTAGCGGTTTTGACCGACTTGAAGTACTCGTTAGAGGCAAGGTTAATGAGGCAGTCATCTCCTTGAGCTTGCAGCGCCTCATTGACTTTATTCGTCACTATGTCGCCCCAGAACTGGTATAAATTGCTCCCACGCGGGTTGTCCAACTTAGTGCCCATTTCTAAGCGATAAGGTTGCATCAAATCTAATGGCTTTAATAGCCCATACAAACCTGACAACATCCGCAAATGGGACTGAGCATAGTCAATATCGGCTTGAGATAAACTCGCCGCATCTAGCCCTGTATACACATCGCCTTTAAAAGCAAAGATCGCCTGACGTGCATTTTCAAAGTTAAATTCTGGTGTCCATTGCGCAAAACGCGCCACATTCAAACCTGCGATCTTATCACTCACTTTCATCAAGCTAGCGATGTCTTCCGGAGTGAGTTTACGACACACCTCAATCAACTCAGCCGAGTGATCAGTCAATTCAGGAAGAGTGTGCTTTTGAGTCGGTAGCTCAGATTCATAATCTAACGTTTTTGCAGGAGAAACCAATATCAGCATATTCAATCCATTCATTCTGAAATAATTATTTT
The DNA here is from genome assembly GCF_026001925.1 of Vibrio gangliei. Classification (NCBI taxonomy): domain Bacteria; kingdom Pseudomonadati; phylum Pseudomonadota; class Gammaproteobacteria; order Vibrionales; family Vibrionaceae; genus Vibrio; species Vibrio gangliei. The sequence continues at coordinate 543,314 of NZ_AP021869.1, read as the reverse complement.
CGAGTATAACAAAAAAGCCATACATCTCTGTATGGCTTTTTCAATCGCTTTAATTCTTAGAAACAATTAGCTGTCTTTTTTACCCCAAACGCCTTCTTCGATTTGAGAATGCAGTTCTGGGAAATCTTCAGCATGGAACGTCGGTACTTTACCTTCATCCAATTGCTTATTGTAATCTTTGGCTAGTTTAATCACGATGCCAGACAACAATAAAATGGCCACTAAGTTCACAATCGCCATTAAGCCCATAAAAGCATCCGCTAAAGACCAAACGGTTGGTAGTGTTGCCATTGAACCAAACATCACCATACCAAGCACGATAACGCGGAAAATGTTTTTCGCATGACGTGATTTTTTGAAGATAAACACGATGTTACCTTCTGCATAAGAGTAATTCGCAATGATTGAGGTAAACGCGAAGAAGAAAATCGCGATAGCAACGAAGGTTTTACCCCACTCACCTACTTGTGAGCTCAACGCGTTTTGCGTCAAGATAATACCGGTCACTTCACCGTGTGGTACATATTCACCAGAGAGCAAAATGATAGATACCGTTGCCGTACAAATAACAAGTGTATCAACAAACACACCTAACATTTGCACATAACCTTGTGACGCAGGGTGCGGCGGATAAGGCGTCGCGGCCGCGGCTGCGTTTGGCGCAGAACCCATACCGGCTTCGTTCGAGAACAAACCACGAGCCACACCGGTTTTAATAGCATTCATTACCGCATAGCCTACACCACCGGCTGCGGCTTCTTGTAAACCGAACGCGCTCTTGAAGATAAGAGACAAGGCTCCTGGTACTTTATCCAGGTTCATCAAGATAACGATAACTGCAAGAATCAAGTAGAAGATCGCCATGATAGGCACTAATATTTCAGCTGTACGTGCAATCTTACGAATGCCGCCGAAGATAACAAAACCAGATAGAACAACTAAAACACCACCAACCATGGCTTTGTTCCAGTTAAATGCCGTATGCATTGCATCAGCAATTGAGTTCGATTGAACGGCGTTAAAAACCAGACCAAAGGCGATAATCAAGAAGATAGAGAATAAAATCCCCATCCAACGCATACCTAGGCCTTTTTCCATGTAGTAAGCTGGGCCACCAATATAGTTGCCATCGCTACCTTTGGTTTTATAAAGCTGAGCCAGTGTACTTTCTGCGAATGCCGTTGCCATACCAATCATAGCAATCAGCCACATCCAGAAAATAGCACCAGGGCCACCGACCGTCAGTGCCACAGCCACACCCGCCATGTTACCTGTACCGACACGTGCTGCTAGACTGGTACAAAATGCTTGGAAAGAAGAGATACCTGACTCATCCGCTTTACGGCTATTTTTAAGCACTGAAAATGTATGAGTAAAATGGCGGAACTGGATAAAGCCCAAACGTAGTGTGAAGTAAATTCCGACACCAACCAATAAATAAACAAGAATCGATCCCCAAAGAAGATCGTTTAATAAAGCAATTAGATCCGTCACGCAAACCTCACCTAAATTATGATTAATTTACCCTCGCAAAATTGCGAGCTCCCTCATGCCTTGTCTGTCCAATTAAATTTGTAAGTTTTAGTATAGTTTGAACAGTCAAGGCGCATCAAAATGCATCAATTATTACTCATTTTGAGCACCATGCAATTTAATGCCGGCAGGATAATGCAGGGCTATGAAGCAAAAATCAATATCAAAATTTATTCATAGTTATGCATTATTACGCTATCAAAGATAAAGTTTTCGGTATATTTAAGCTGTTTTTTAACATGAAAAGGAAACATTTAACTGTATTTTTTGAGAAATAAAATACCGAATATACAGGGTTGTTAACCGAGTGTTACAAAGCCGAGACCAAGTCTACATAAGGTCTGATGATAAAATCGCTTCAAAATGATTTAAATCATTTCCAAACAGAATACCCCAGCCTCATGAATCCCAACAACCCCACAACCGATTTAACAAAAATGAAACATTTTGGCGCTTTTTTCTTTTCATTTTTTGAGATAAAAACCTCTCCACTTGCTTATTTATTAACCACATAAAAAACTATGACGTTCACAGCATAATGACATCAAAGATTCATTTTTTGGAAACAAATGAGAAATACATCAAGGTTAACCTGATAAAACTTGTGGTATCTATTAAATCCTGAAATGGATTCAGAATAGTCAATAAAGAGGGATGACATATGGAAAGCTTTCAACTCGAAGACATCATGGCAATGGAGCCTGGCCTTAGTCGCACAAGCAAAACAAAACCAGTGAAAAGAAAGTGGAGAGAAATCGAAGCCATCCAAGATCGACGCCAACTGCAAAAAGAATTAAAAGAACTAGACTACTTTGGTGACTACAAGCTAGAAGATATCGAACTTTAGTTTTTCATCTCATTATCAAACGAAACAGGCACGCTAGAGGTGCCTGTTTGTGTGTTCTTCGCTTCATTACATAGTAAGACTATTGCTCTAGTCAGTCTTCATAAATTCAGATAAGCGTTGATATTCCTTCTCAATATTCTGCCCAAATAGTGGATCGACGTCTTCACTCCCCCACAAGGCTTCAACTGCTTCCCAATCTTGTTCAGTAAAATTCTGCTTTAGGATCGGCAAAATTTCACGCTCCTCAAAATCAAGGTGCTTTTTTTGTTGATGAATGAAGTGACTTAAATGCTGAGCAAATACATCATTAGGCACGACCGTATCTTGTAATACCATAGCCAATAAATCTGCAAACTCTTGGGTGGTTTCACTCAGTTGTTTATGCTCTAAGGCTAGATTTTCAATTTTATGCTCATGCCCATAATGCTCAATGAAATAGCCGTATATTAAGTCTTCCTTCGGATGATGAGTGAGCTCTGAGTGGCGTTGTAGATAGCTAACTATGTCGTTAACTATCAAATAATTGATGCTTTGCTCTTGCTTTAATCGGTTTAATTTTTGGTCCAATATCACCAATAGGCGCACCATATAGCTGTGCTCTCGGCTGATTATCTCTCCTAGCATGACCCCTCCTACTCAAGTTTGATATACCACCATAATCGGTATCCACGCTTGTGTTTTTGTTTATGGTCAAATATTCACCAGAAAGTATAGCTCATGTCGATTTTATGCCACCAAAATCATAATAGTGAAAACTGAGCTTCTGTTTCTTCACACACTGATGACCAGTTAATAGCAGATTGTCCTTGCTCGATAAGTTTTTCATTTGCGAGAGAAAAATGACGACAGCCAAAGAAACCACGATGAGCAGATAAAGGTGATGGGTGAGGGGCGGACAAAATATAATGCTTAGTGCTATCGATATTCGCTCCCTTTTTTTGTGCATGAGCGCCCCAGAGCATAAAGACTAAACCTTGATGGCATCGGTCGAGCTCTGCAATTATCTGATCAGTAAAGCGCTCCCAACCGGCCTTTGCATGAGAATGGGCTTTACCTTGTTCAACAGTCAATACGGTATTAAGCAGCAGCACCCCTTGCTCAGCCCATGAGGCTAAATAACCATGAGAAGGAATAATAAAGCCATCGATATCTTGAGCGAGCTCTTTATACATATTGGCTAGAGAAGGCGGGGTTTTAATACCCGGTTGAACAGAAAAGGACAAGCCATGCGCTTGATTTGGCCCGTGGTATGGGTCTTGTCCCAAAATCACCACTTTGACGTTATTAAAAGGGGTGTATTCAAATGCAGAAAAAACCTGATCTTGAGGAGGAAAAATGACTTTCCCTGACTGGCGTTCTTGACCCACAAACTGCTCTAACTGCTTAAAGTAGTCTTGCTGTTTCTCTTTGCCGATGATCTCTGCCCATGATTGCATAATTGTCGTCACTCCCAATAAGATTTCTCGTATTGTATCTCTGAGTTTGACTAAATAAAAATCCCTTGGCGTATGTTTTTTAGTTGTAAAATTACAACATTATTGCAAATTCAATTATTTTTGATTTATTCAAAAAAACCCTGAAAACCCTTGTTTATTATGGCTTTCTTGATTTAAAACAAAAAAACAAACCAAATATGAAAATTCATTTTCGTAATTTATTGACCTAAATCAATTTTGTTTGTGTGGTTATTGCGTATATAATGCCACCATCGAATCGTTCGAATAGAACATCATATTAACCCACTAAGGTGGAAAGGAGATGGGCATGATCCAAGGTATCCAAATTACTAAAGCGGCAAACGATGATCTACTAAACTCTATCTGGCTACTAGATAGCGAAAAAAATGAAGCACGTTGTGTTGCCGCTGAAGCTGGCTTCGAAGCTGATCAAGTTGTCGCTGCTGATTCTCTAGGTGACATCGAGTACCGTGAAGTAAAAATTGAAACTGCTCCACGTATCGAAGGTGGTCAACACCTAAACGTAAACGTTCTTTCTCGTGAAACTCTAGAAGATGCAGTTGCACACCCAGAGAACTACCCACAGCTAACTATCCGTGTTTCTGGTTACGCAGTACGTTTCAACTCACTAACTGCTGAGCAACAACGCGACGTTATCGCTCGTACGTTTACTGAGTCTATGTAATATCAATTCTCGAGTTAATGTTTCTCGTAACTCGGAAAAGAAGTAATAAAAAAGCTCAAAGGCATTTGCTTTTGAGCTTTTTTTCGAGCATTGATTATCGAGCTTTCGAGAAACGTTACTTCTGCACCTTTCTCAATACCGCTTTCAACAATTCAAAATCAGCGGGTAGATCTTCAGAAAGTAATTCCATCGCGCCGTGCTTAGCTAGCGGCCCAGGGACTTCGATATCAGAACCTAAAATCTCGTCCACCACTTCTTTAAACTTAGCCGGATGGGCTGTACATAAGAACAAACCGGTTTCACCCGCTTGTAATTGCTCGTTCAAGACGCGGTATGCGATCGCGCCATGTGGTTCACATAAGTAACCTAACTCATTAAGTTCCACCACAGAAGCAGCACTTTGTTCATCGGTCACCATGCCTTTACCCAATGTATCTAAGCCCCAACCTTTAATGCGGCATAACTCTTCAATACGAGGCCAGTTATTAGGTTGGCTCACATCCATTGCATTGGACGTGGTCGCAATGGTCGGTTTTGGATCCCATTTGCCCGTTTCCAGATAACGTGGCACGGTATCGTTGGCATTGGTCGCAGCGATAAAGCGTTTGATAGGCAAACCTAACGCTTTAGCAAGCAGACCTGCGGTTAAGTTACCAAAGTTACCACTTGGCACGGAAACCACTAAGTTGTCGCGTTCTTGCTTAGTCATTTGTGCAGCGGCTTCAAAGTAGTAGCAGATTTGCGCCATCAAACGGCTGATGTTAATTGAGTTAGCGGAATTCAAACCAATCTCTTCACGTAGAGCTTGATCATCAAACGCTTTTTTCACTAACGCCTGGCAGGCATCAAAGTCACCATCGATAGCTACGGTATGAATGTTACCACCTAGCGTACAGAACAGTTTTTCTTGCAGTGGGCTGATCTTACCTTTTGGATATAAGATCACCACATTGATGTTCTCTAAACCATAAAAAGCATGCGCTACCGCTGCGCCAGTATCACCAGACGTAGCAGTTAGAATCGTGATTTTTTCATTTTTATCACTGGTTACTGCCGCCAAAGATTGCGCCATAAAACGACCACCGAAATCTTTAAAGGCTAACGTTGGGCCGTGGAACAACTCTAATGCATAGACGCCATCTTTGACGGATTTAATCGGTGCTGGAAACTGGAAAGCGGCTTCAACTAATTGATTCACTTGATCAGGCGATAATTCATCACCAATTAACGCCGATAGAATTTTACTGCTGCGACTAACGAAATCTTCCGCCAGTAGCGCATCGATATCTTCAAATTTTGGTAGCTCTGAAGGAAAGAACAAACCTTGGTTACGTCCTAGCCCTTGGCGAACGGCTTGGCCAAACGAGACTTGTTCATCGTTTTCTTTGATATTGTACAGCTTCATAATTCACTTCCTGTTACTCTCGAACCTTCCTTGTCTAAACGACAAATATGCACGAAACCTTCTTCATTTTGTATGTAATGTTCATTTAACCAATGTGCGACACGCTCTGCCACATCTTTTTTACTGCAAATGGTAAAAAGCGTCGGGCCTGAACCTGAAATACCACACGCTAACGCGCCGGCTGACATGGCATATTTACGCGCATCAGCAAAACCAGGTAACAGTTTTTCACGATACGGTTCAGCAATCACATCTTTGATCAGTTTTGCTGCCAACTCCGGTTGCCCTGAATGACATGCATGAATAAAACCACCGAGGTGGCGACCATGCGCAATGATATCTTGACGACGGTATTGCGATGGCAGGATGGCACGCGCTTCCGCGGTAGAGACTTTAATCCCTGGATATGCCATAACCCAATACCAGTCATCAAAACACGGCACCTCTTGGCTGATAATGCCCAGTTCTTCGAGCATTAACTGCAAGCCACCAAGGTAACAAGGCGCTACGTTATCATAATGAATGCCGCCTGAGATCTTGCCTTCCATCTCACCCATTAAGGCAAGCAGCTCCATTTCATTAAGCGGCTGACCATGGAAGCGGTTTAGTGCATCAAGTGCCGCCACAATCGAGCAAGCACTTGAACCAAGCCCTGAACCAATCGGCATATTTTTCTCGAGCGTCATTTCCAGTGGCAGTAAATCTACATGCTTTTTTTCCAGCTCACGAGCGAACACCAGCCAGCAATCGTAAACGATGTTTTCTTTCGGATCCGTTGGCAATTTAGCCACAAAGCTGCCAGCCGTTTTTAGATCAAAGGCTGTCGAACCCGATTTCACCAACACGCGGTCACCCAATAACGTGCCGTCAATCGGTGACACCGCTGCGCCTAAAACATCAAAGCCGACACTGACATTACCAATAGACGCTGGTGCATACACTGCAACACTTTGAGGCTGGTCAGATTGAGATAAAGACATATTAAACTCCTAATTTCCAACCTAAAGTACGCATCACATCCGAGAATACACCGGCTGCCGTCACCTGAGTACCCGCACCGTAACCACGCAATACTAACGGAATTGGTTGGTAGTAACGGCTATAAAATGCAAGCGCATTCTCACCATCTTTGATCTTATACATAGGATCATTTTCATCGACAGCGATCATTTTCACCGCGCATTTACCGTCTTCAATCGTACCAACATAACGTAACACTTTACCCACTTCACTGGCCTCTGATGCCAACCTTGCAAAATATGCATCCGCTTCTGGCAAGCGCGCCATAAATTCTTCAACGCTACCTGAATCATCAAAGCCCGGTGGCAACGCTTGCTCAACCACGACATCTTCCAACTCGAGTTCCATGCCGGATTCGCGCGCAAGGATAAGAAGCTTACGAGCCACATCCATACCAGATAAATCGTCACGCGGATCAGGTTCGGTAAAGCCATTCTCTTTGGCGATATTGGTCGCTTGGCTTAATGTCATACCTTCATCTAATTTACCGAAGATATACGATAATGAGCCCGATAAAATACCGTTGAATTTTTCTAATTCATCGCCGGCAGAAATCAAGTTTTGTAGGTTTTCAATAACGGGAAGACCGGCACCCACAGTGGTCTCATACATAAGCTTACGTCGTGAACTACGCGCCGCATCTCGCAATTGATGGTAGTAACTCATACTCGCGGTATTGGCTTTCTTATTTGGCGTGACGACGTGGAAACCAGCCGCTAAGAAATCGGTATATTGATTAGCGATCGCTTCGCTAGAAGTACAATCCACCAATACTGGGTTGATAATATGGTTACGTTGCACGAGCGCAATCATACGAGATAAGCTGAACTCTTCTGTTGCGTGTGACATGCGATCACGCCAGTTTTCCAGCGGCAAACCTTCACTATCCAGCAACAAGCCTTTCGAGTTAGCTAAACCACACACGCGGATCACAATGCCTTTTTCAGCCAGTTTCGCTTGTTGACGCTGGAATTGATCCACCAGCTCACCGCCGACACCACCAACACCAACCACAAAGACATCTAAGAAATGCTTCGAGTTAAATAGGTTTTCATGACACGCTTTGATCGCAACAGAGATACGATCTTCTGGGATCACTGCCGAAATCGCACGCTCTGATGAGCCTTGTGCAATTGCTACCACGTTCACATTCACTTCCGCTAGAGAAGCAAAGAACTGCGATGCTACGCCGCGAGCGGTGCGCATTTTGTCACCCACTAATGTGATAATCGCAACGTCATCGGAAAATTCAATCGGATCAAGCAAGCCGTCTTTAAGCTCTAATTCAAACGCATTTTGCAACGCGAGTTCTGCTTTATTCTTATCTTGCGCCTCGATACAAAAACTGATGCTGTATTCAGAAGAAGATTGCGTGATCAACACAATCGACACCCCAGACGTCGACATGGCGCCAAACACACGACTTGCCATGCCAACCATGCCTTTCATACCTGGGCCGGAAACGTTGACCATGGTGAGTTGGCTCAAAGTGGTAATGCCTTTAATCGCTAGATTATCTTCACCGGTATCTTGACCGATAAGCGTGCCGGCACCTTGAGGGTTAAAGCTGTTTTTGATGAGACAAGGGATTTGAAATTGAGCAATAGGAGCAATGGTTTTCGGGTGAAGTACCGAAGCGCCAAAATAAGATAATTCCATCGCTTCTTGGTAGCTTAATGATTTCAATAAGCGCGCATCTTCCACTAAACGAGGGTCACAGTTATATACGCCATCCACATCTGTCCAGATTTCACAACAATCAGCACGTAAACAAGCAGCTAAAACAGCCGCGGAATAATCCGAACCATTACGACCTAGTGTGACTAGCTCGCCCTGCGCATTACCGGCAGTAAAACCCGGCATGATGTTGATGTGACCTTGCGGAAGTGGCTTACGTTGGAAATTTGCAGTAGAAATATCAACATCAACCATAGCTTCGAGATGATCGCCTTTAGCAAACAAATATTCCACAGGGTCAATAAGACTGGCCAATTTGCCCTTTGCTTCGATGACAGATTTCATTAGCTGAATCGAAACTCGCTCACCTTTGCTGATAATGCGAGCATTCACGTGGTCAGGGCACATACCCAATAGCGCCATCCCATGCACATATTGGCGTAGTTGTTTAATTGATGTGTTAACTTGATTATCAAATGCTTGGCTTTCTAGCTGTGGCACTTGCTGTTTTACTTGATCAAATAAATCGTAAAAAGACTGTTCAAGCTCATTAATCAATAATTCTGATTCGCCATTTTTGAGTGTATTTTCAATCACAGCGACCAACTTATTGGTCGTTTTCCCTGGTGCTGATAAAACGACAGCCACCTCTTCTTGTTGAGCATTATTGATAATAATGTCTGCCGCCCTTAAAAAACGATCGGCATCGGCCAGTGAAGACCCTCCAAATTTAAGTACTCGCATCCCTTCCTCCAAACTTACTTCAAATTGGCATAAAAAAAGGCCTGTATCTGGTGGGATACAGGCCTTTTTTGAAAACTTTCGCTTACCAGCCCGCCCCAACATACGTAGTGTCGGTAATAATGGTGGTCATAATCATAGCGCTGGTAAAAAACATCATTGTTATATCGTCTTGTATTATCAAGTAACTCTACATTTACCGATTTAACCATCAAGAGTCAATGAAAACTTCGATTTATTCGGGTTTTAATTAATTATAGAGATGAAAATCATATAAATTAGCGTTAATCAAACTCACTCATATCGACAGCATGAGTACTGATCAAGACGCCATTCCAATCTGCATAAATATAATCACCAGGTAAAACCGTCACGCCGGCTATCTCCAAGCTGGTATTTTTCTCTCCTGCGCCTCGTTTATCGGTTTTGAATGGACTCGCACCGAGTGCTTGAACCCCTAAATCAATTTGCGACAAGGTATGAACATCTCTAACAGCGCCATATACAATCACGCCTTGCCAGCCATTTTCTTGCGCTAATATCGCGAGCTGGTCACCTAATAACGCTTTTTCTAATGCACCGTTACCATCAACCAACAAGACTTTTCCGTTGCCCTTTTGTGACAATATTTCTCTGACCAAACTATTATCAAGGTAACAACGCAAAGTGACGACCTCACCATAGAATGCGACTTTACCGCCAAAACTTTTCCAAGCGGCGGGAATCAACGTCAATTGTTCAGCATATCTGTCACATAATTCCGGTAGTAAATCTTTCATATTATTCCCTCATCCATAGGTTTCTGATGCTGTTTTTAACATTTATTTTTCAAACTGATTGATGCAAATCAACAAACTTGATAATAGCCGATTCACACATATTGTTAGCAAGCTGTTAAGACTGTAGACTCAGTTACATCGTATACAAAGGCTTAGCTAACCGTTTTTTGCCGTATTTTGAGCTAAGTTGATAGTAGTTACATGTCTAGCGATGATGCCTTGTCTGTTGTTCCGCATGAAATTGCTAGCAAAATGTTATTTTTATCTAGAATGAATTAAACCATTTAAAGTCATGATTTAGGTACTCCTATGCATACCCCACAAATTCTTATCGTTGAAGACGAACAAGTCACACGCAACACGCTGAAGACTATTTTTGAAGCAGAAGGATATACTGTTTTTGAAGCCATTGATGGCGATAGCATGCATCAGATTTTGTCTGAAAATGCTATCAACTTGGTCATTATGGACATCAACCTACCAGGTAAAAATGGCTTATTATTGGCTCGTGAACTAAGAGAACAAGCGAACGTTGCTTTAATGTTCTTAACTGGTCGTGATAACGAAGTCGATAAAATCTTAGGCTTAGAAATTGGTGCTGATGATTACATCACTAAACCATTTAACCCTCGTGAATTAACCATCCGTGCTCGCAATCTACTTCATCGCTCAATGAACCAAGGCGAATCACAAGAAGATAAGCGTGTGGTTGAAAAATACGAATTCAACGGTTGGGTATTGGATATTAATAGCCGTTCTTTAGTTAACCCTATGGGCGAAAGCTACAAATTACCTCGCTCTGAGTTCCGTGCCCTTCTTCACTTCTGTGAAAACCCTGGCAAAATCCAAACTCGTGCTGACCTATTGAAGAAAATGACTGGACGCGAGCTAAAACCTCATGACCGCACAGTCGATGTAACAATTCGTCGTATTCGTAAGCATTTCGAATCTGTGGCGGATACGCCTGAGATCATTGCCACCATCCATGGTGAAGGCTACCGTTTTTGCGGTGACCTAAGCGAGTAGTATCGCCCAATGAAACAACAAAGGCCTTATGAGCGATCACAAGGCCTTTTTCATATCTCCATTTTCAGATAACGACGAATGAAACGAGCGGGTAAAAACCACTAGCCTTGTTGTTTCATCCATACCTTCAACAGTTCGATGTCTTTTTGATAATTCTGATTAATCTCTTCAACCCAACCCGCAACCTTTTCACGCCACTCTTCGGCCTCAGGGGTTTGGGCCAATTGCGCTAAACGCTGAATTCGTTGTAAACCAACGGATCCCGCTGCACCTTTGATCTTATGTGCCTCCGAGACGACATTATCATCGTCTTGTTCCGCCAAATATTGATTTAACAGTGACATGTAATTAGGCATGGCCGATTCAAACATTGCCACACTATCTAACACAGGTTGAGTACCGACTATTTCAATATAAGAAAGCAACATGTCTGTATCGATAATGCCATTCTCGGCGCTTTCTGTTTGATTCGACTCAGAATGGCTGCCCTGAGTTTCGAGTTGCGCTAACTCACTAGAGGACGGAGCAAATTTATTAATAACGTGATAAACATCTTTAACCGCCAAAGGTTTGCTTATGACATCGTCCATACTTTTAGTAAGGTATTCTTGTTTATCTTTCATCACATTTGCGGTTAATGCGACTAATGGTGGCAAGGTTTGATAGTGTTTTCTAAAATTCTGCGCAATATCAAAGCCGGTCATGTCTGGCAGTTGAATATCCAAAAATACCAAGTCATACCGCTCAGGGTTAAACTTGCTTAATGCTTCCTCCCCCGACATCGCCACTTCAACGCTATGCCCTAGATTTTCTAGTACGGAACGGGCAACGGTCACATTGAGTTCAATATCTTCTACCATGAAGATGCGTAGACTGGTTTGAGCGTTTAGTTCTTCACTCGTTGCTTCCAAATGCGCAACCGGCACCTTAATCGATACCGTAAAGGTACTGCCAAAGCCCAGTTCACTGCTTACGGTAATATCGCCATTCATACGACGCGCGAATTCTTTCGATATCGCTAAGCCAATACCGGTACCAACCGCATGTAAGTTATCTTTGCCCGATTTAACCTGATAGTACATTCCAAAGATGTTATCGATCTCACTCTCGGGAATACCAATGCCGGTATCTTCAATCTCAAATTCTAGGTTGGCCCATTCATCATCAAACTCAGCACTGACATTAACGGTCACACCGCCTTGCTTGGTGAACTTCATGGCATTATTTAATAAATTCCATAACACCTGACGCAAACGAGTCGCATCCACCATAATGGCATCCGGTAAATCAGTGAGTTGGTCTAGTTCGAAACTAAGCCCTTTTTGTTCGGCCATCAAACCAGAAATGGTTTCAATATCCGTAATAAACGCTTGTAAATCCGTTTCAACAGGCAGCAGTTCAAGTTGAGTTCGATCCAACTTATCAAGGTCAATCACATCATTAAAAATATGCCCTAAAGTAATCGCACTAATATTAATGGTTTGCATATACTGACGCTGTTCTTGATCTAATTTTGAATCCAGAAGCATGCGACTTAATCCAACAATGCCATTCAACGGTGTTCTTAATTCGTGGCTAATGGTTGAAATAAACGTGATTTTATCTTGGCTGGCTTTGACCAATGCATCTTGGTAGGCTTTGCGTTCAGTGATGTCACGACCAAATCCAACTAGGCCTAATAACTCATTGGATTTGCTATAAAATGGTAACTTACGAAATTCAAAAAACGCTTTTCGGCCATTCGGATATTCAAGCCAAATGTCGTATGCCAATTCTCGATTTTCGGTAAAGACCGTGTTATCGGTGCTTTTAATTTGGCGTAAGGTCGCTTCGTCTTTATATACATCATCGATTGACATCCCGACTAATTCGGATTGAGGCATGCCAAGCAACTCCTCGAACGATTTATTACAACCTAAAAACACCCCTTCTGTGCTGCGATAATAAATTAAGTCAGGCGAGGCATCGAGAAATGAACGCATTAACGACGTACTTTCAGCTAGCTCCATCTGAGTCCGCTCACGGTGATAAACTTCGTTTTCAAGGTCTTGCATCATTTCAAGGCGAGCTTCCTCTGCCTTTTCTCTTTCAATGATCTCTTGATTTAATTTATGAATATTCTGTTGAAGTTCGAGGTTCAGCTGATGATCTCGTTGACGCATGTCTTTGAGCTTCACCACCATATTACTGAGTTTTTGCCTTGATTCTTCCAGTTGATCAACCACCACCGTCAGAAAATACACCGCCCAAGGCGTGATCAATAGACCAAAGAAGATGGAACGGATGATCACGATATTATCGACTTCTCCACGCCAAATTATGCTCACAACGGCTTGTATTGATACAGAGAAACACACCAATGCCAACGCCAGTAACATGGAAAAACGCACCATGCCCAATTTAACCAATAAATCGACATAATATTGAGCGAGTTTTTTTAATAACTTCATGAAGAACTCCGCTCAGAATGTGAGCTTTCTAATTGTGAAAGGAAACGCACTTGAGTTTGATTACCACCGGCTTGTTTGGCCTCATTTAATGCTTGATAAGCCAATGTCACCATTATCTCTGGTTCAAAATGGCGTAGCGGTATAGCGCTCGACACACCAAGACTTGCGGTCATTTTTATCTCGCGCTCACGGTGCCTAAATTCAATGTTGAGTTTATCTATCGCCGCATGAATTTTATCAACGACTAACTGGCAGGCCGGCATTTGTGTTTCAGGCAATAAGAAAATAAATTCATTTTGTTCATTCACTGCCAATAAATCAGCCCCTCGCTGGATCGCTTGTTCTAATGCGCTCGCAGCAAGCGACAGCACTTCCTGGGCCGATTCATCCCCATACTGTTGTTGATAACTATCTAAATTATCCAGGTGACAAATCATGACGGTTAAGGGGGATTCTTGACGAAGATGCAATCGCCACACTGCCTGTAATTGACTGTCAAAATAGCGCTGATTAGGCAAATGCAATTGAGTATCAAAGTAACATAAGCGTTCTATTTCAGAATAGGCTTTAGCCAGCTTTTGCTCTGCAGCAATATGTTCAGTTACATCACGTGCAATAACTAAGCATCCTGTGTTACCAGTAAAAGGTTCTGTATAAGGCGCTTTGAGTACATCCCACCAAACAGGCTCACCGTGAATATTTTTCACCATATCGATGAAACGCAACGTATTGCCTTTCTCTAACACTTCTCGGTCAGACTCTTCAAAACGCTCAATAAGATGCTGCGGTAATAGCTCTTCTAAGCTGTGCCCAATGATCTGGTCGGGGCTCGCAATGCCTAAAGAATCGGCATAGGCTTGGTTGCAAGCTTCATGAACTCTTTGCTGGTTCATCAAGGCGATAGGGTAAGGAGAAGCGGTCAAAATGGACTGTAATAAGGTTTCGCTTTTCTTTAGATCCAATTCCATGGTTTGCCGTTTAGCAATTTCATCACTGCAAGATTGCTGCATATAAAACCAATCCGACACATCATAACTGATGCCAATACTGCCGATGATTTTACCACCTTCAGATTTCACTGGAGTAACATGAGTTTCAAGTAAACAACTATCACCAGCCGGCGTCGTCGTCCAACGCTTGTTAGAAAAACCACTTTCTATATTGTCTAGCAACATCATACCGCAGCCTTCCATTTCTCGATGGGCCCAAAAGCGTTGATAGGCGGAATTAGTGGAGACTAAATTTCCATCGACATCTTTAAGAAAAACGAGCTGAGATAACGCATTAAATGCTTGTAGGCTCAGTAATGATTCTTGACTGAGATTTGCGATTGGTTGAGGTAATGTCGCATGAACCGCCCATACCTTTTTGCTATCAACGATAGATTGGCTAAATGTGAAATGCACGCGGATTTTATGATGTTCAGAAATAGACCAATCTTGAAGAGGAGAACTTTTCGCCTTATCAATCATCGCCAACAGGATCTTAGGTGTAATCAGTGATGGTGCGAGATATCGTTTCCCGACACGGCGAATCGATAGGAGCTGCCTAGCCATCCGGTTAGCATCAACAATTTCACCATCTTGGCACCCAACGAGGAATATGGCGGTCGGCGTTTCTTTAACAAGTGCCACCACTTGCTTGGTATTACGGAAATAAAAGTAATACACCACCGATAAACACAGCAGTACAAACACGATATCGACTAATATTCCATGGCCTTTTAAGTACAACCAATCCATTTATCACCTATCTAACCATTCAAAATAACGAATCATCTTCTGTTATCTTACAAGCAATCGCATAGAATGTGGGGCTATGGGCTCACAATCCGATGATATTTTTATTCATCCCCTCCCCTTTAGTTAGTGTCAATAATATCAACCGCACTAAACAGCACAAATAGATTGGAACGAATTTTTAAAATATATATTCATAAAAACAGCATAAAATTCAAACCATCAGCGTATTTTGCTCTTTTAATATGCAAAATAAGAAAAAAAAATCATCACTTTTATTCAACTTTCGTTGGAATTACATAGTACAAAAATGTAGGATGGGTGAACGATTCTGTGTTTTCGTGATAGGAATCACGTCAAAATTCAGGAGTAAATCGCTAGCACTTCCTTTTAAAAAAGCATAAAACACTGGATATGTGTTCAAGCAGATACAAAAGGAACTAAGGAACCGCTTTTTTCGCAAATACTTTTCTGCGAATGGTTGAAAGGAATCGCACTTACTAGACCGAGCAATGTCGAAGTAAGTTGAAGATTATAAGTAAATAAAAGGACAAAGTGGCTTTAAAGAGACGCATTGAAGCGAATCAAAGCTGCTATTTAACTTGGAAGGATGTACCTATGGTAAGTAGAGAGCACAGTACACAAGGATTGTACACTCCCGAGCTGGAGCATGATGCCTGTGGAATCGGTTTTGTTGCTCACTTGAAAAACCGTAAATCCCATGCGGTAGTAACCCAAGCACTCGATATGCTAGCCCGAATGGAACACCGCGGTGGTCAAGGTTGTGACCCATGCAGTGGTGACGGTGCGGGTATTCTGCTGCAAAAACCTCACGAATTTCTATTAGAAGAAGCGGTCAAGCTTGGTATTAAGCTCCCTTCTTTCGAAAAATACGGTGTTGGTGTGGTTCTTTTCCCTAAAGATGAACACAAACGCCAACAATGTCGCGATATCCTAGAGCGTAATGCCAAACGCCTTGATCTTGAGATCTTAGGTTACCGTGTACTGCCGGTTGATAACTCAATGATCGGTGAAGATCCTTTAAGCACCGAACCGCAATTTGAGCACGTTTTCATCTCTGGTGGCCCAAGTATGACGCCGGAAGAGCTTGAGCGTAAACTTTACGTATTGCGTAATTACACCGTTCGCGTGTGCTTAGAGTCTGTATCAAACATCGGTGATGATTTTTATATTAACTCATTGTCTTATAAGACTTTGGTTTATAAAGGTCAGTTAACCACTGATCAAGTTCCCCAATACTTCCTTGATCTACAAAATCCAACCATGGTTACGGCCTTGGCGTTGGTTCACTCTCGTTTCTCAACCAATACTTTCCCTAAATGGCGTCTCGCTCAACCATTCCGTTACATTGCGCACAATGGTGAGATCAACACAGTTCGCGGTAACTTGAACTGGATGAAAGCGCGTGAAGCCATTTTAGAATCGGATCTATTCTCAAAAGCGGAAATCGACATGCTATTGCCGATCTGCTCTGAAAATGGTTCAGATTCTTCTAACTTTGATATGGCGCTAGAGTTATTAGTGCTTTCAGGCCGTAGCTTGCCACACGCTTTAATGATGCTTATCCCTGAAGCATGGCAAGAAAACAAGAACATGGATCCAGCGCGTCGTGCCTTCTATCAATACCACGCCAACATCATGGAACCATGGGACGGCCCAGCGTCTGTTTGTTTCACCGATGGTGTGCAAGTAGGGGCAACACTTGACCGTAACGGCTTACGTCCGTCTCGCTATACTGTAACCAAAGACAATTTCTTGGTAATGGCATCGGAATCTGGCGCAGTGGAAATTGCCCCAGAGAACATTGAATACCGTGGCCGCCTACAACCAGGTCGTATCTTCGTTGCTGATCTAGAACAAGGTCGCATTATTTCTGATGAAGAAGTAAAAGATAGTATCGCAAAAGCGAAACCTTACGAGCAATGGGTTCAAGACAACCTATTAACGCTAAAAACACTGCCTGATGCCGACAATATGCACCACCAGCCTTCTGCGGCTAAATTGCTACAGCATCAACAAGCGTTTGGTATCACAACAGAAGAAGTCAACGACATCATTCACGTTCTCGCTGAAACTGGCTATGAACCACTGATGTCTATGGGTGCTGACTGGCCACTTGCGGTTCTATCACACCAATCCCAGCATTTATCTCACTACTTCAAGCAGCTGTTTGCTCAGGTGACCAACCCACCGATCGATCCGATCCGTGAGCGTATGGTTATGTCACTCAACACCTATCTAGGTCGTGACCATAACCTCCTGACTGAAACACCAGAGCACTGTCGTAAAGTAGAACTTGAGTCTCCAGTTCTATCTAACGATGAACTTGAGAAATTACGTGCGATTGATAACGAGCATCTACAAGCGAAAACGCTCGATATCGTATTCCGTGCAACGGAAGAACCTGGCAAACTGGAACGTGCGCTAAAACGTATTTGTCAGTACGCAGAAGATGCGGTCATCGATGGTTATTCAATTATCCTGTTAACGGACCGTGCGACTAACTCTAACCACGCAGCCATCCCTGCAATGTTAGCTGTCGGTGCAGTACACCATCACCTTATTCGTAAAGGTCTACGAGCTAAGTGTGACATCGTGATCGAAACCGGTGATGCGCGTGAAACACACCACTTCGCCACACTTGTTGGCTACGGTGCCAATGCGGTTAACCCTTACTTGGTGACAGAAACGATCGTGGATCTTCAGAAGAAGAAAAAACTCGATCCAGAAGTACCAACCGAACAATACTTCAATAACTATCGTAAAGGTATCAATGCTGGTCTATTGAAGATCTTCTCGAAAATGGGGATCTCGACTCTACAGTCATACCACGGCGCTCAAATCTTTGAAGCTCTAGGTATCAGTAAAGCGGTGGTAGATAAGTACTTCACCGGTACTGTTTCACGTATTCAAGGTCTAACCATTGATGATATCGCACGCGAAGTATTAGTTCGCCACCGTGTGGGCTACCCAACTCGTGAGATCCCAATTCAAATGTTGGATGTGGGCGGTGTGTATCAGTGGAAACAGCGTGGTGAAAAACACTTATTCAACCCTGAAACCATTTCTCTATTGCAACAATCGACTCGTAATAAAGATTACGCGCAGTTTAAGCAATACGCGAAAGCAGTGGATGATCAAGGTGACAACGCAGCAACACTACGTAGCCAATTGGACTTCATTAAAAATCCAGCCGGTTCTATCCCGCTAGAAGAAGTGGAGCCAATCGAAAGCATCTTAAAACGCTTTGCTACCGGTGCGATGAGCTTTGGTTCTATCTCCTACGAAGCGCACTCAACTCTGGCTGTTGCCATGAACCGCATTGGCGCGAAATCTAACTCTGGTGAAGGTGGTGAAGATCCAATTCGCTTTGAGAAAAAAGCCAATGGTGACTGGGAACGCTCTGCTATCAAGCAGGTCGCTTCAGGTCGTTTCGGTGTGACCTCTTACTACCTAACTAACGCTGACGAGCTACAAATCAAGATGGCTCAAGGGGCGAAACCAGGTGAAGGTGGTCAGCTACCAGGCGATAAAGTGGATGATTGGATCGGTGCAACCCGTCACTCTACTCCAGGAGTTGGCTTGATTTCACCACCGCCACACCACGACATTTACTCAATCGAAGATTTGGCTCAGCTGATCTACGATTTGAAAAACGCTAACCGTGATAGCCGCGTGAACGTGAAGCTCGTATCAGAAGCGGGCGTTGGTACTATCGCATCAGGTGTAGCGAAAGCAAAAGCTGACGTTGTCCTAATTGCAGGTTTCGATGGCGGTACCGGTGCATCTCCGATGTCTTCGATTCGCCACACAGGTTTACCGTGGGAACTTGGCCTAGCCGAAACTCACCAAACCTTGCTTAAAAACGGCCTACGTAACCGTATCGTCGTACAGTCTGATGGCCAAATGAAAACGCCTCGCGACTTAGCGATTGCAACGCTACTTGGCGCAGAAGAATGGGGCGTGGCAACCGCAGCACTTGTGGTTGAAGGTTGTATCATGATGCGTAAATGTCATAAGAACACCTGCCCAGTTGGTATCGCGACACAAAACAAAACACTACGTGAACGTTTCGATGGCCGCGTAGAAGATGTGGTAACCTTCTTCCAATACATGGCAGAAGGTCTACGTGAAATCATGGCTGAGCTTGGCTTCCGCACTATTGAAGAAATGGTTGGTCAATCTCAAAAACTGAAAGTTCGCGACGATATCCAGCACTGGAAATATAAGAACCTTGATTTAAGCCCTGTGCTTTATATTCAAGAGCCGCGTGCTGAAGATGGCGTTTACAACCAGAAACAGCAAAATCATGGCCTTGATGAAGTACTCGATCGCAAGTTAATTGAAGTGGCGCAACCTGCTCTTACTAAAGGTGAAGCGGTTGAAGCGCTATTCCCAATCATCAATACCGACCGTAGTACCGGTACTATGCTATCGAATGAAATTTCGAAAGTGTACAAAGACCAAGGCTTACCAAAACCAATGAATGTCAAATTCACCGGTTCTGCTGGCCAGTCATTCGGCGCGTTCCTTGCAAAAGGCGTGAAGTTTGAAGTGGAAGGCGATGCTAACGACTACTGGGGTAAAGGCTTATCTGGCGGTACGCTAGTACTCTACCCTGACCGTCGTTCAACCGTTGTTGCTGAAGATAATATCGTGGTAGGTAACGTATGTTTCTACGGTGCAACCTCTGGTGAATCATTTATCCGCGGTATGGCGGGTGAGCGTTTCTGTGTACGTAACTCTGGTGCACACGTTGTGGTTGAAGGTGTGGGTGACCATGGTTGTGAATACATGACTGGTGGTTCTGCCATCATCCTTGGCTCAACAGGCCGTAACTTTGCTGCTGGTATGAGTGGCGGTGTGGCGTATGTTTGGGACAAACAAGGTGACTTCGATACGAAGCTCAACCCGGAATTGGTGGATCTTGACCCAATCGAAGCTGAAGATAAAGCGTTTATCAAAGACATGCTAACTAAGCACGCTGAGTACACTGGAAGTACTGTAGCGAAAGATTTCTTAGCAAACTTTGATGCCAATCTCGCAAGCTTGGTGAAAGTCATGCCACGTGATTACAAAGCCGTATTACAAAAGCGTAAACAAGCCGCAAACAAGGAAGAGTTGGAGGCCGTAAATGGGTAAGCCTACTGGATTTTTAGAGCATGGTCGTGAACTACCGAAAAAGATCGATCCGAGTGTTCGCATACAAGACAACAAAGAGTTCGTACTAGATGAGGAGTTTGGTAGCAAAATCAATACTCAGGCTTCTCGTTGTATGGACTGTGGCGTGCCGTTTTGTCATAGCGGCTGCCCAATCGGTAACATCATTCCGGAGTTTAACGACGCGGTTTACCGTGATAGCTGGGAAGAGGCTTGGAATATTCTAAGCAGCACCAACAACTTCCCAGAGTTTACGGGACGTGTGTGCCCTGCTCCGTGTGAAACAGCCTGCGTACTTGGCATCAACCAAGATCCAATTACCATCTGTAACATAGAGAAAAACATCGTTGAACGTGCTTACAAGGAAGGCTATGCCAAACCTCGCAAACCACGTTCACGCACTGGTAAAACCGTCGCCATCGTAGGCTCAGGCCCTGCTGGCTTATCAGCGGCTGAGCAACTTAATGCTGCTGGTCACACCGTGACGGTGTTTGAGCGCGATGAAAAAATCGGTGGTCTACTACGCTTTGGTATCCCTGACTTTAAACTCAGCATGGATGTTATTGATCGTAAACTCGATTTAATGGCAGAAGCTGGCGTGAAATTTGAAGTAAATGCTCACATTGGTGTCAACATCAATGCTCAGCAATTACGTCAAG
This sequence comes from Vibrio gangliei, assembly GCF_026001925.1. NCBI lineage: Bacteria > Pseudomonadati > Pseudomonadota > Gammaproteobacteria > Vibrionales > Vibrionaceae > Vibrio > Vibrio gangliei. Next base: position 522,115 of record NZ_AP021869.1, on the reverse strand, counting down.
AGTTTGATGTGGTACTGCTAACTGGTGGTTCTACGGTTCCTCGTGATTTACCTATCCCAGGCCGTGAGCTTAAAGGGGTTCATTTTGCGATGGAATTCCTCGGTCAAAATAACCGCCGTGCTAACAATATGGATCTTAAAGGTGAAGAAATTCACGCTAACGGTGATCATGTTGTGGTTATCGGTGGTGGTGATACCGGCTCTGACTGCGTAGGTACCTCTAACCGTCATGGCGCAGCAAGCATTACTCAAGTTGAGATCATGCCAATTCCGCCAGAAAAACGCCCAGCGAATCAACCTTGGCCACAATATCCAATGATCATGAAAACCACGACTTCTCACGAAGAAGGGTGTGAGCGTCATTGGAACATTTTGACCAAAGAATTCATCGGTGATGAAAACGGCAATGTCAAAGAACTACGCATTGCTGATATCGTTTGGGATGATCCTAAGCCGGGTGAACGTCCTGGATTTAAAGAAGTGGAAGGCTCTGAACGAGTTATTCCATGTACCAAAGCATTCTTAGCGATGGGCTTCTTACATCCAGAACCAACCGGTGTATTGGCTCAACTGGATATTAAACTGGATGACCGCGGTAACGTGGCAACCAATGGCTATCAGACCAACCAAAAAGGCGTATTTGCTGCAGGTGATATGCGTACTGGTCAGTCTTTAGTTGTACGTTGTATCAATGAAGGTCGTGAATGTGCTCGTGAAATTGATGCTTACCTGATGGGTAACTCACACTTAGAAGCACGTGCGGATTCTTTAATGAAGTCAGCGTAAGCATTATTTCATATCAAATTGCATACCAAGCCCCGAGATTATTCGGGGCTTTTTTCTTGTAAACGGCAAGATAATGACACAGCGATCAAATTATCATTATTCAATGGATGAGTTTAGATGCGAAAACTGAGTATGCTAACTATGTTTATAGTACTGACAGGCTGTAGCCAGAGTTATGCCATGAAAAACAATAATCCCGATCTGTTATGCAGTTCCAAACCTAACTGTGTTTCCACACAAGAATTAAGGACCGATTATCAAATTCCACCTTTTGAATTAGTGTCGGCAGATACCAGCATTGATGAGATAGAGCGTGTCGCTTTAACCCTTAAACGAACCAAGACGGTTGAGAAATCTGAACACAGATTACACCTTGAATCCACGAGCCTCATCTTTCGGTTTGTTGATGATGTACACATTGTAATCGATGGTAATCATCTACAAGTTCGTTCTAAGTCACGTGTTGGCTATTCCGATTTTGGTGTCAATAAATCGCGTACCGAAACCTTGCGCCAAAAGCTGATTGAAGCGAACTTGGTTAAGCCCAATCCCAAAAAGACGAATTGAGAAATCATTTTTCAATTGTGAATTTTTAGATCGTCATGACTCCTGTGCTACAATCGCGCCCATATTAGAACCGTAATAGAGATACTGATTATGAAAGTTGGCATTATTGGCGCAATGGAACAAGAAGTTGCCATTCTAAAATCTGCTTTAGTTGGCTGTGAAAGCACCACCAAAGGAGGTTGTACGTTTTACACAGGTACTATTCATGATGTAAAAGTGATCTTACTTCAATCTGGCATTGGTAAAGTATCGGCCAGTATTGGAACGACACTACTGATTGAATGTTTCCAACCTGATGTCATTATTAATACCGGTTCTGCGGGCGGCTTTGATCCCTCTCTGAATTTAGGCGATGTCGTGATTTCCACCGAAGTTCGCCATCACGATGCTGATGTAACCGCATTTGGCTATGAAATGGGTCAAATGGCAGGTCAACCCGCAGCGTTTGCCGCAGCTCCAACTTTAATTGATATTGTTGAAAAGACACTGGCAGATATGAAAGATACTCATGCTGTACGTGGTTTGATTTGTACCGGTGATGCCTTTGTTTGTACTCCTGAAAAACAAGCTTTTATCCGTCAGCACTTCCCTAATGTGATTGCAGTGGAAATGGAAGCCTCAGCCATTGCTCAAACTTGTCATCAATTCCGCATGCCATTCGTGGTCGTGCGCGCGATTTCAGATGTAGCGGATAAAGAATCACCAATGAGTTTTGAAGAATTTTTACCACTAGCGGCTAAGCATTCTTCAGAGATGGTGATCAACATGCTCACACGCATGAAGTAATCGATAATGAAATGAGCCATGTATTTTTGCATGGCTCAATCAAGGATTTTGATATTGTTCAATAGCCGAAAAATTGGATTGCTATCCTATTTATTCCTCATCATTAGTACTTCAACTTTTGCTACGGAAACCGAGCCTCATGTCGCTCAGCGCATCATTACGCTTTCACCTCATGCGACCGAATTAGCCTTCTCTGCAGGTCTTGGAGAGCATATTGTTGGGGTCAGCCAAGCTAGTGATTACCCACCAGCCGCTAAAGATATTGAGCAAGTCGCGACCTATCAAGGTATCAAACTAGAACGTATACTCGCCCTTCAACCAGACCTAGTGATTGCTTGGCGCTCTAATGCTTATGCCAGGGAATTAGAAAAACTACAGCAATTTGGCATTCCGGTGTATTACTCAAGCATTGATAGTCTTGATGATATCGCTACCAACATAAAGCAGTTAAGCCAGTATGCTGAAGATCCTTCTATTGGCTTAAACAATGCTAAACAATTTCAGCAGCAACTCGACTCACTACGCCAACACTATCACACTAGATCTAAAGTTCGTTATTTCTATCAACTCAGTGATAGCCCCATGATGTCTTTCAGTTCACCGCATTGGCCGAGTGACGTATTTTCTGTTTGCGGTGGTGACAACATTGTTACCAATCAAAACGTGCCTTATCCACAAATCAGTCCTGAACAAGTCATTGTATTAAAACCACAAGTGATTTTTACTTCGCAACAACAAGCGAATATGAGCAGATGGCAACAGTGGCCACAAATTCCTGCTGTGGAGCACCACTTTATTTGGTCACTTAACCCTGATTGGATTTCACGACCCACGATGCGTAGCCTCAAAGCCATTAAGCAAGTGTGTCGGTTTTTAGACAAGGCTCGTTTGAAGTAAAAACCGACAAAATAACCATTTGGAATAAATGGGGTTTACCAGTAAAATCGACGCCAATTTTGACTAGATTGATTTTACCACTCTCTTTTACTTTGGCTTTTTATCTAACCCATGCATATGTCATTACTGTATTTTTTTGATCTATTCGGCACAGCCATTTTTGCAATATCTGGCGTATTACTGGCCGGCCGTCTCAAAATGGATCCTTTTGGCATGGTCGTACTCGCCAGTGTGACAGCCATTGGTGGAGGATCAATCCGAGATATGATGCTAGGTTCCACTCCGGTTTTTTGGATCATTGATAATAACTACTTATGGGTCATTTTTATTACCTGTCTATTTACGTTATTACTCGTACGTCAACCTAAACAACTCCCTTGGTATATTTTGCCTGTTTGTGATGCGATTGGATTAGCCGTCTTTGTCGGGATTGGGGTCGAGAAAACCTTATTACTGCAAGATTCAATGATGATAGCCGTCATCATGGGCGTGTTAACGGGCTGCGGTGGCGGTATTATTCGCGATATCCTCGCTCGAGAAATTCCCATGGTATTAAGAAGTGAAATCTATGCTACTGCTTGTATTGCCGGAGGGATTGTTCATACCTTAGCTTTATATTTTGGTTTAGCGACACAACCCAGCTTTTTATTGGGCGTTGCAACCACGTTAAGCATACGTTTAGCAGCCATTCGTTGGCACTTATCGTTACCAACCCTTTCAATGAAGCACTAACTGTTCTCTATTAACTGTTCTTTATTGTCGGCCCTTTGCCTATTAAAAAAGGAGCCCGCGACGGCTCCTTTAAATAAAACGCTTTAATCATCTTTCGTGAAATTATCGACAGAAAAATGCTCCAAATCGTAAGGCGTCTGTTGGTAAACGCAATAATTTAGCCAGTTTGCAAACAATAGGTGCCCATGACTACGCCAACTCGCAATAGGGGCATTATCTGGATTATCGTTCGGATAATAATTCACTGGTATAGCCGGATCTAATCCTTCACCCAAATCACGTACATATTCATTATGTAGCGTGTTGGCATCATACTCAGGATGTCCTGTCACAAACACATGACGCTTATCTTTCGTTGCCGCCAAATACACACCCGCATCGTCGGATACCGCTAAAATATCCATATCGGTATGTTCGGAAAGGAACTCAGCCGTAAAGTCTGCATATCGTGAATGCGGGGCTAAAAAGTTATCATCAAAGCCACGCACGACAGGGTGAAACTCGTGTACCACTTTATGGTGATAAACCCCTGATAGCTTTTCATCACGCGTTTGTTTTGGTAAATCATAAAGAAGCTTGAGCCCCGCTTGCGCTGCCCAGCAAACATACAGGGTCGATGTCACATGATCTTTTGCCCAAGTCATTACGGTTTGTAAGTGTTCCCAATACACCACATCTTCAAACTGCACTAAACCCAGTGGCGCCCCAGTAATAATAAGGCCATCGAAGTTTCGGTCTTTTACCATATCAAATTGACGATAAAAGTTATTGAGATGCTCTGTCGGGGTATTTTTACTTGGTCTATCGTCGATTCGAAGCAATTCGATATCCACTTGTAATGGACTATTAGACAACAAGCGTAAGAACTGAGTTTCCGTCTCAATTTTTTTCGGCATGAGATTCAAAATCAGCACTTTCAAAGGACGAATCATTTGAGTCGTCGCTCGAGACTCCGACATAATGAAAATACGTTCCTGTCGTAAAATATCGGATGCCGGTAACTGATCGGGGATCTTGATTGGCATTGCACTCTCTCCATAAGCAATCTAGACGTCTAAACACCCATGAGTATATCAATACCATAATGAATGTCGAGTAGCAGATTGCATATATAAAGTAACTTATAACCAAGCAGAAACGTGTGACTTTCGACAGGGATTAGTCTACTTAGCTATATCAATAAGTTTAGAGCAAAAAAAAGCAGCGCACGAATGCACTGCTTATTCAATAATTCGGAAAGTAAGCTTACTTGACCACGGTAAGTGTCGGACGGCCTTTCGGTTTATTAGGCGATTCAGAATCTGTTGATTCAGACTGCCCTTCTCCTTCCAAATCAGACGACTCAGCCGATACCGCTTCAATGTTAGACGAGGTATCTACACTCGATAAAGATGTGCTGGATTCTTCTTCTATACCTTGCTCAAAATCAGCTTCATAGGCTTCTTCTGGTTCAAACATAGTTCCGGCACCATTTTCACGAGCATAAATAGCCTGAACGGCATACATAGGCACAATCACTGAGTGTGGACGACCACTAAAACGAGCATTGAACATAATGGCATCATTGCTGATTTCCAAGTTACCGACAGCACGAGGTGCAACATTTAAGATAATTTGTCCATCTTGCACAAACTCAAGCGGTACTCGTACACCCGGTAGGGTCGCTTCAACCACAAGATGTGGTGTCAAATCGTTATCCACTAACCATTCGTAAAACGCACGAACCAAATAAGGTCGTCTTGGTGTCATTTTGTTCATATCCATGTTTAGCGAACCAAACGCATTTCTCGTTCAGCTTCAGTTAAAGAAGCCAAGAATGAATCACGCTCGAATACACGGCTCATGTAAACTTTGAGCTCTTTAGAACCTGGGCCAGAAAGCTCAATACCTAATGCAGGTAAACGCCATAGCAATGGTGCTAAGTAGCAATCAATCAGGCTGAATTCTTCGCTCATGAAGTGCTCATATTCAGCAAAAACAGGCGCAAGAGTCAGTAAGTCGTTACGCAACTTATTGCGTGCCGCTTCCGCTTCTTCTGCAGAACCTTTCATGATTTTTTCAGCTTGTGAGTACCAATTACGCTCAATACGGTACATCATTAAACGGCTATTACCACGAGCAACAGGATAAACCGGCATCAAAGGTGGATGCGGGAAACGCTCATCAAGGTATTCCATGATGATGTTAGAGTTATAAAGTGCCAGTTCACGATCAACTAATGTTGGAACCGACTTGTAAGGGTTCAGTTCAATTAAGTCCGATGGTAGGTTGTTTTCGTCAACTAATTCGACCTCAACACTTACACCTTTTTCGGCTAGAACAATACGAACCTGATGGCTATACATATCTGAAGCACTTGAAAATAGAGTCATCACAGAACGTTTATTGGCAGCTACAGCCATTGAGAAGCCCTCCAGCACACTTAAAATAAAAAGAATGGAGGCGACAAGCCCCCATTACATAAAAATTAGCAAGGAATTTTAGCACAATTGTTCACATTCAGGGTAATTTTTATTCTTACGACTTTATAAGCTTAGCTCTAAAAGCCATAAAAGTTGAAAACCGCCCTAATCAATGCACATCACGCCAGTATTCTTTCTTAAGCAATACCACAATAATAGTAAAGATCACTAAGAAGCCTATGACCCACCAACCTAAGGCATGACGCTCTAACTTAACGGGATCGCCAGAGTACTCAAGGAAGTTCACTAGATCACGTACCGTATTGTCGTACTCTTCTGTGGTTAACTCGCCCATTTTTGACACTTTAGTGCCGACCACGATTTTATGCTCTTCACCATCAATGACTTGGGTTTCAAACACGGGTTCAGGGATCCCTTGCAAACCTTCCAATACGTGCGGCATGCCCACATTTGGGAAAGTTATATTGTTTACTCCAAATGGACGAGATGGATCAGAATAAAACGAACGCAAGTAGGTATACAACCAATCCACACCGCGTACACGAGCCACTAATGTGAGATCAGGTGGAGGCGTTCCGAACCACTTACCCGCATCATCGGCTGGAATGGCGTTTGTCATCAAATCACCAATTTTGGCGTTAGGATCAAACACCAGATTTTCCATCATCAGATCTTCTGGAATACCAATATCGTTAGCAACACGCTGGTAACGTTGATATTGCGTTGAATGACAACCAGCACAGTAATTCATAAATACTTGTGCCCCACGCTGCAACGAGGCTTGATCGGTTAAGTCGTTGTTCGCTTTATCTAAATGAACATTACCTCCCGCTGCCATTACAGACAGAGGTAACATCAGGCTAAAAAGTCCTACAATCCACTTTTTCATTTGAATGTGACCCTCTCTGGTAATGGTTTGGTTGCCTCGTTTTTGCTGTAGAAGAACAACAATACGAAGAACATGAAATATCCTAAGCTAAAGATTTGCGACAACAAGGTGTATAACGGTGTTGCAGGCAAAGTACCTAAGATGCCAAGACCAATGAAGCACACAACAAACTGACAAATATTTAATAGGTGCCATTTGCTACGGTAACGGTATGAACGTACTTTACAGCGATCAAACCACGGTAGTAGGAATAAGAACAGAATCGATGCTCCCATTGCCGCTACGCCGAGTAACTTATCAGGCACCGCACGCAAAATTGCGTAGAAAGGTGTGAAATACCAAACCGGAGCAATGTGTTCAGGTGTCTTCAATGGGTTCGCAGCCTCAAAGTTAGGCGGCTCAAGGAAGTAACCTCCCATTTCTGGGTTAAAGAACAACACATAACTAAAGAAGAACAAGAATCCAGCCACACCGACCAAATCTTTTACCGTGCCGTAAGGATGGAAAGGAATCGAATCTTGAATATTGTATTTAGTCGTAAATTGTTTGTGGAATTTAAACTGAGTTTTATGCTCACCCTTATCATCTGGTGCTTTCGGGATCTTAGTATCAATACCATCAGGGTTGTTTGAACCAACTTCGTGTAGCGCCAAGACATGCAATACTACTAATAGTAATAATACGATTGGTAATGCAATAACGTGTAGTGCAAAGAAACGGTTTAATGTGGCACCTGAGATAACGTAGTCACCACGGATCCATAAGGTTAGGTCATCACCGATTACAGGAATGGCACCAAATAAAGAGATGATTACCTGCGCGCCCCAATAAGACATTTGTCCCCATGGAAGCAAGTAACCCATGAAGGCTTCAGCCATCAAGACCAAGAAGATCAACATGCCGAAGATCCAAAGCAGCTCACGCGGTTTTTGATATGAACCATAGATTAAGCCACGGAACATGTGTAAATACACTACAACGAAGAAAGCAGAAGCGCCAGTCGAGTGCATATAGCGTAACAACCAGCCGTATTCCACATCACGCATAATGTATTCAACAGAAGCGAACGCGCCATCTCCCGACGGCACATAGTTCATCGTTAACCAGATCCCAGTTAAGATCTGATTCACTAATACCAACATCGCTAAAGAACCAAAAAGGTACCAAAAGTTAAAGTTCTTCGGCATTGGGTATTCAGACAAATGCTTTTTATAGGCATCCATCACTGGTAGACGTTTTTCTACCCAATCTAGTAAGGCTTGCATCAGGCTTCCCCTCCACGACTCTCACCAATGATAATTCTGGTGTCACTTAAGTACCCATGCTCTGGTACCACTAAGTTTAAAGGGGCAGGAACGCCTTGGAATACTCGGCCTGCTAAATCAAACTTAGAACCATGACATGGACAGAAAAAGCCAGACTTCACGCCTTGTACTTGCTCACTAAAAGAATCCGGTAAATAAGTAGGTGAACAACCTAAGTGGGTACAAATACCAACCGCAACAAAGTATTCCGGCTTAATGGAACGATATTTGTTCTGTGCGTATTCTGGCTGCTGCGCTTGTTCAGAGGAAGGGTCACGCAACTTATCATCTAATGCATCAAGTTCCGTTAGTGTTGATTGAGAACGGCGAACAACCCATACCGGTTTGCCTCGCCATTCCACACGAACCAATTGTCCTTCTTCTAGCTTACTGACATCGACTTCAACCGGTGCACCTGCTGCTTTTGCCCTGTCACTTGGATTCCAAGATTTAATAAAAGGCACAGCAACTGCTACCGCTCCAATTCCCCCCACTACTGCAGTGGTGGCTGTCAAAAAGCGCCGACGGCCATTATTAATAGGCGCATTGCTCATCCAAACATCTCCCAATCTGTATTCGATACAAAAGAGTCGCCCAATCCATAGATTTGATGACCTAATACTCTCAACGCGCACTTTATTTTTAAAATGACTCATGTAAGTCACTATTTATTGGCTTATTCATGCGCACATATTTATAAAATTCACTCAAATGATAAATAAAGCGCCACACTCAGACAAGGTAAAGCTACCTTTTCGTAACATCTGTAACCTATATTTGTTTAGGACTTCACAAAAGCCGCTAAAAACAGTTCCTTTATACGTAAATGTTGAAGAGATAAAACGGAAACTTGCTGACAAATAACGAGAAAATGCCTCTAAACCAAAAGATTTAGACATATTTAGTAACATTTAGAAATAGATAGATATGGGGAGATGTAGGCTGATAGCAGACGGAAAGATAAAGCTAAAAGTTATGATTAGCAGACACAAAAAAGCTCGACCGAAGCCGAGCTTTTGTAACCACACACCAGAAAACTGGTGACGTTGATTTGCAATACAGGAAACCCTGTAAAGAAAATTAACGCTTAGAGAATTGTGGTTTACGACGTGCTTTACGTAGACCAACTTTCTTACGTTCAACGCAACGAGCGTCACGTGTAACGTAGCCAGCTGCACGTAGAGCAGGACGTAGAGACTCATCGTATTCCATTAGAGCGCGTGTGATACCGTGACGGATCGCACCAGCTTGACCAGAAATACCACCACCTTTAACAGTGATGTATAGGTCTAGTTTCTCTACCATATCAACAAGTTCAAGAGGTTGTTTAACAACCATGCGTGAAGTTGGACGACCGAAGTAGGTGTCTAGGTCACGTTTGTTGATTACGATGTTGCCGCTGCCTGGTTTGATGAAAACACGAGCAGCTGAGCTTTTGCGACGGCCAGTGCCGTAGTATTGATTCTCTGCCATTTCGATAATCCTCGATTAGATGTCTAGTACTTGTGGTTGTTGAGCAGCATGGTTGTGCTCAGCGCCAGCGTAAACTTTTAGCTTACGGTACATAGCACGGCCAAGAGGACCACGTGGTAGCATACCTTTAACAGCTAGTTCGATCGCCATTTCTGGTTTGTGATCAATCAGTTTTTCAAAAGAGATTGATTTTAGACCACCAGGGAACTCAGAGTGACGGTAATAGATTTTACCCTTCGCTTTGTTACCTGTAACAGCTACTTTCTCAGCGTTTACAACGATGATGTAATCACCAGTGTCAACGTGAGGAGTGTACTCAGCTTTATGTTTGCCACGTAGGCGAGATGCAATTTCACTTGCTAGACGGCCAAGAGTTTTACCTTCAGCGTCTACAACATACCAGTCGCGTTTTACAGTTTCTGGTTTAGCAACGAAAGTTTTCATGCTAATAATACCCGTTAAATTAATATTCTAGTTTAAGGAATGAGTTTCCCATTCATTATTAATGAGCATATATACTCATTCCCACTGTCTAAGAGCTCTATGCTTCACCCCTTCGAGTGGTAGACACTCTCGGTGTTTTGTTCCTCTACTAAAAGAGCAAACTCAACCTGCAGTAACGGTGGGTCGCAGGATTATAGAGAAGAGTGAGGGAAAAATCATCTATTTTTGGCAAAAAAATTCGAGAAATTTCAATTCCATTTCTCGAACAGAAAAAATCACCGACCAATCAAGCCGATTTAGCCCAGTATCTTGCATTTACCAGCGCTCCTGACTGATTTAAGCCAAATGCTCATTGGCTAAATACTCCAAGCTTTGCATTTCAATTAGGCGTGATTGGCAGCGTTGAAACTCAAACTCTAGCTGACCATGAGTGTACAATTCTTGTAATGGCACTTGAGCAGAAATAATTAACGTCACATTACGCTCATAAAATTCATCCACTAAAGCAATGAAGCGTCTTGCGGCATCGTCTTTTTCTCGGCTCATCTGAATCACATCTGCCAGCAATACTGTATGATAAAGTCGTGATAGCTCAATATAGTCCGATTGACTACGCATACTTTCGCACAATTGAGCGAAGGTCGCGTACAGCACTCCATCACAACTCCCCAGAACGTCAAGTTGGCGATGATTAATTTGGATCGATTGAACGCTTCTCTCTTGATCTCGGCTAAGCTGAACATAATAACTATCGAGGTTGGCGCTTGCCTTTTCATCAAGTGGAAAATGGTAAATTTCCGCTTGTTCTAACGTTCTCATTCGGTAGTCGATACCGCTATCAACATTCACTTCAATGCAGTTTTCTTCAATCAGTTTTATTGCGGGTAAAAAACGCGCTCTTTGTAATCCATTTCGATACAAATCTTTTGGTGGAATATTCGATGTTGCGACTAAAATAATGCCACGCTCAAACAAGGCTTCAAAAAGGGTTCCCAGAATCATGGCATCCGTGATGTCAGAAACAAAAAACTCATCAAAACAAATGATGTCGGTTTCTTGCTTTAAAATATCCGCTACCTTTTCAAGCGGATCACTGACCTCTTTCAATAAACCCAACTCTTTATGAACTCGCAGCATAAAGCGGTGAAAGTGCATGCGGCTTTTTTTCTCATAAGGCAGGGCATCATAAAAGACATCCATTAAATAGGTTTTACCACGTCCAACCCCACCCCAGAAATATAAGCCTTTTGGTGGCGTCACACGAGCCTCTTTACCTAACAATTTTGCAAATAAACTCAACTTTTGTGGCGGATTTGATACATACTCAAGAAATTGATGGTAGAGTTGTTCCAGTTTTTCGACTGCATTAAGTTGAGCGGAATCAGGCTGAAACCCTGAATGCTCAATGTCGTACTGATACTGTTGCTTAGGCGTCATCATTCAATGTCATCCATGATTACCGAAGTGAGATATTGAGAAAATGGCCCATCCACGTGAGACGATTTTCTTGGGCAGCTTTTGCTTTATCAAGCGAGAGTGTCATAGTACCATGTATTTAAAGCATGTATAACAAGTCGTAACAAACATGTTAGAAATCAATGATAAGGAGCTTATATGGCTTTTCTTTACGCTGCAGTAGGTTTGGTTATCGGTATCATTATCGGCATTATCATTGCCCGTTTAATGACACCTGAATACAAAAAACATAAGCAACTGCAAAAAGAGCTTGAAACAACGAAATTTGAGCTAGAGCAACATCGCCAAGATCTATCCGATCATTTTTCAAACACGGCGGAAATGCTCGATTCTCTGGGTAAAAGCTATACCAAGCTGTATCAGCACATGGCACAGACCTCTTCTGATTTATTGCCAAATCTACCTAAGCAAGAGAATCCGTTCATAGGTCAGAACACCGATAACTCAACCGAAGAACATAAGATTGAAGAAATCACCGATGTTCAACCTAAAGACTATGCAAATGGCTCAACAGGCTTATTGAAAGGTCAGAAAAATCATTCAGAGGATACTGAGAAGCTAAATAAAGCCTCTTAATTCTTCATTTTTACGGAACTTTTACAAAGGTCTTTTACTCTATAACTCCGGTATTCAATAAAGGAGTATTAGAATGAAAAGACCTTTGCTTGTTCTGAGTGCTATTTCATTGAGCCTCAGTGCGATTCTCACCCCAGCGGTTGCCTCCGCTTCTCTTCCAAGCATCGTTAACGGACAAGAAATGCCAAGCTTGGCACCTATGTTGGAACAAGTGACACCTGCGGTTGTCTCCGTGATGGTTGAAGGCAAAAAAAACACCAATGGTCAATCGATACCTGAACAGTTCCGCTTTTTCTTTGGGCCTGATTTCCCGGCACAGTCATTACCTGAAAGGAAATTCCGTGGCCTAGGTTCAGGGGTCATCATCGATGCAGAAAATGGTTATATCGTCACGAACTACCATGTCATCAATGATGCCGACAGAATACAAGTTGCTTTATCGGATGGACGTGAAGTCACAGCCAGTTTAATTGGTGGCGATAAACTTTCTGATATTGCCATCATCAAGCTAGACAAAAAGGTATCAGGATTAACTCAAATCAAAATGGCAGACTCAGATCACCTACGTGTCGGTGATTTTGCTGTCGCTATCGGCAATCCTTTCGGTCTAGGTCAAACCGTGACTTCCGGTATTATTTCCGCACTCGGTCGCAGTGGTTTAAATATTGAAAACTTCGAAAACTTCATTCAAACCGATGCCGCGATTAACAGCGGGAATTCAGGTGGCGCATTAGTCAATTTGAACGGTGAATTGGTTGGGATAAACACGGCTATCCTTGGCCCTAATGGCGGCAATGTGGGTATCGGCTTTGCGATTCCATCCAATATGGTCAAAAACCTGACTGAACAAATCATTGAATTTGGCGGCGTTAAACGTGGCATATTAGGTATCCAAGGTGGAGAAATTACCCCTGATCTTGCTGAAGCTATGGGGTATGACAGCAGTAAAGGGGCCTTTGTGAGCCAAGTAATGCCAAACAGCGCCGCTGAAAAAGCCGGCATACAAGCAGGCGATGTATTGGTTTCTATTAATGATAAGAAAATCGATACCTTTGGTGAACTCAGAGCCAAAATCGCCACCATTGGCGCAGGCAAAACGGTCAAATTGGGTCTGATACGAGACGGTAAAGCACTGACCAAAACCGTCACACTCGGTGAGGCAGAACAAATTCAGGCGAGCGCGTCGGATCTGCATCCAGGTCTGGAAGGGGCAAAATTCAGCAATACTGATAGCAGCGATCCAATAGCTGGGGTAAAAATAGCTGAGATAGCCAAAGGGTCACCGGCGGCCCAATACCAACTGGAACAAGGTGACATCATCATTGGTGTCAACCGAACTCGAGTGAAGAACCTCGCTGACATGAAAAAGGTACTGGAACAGAAGAGCGCCATTTTAGCGCTTAACATTCAGCGCGGTGATCGCACGATCTACTTAGTCGTAAAATAGTTCGACTAGACGAAAGAATGCGAAGATAAAAACTCATCACTCAAATTCAAAGAGAAGTTTGGCTGCAAACTTCTCTTTTCTTTGCTTTCTATCCGGTGCTATCCTTGGGCATCACTCAATTTTAACATTCCCTGCTCCTGAGGATACCAATGGTTAAATTCTTGCTTCGACCTATTCTTATTGGCCTAGCAACAGCTGCGGTGCTTTTACTCGCAGTACCATCACTACGTCAGGACATCTTACGCATAGAAACCGAACCTAAAGCTGAGAATATTGATGATATTCAAGTTTCATTCAGCCATGCGGTACATAGAGCCGGGCCGGCTGTCGCCAATATTTATAGCCGTCAATACGTCGAAGGTGATCGCTTAAAGCTCAAAACTCAAGGGCTTGGCTCGGGCGTGATTGTTTCCGATAAAGGCTATATCATTACTAACTACCATGTTGTAGCCCAGGCAGATCAAATTGTTGTTGCGCTACAAGATGGCCGTGTGTCGAGCGCTCAACTAGTCGGAACCGATAAACGCACCGACATAGCGGTTCTTAAAGTCGAGATGAGCAACCTTCCGGTTATTCCGCAAAATTCAGATTACAAAGCCAAAGTCGGAGATGTGGTATTAGCCATTGGTAACCCTTATAACTTAGGACAAACCACTACCTTCGGCATCATTTCTGCGATTGGTCGCTCTTCGGTCAGCGCCGATGGTCGCCAAGCATTTATTCAAACCGATGCTGCGATCAATAAAGGCAACTCTGGTGGTGCTTTAGTGAATACTCGTGGTGAACTTATCGGCATTAATACCGCTTCGTTTCAACAAGCGACCGATCTGGAAACCTACGGCATTTCTTTTGCGATTCCTTATACCCTTGCGCATAAAATCATGACCAAGATCATCGCTGATGGCCGAGTGATCCGTGGTTACATTGGCATCGATGGACAGGATATGAACGAAGTGGCCGCCCGGCTGCTTGGTATCGATCATGTCAGTGGTATCGTGATCCTCAGTGTTGCAGAAGGCGCTCCAGCAGATAAAGCTGGGCTGAAAGAGAAAGATGTGATTGTCGGAATTGATGGGCAAAAAGTGCTGAATAGCCAAAGCGTGATGGAAATGGTGACTGAATTACGTCCCGGTACTCAAGTCAATTTAGATATTCTACGTGATGGCAAAAAACTGACCTTACCCGTCACCATTGAAGAAGATCCAAGAGGATAAGGATCTTCTAACCCCACTCTCGTTTGGATGAAAGAGTCACTCTATGACATGGATTTTATTTACTTTTATGGCTGCGTTCATGCAGTCATGGCGCAATGCATTTCAAAGCCAATTAGCCGCTGAAGTCAAAACCCTAGCTGTCACTTTATCGCGTTTTTTATGGGCGAGCCCAATTGCGGCTATCTACCTCATCATCCTCTATCAACTTGAGCCCGTTGCACTGCCACAATTTAATTACCGCTTTGTTTCATTTGTGTGTGCCGCCGCTTTAATGCAAATTTTAGCGACTGCACTGATGGTGCAATTATTTAAACTCAATAACTATGCTGTCGGTGCTGGGCTTGCTAAAAGTGAAGCATTAGCTGCCGCCATTTTAGGCATGCTGTTCTTTGGAACCCAATTATCACTATTGGGTTGGACGGGCGTATTTATTGGCGGCGTGGGGGTTTTCCTGCTTAGCACGACCTCTGGAATGAAGAACATCTCGTTTTCAACTGTGATTTTGGGGCTGTGTTGCGGCTCGGCGTTCGCGCTCACTTCTTTATGGATTCGTGAAGCCAGTTTATCACTCGATCTCCCCTTTCCTTACAACGCTGCCTGGGTATTATGGCTTGTTATCACGGTACAAACTCTGATCTTAGTTGGCTATATATTCGTCACCGATAAGCAAAGCCTAGTCGATTTATGGCAACGACCTAAGCTGACCTTCTTAGCCAGTGCCACTAGCTGTTTAGGCTCTATCGGCTGGTTCAGCGCCATGTCATTAGAAACCGTGCCTTATGTGAAAACCTTAGGCCAAGTTGAGATCTTCTTTACTATGCTGATTTCAGTTTTATGGCTTAAACAGAAAGTCAAAATTAAAGATGGGTTAGGGTTAATTCTCGTCGCCATCGCGGCTATTTTGGTGATGTGGACATAACCGAGAGCCGAGAGCCGAGAGCCGAGAGCCGAGAGCCGAGAGCCGAGAGCCGAGAAAGAATAAAGCCGCTAAACATTATGTCTAGCGGCTTTTATTTTTCGATGACCAAGGAACAAAGAAGGGATTTACTCTTCTTCGCTACTTACAGAGTTGTTGGCTTCCACTTCAATGCGAGTCACGCGTTGTAAGCCTCGTGGCAGTTTGCCACCACGACGACCACGCTCACCACGGAAGTTGTCCAAATCAATCGGCTTCAACCCTAGTTTACGTTTACCCGCATACAAGGTGATATTCACGCCATACGGAATGGCCATCAGTTGTGATACCACTTCCTCACGCGCTTTCGCTTTAGCCGATGGGATATTGATGATCTTATTCCCTTTGCCCTTGCTAAGCTGAGGCAGATCTTTAATTGGGAATAGCAGCATACGGCCATCATTAGTGATCACCAAAATTTCATCTTTTTCTAAATCTGAAATTGGGCTTGGCGGTAGCACTTCTGAGTTTTCAGGCAAATTCAGCAACGCTTTACCACTGCGGTTTTTCGACAACAGATCCGCGCCTTTACACACGAAACCATAGCCGGCATCAGAAGCAATCAACCATAATTGGTCTTCTTCACCCATCACCACTTGGCGAATTTGGCTACCTTCTGAGATACCTAAGCGCCCGGTAATCGGCTCACCTTGGCTACGTGCCGATGGCAACGAGTGAGATTCAAGCGAATAACTGCGTCCATCAGAACCAAGGAATACCGCTTGCTGATTACTCTTACCATGCGCATGGGCTAAGTAGCCATCACCGGATTTATAATTGAGCGAGCTTGCATCCACATCATGCCCTTTCGCATGGCGGATCCAACCTTTCTCTGACAAGACCACCGTAATTGGCTCGCTTGGAATTAAATCACGTTCAGTTAAGGCTTTCGCTTCTGCGCGTTCGACCAATGGAGAACGGCGATCATCACCATATTTTTCAGCATCGGCTTGGATCTCTTTCTTGATCAGCGTATTCAAACGGCGCTCAGAACCAAGCAATTGCTCTAATTTTTGACGCTCTTTTTCTAACTCATCTTGCTCACCGCGAAGTTTCATTTCTTCGAGCTTAGCTAAGTTACGTAAGCGTGTGTCTAAGATGGCATTCGCTTGGATCTCGGTAATAGCGAAACGAGCCATCAACACGTCTTTGGGCTCATCTTCGGTACGGATGATTTCAATCACTTCATCAAGGTTGAGGTAAGCAACCAGCAAACCTTCTAAGATGTGTAAGCGGTCCAATACCTTATCTAAACGATATTGCAAACGGCGGCGTACCGTAGTCTTGCGGAATTCAATCCACTCAAGCAAAATCTTGATTAAGCCTTTCACCTCAGGGCGGTTGTCTAAACCAATCATGTTTAAGTTAACACGATAGTTTTTCTCAAGATCCGTTGAGGCGAATAAGTGATTCATCAATTGATCGCAATCAACACGATTGGAGCGAGGGACGATCACAATTCGAGTTGGGTTTTCATGATCCGATTCATCGCGTAAATCATCGACCATTGGCAGCTTTTTAGCGCGCATTTGGTTGGCGATTTGCTCAAGCAGCTTAGCACCAGAGACTTGGTGTGGCAGCGCTGTGATGACAATATCTGAGCTCTCTTTATGCCATACCGCACGCATCTTAATGCTGCCGCGGCCATTGCGATAGATCTTTTCAATATCTGAGGCAGGTGAAATGATTTCCGCTTCAGTTGGATAATCAGGGCCTTTAACGTGCTCCATCACTTCCGGCAATTCAGCTTTTGGATTATCAATCAAATGCACTGCGGCATTAGCAATTTCACGTACGTTATGTGGCGGAATATCCGTCGCCATACCCACCGCGATACCTGTAATGCCATTTAGCAAAATATGTGGCAGGCGAGCCGGTAACATTTTTGGCTCTTTCATGGTGCCATCAAAGTTTGGTGTCCATTCCACCGTACCTTGACCAAGCTCCCCTAAAAGAATTTCAGCAAACTTTGATAACTTCGCTTCGGTATAACGCATCGCTGCGAACGATTTTGGATCATCGGGCGCCCCCCAGTTTCCTTGACCATCCACCAGCGGGTAGCGATAAGAAAACGGCTGCGCCATCAATACCATAGCTTCATAACAGGCAGAGTCACCGTGTGGGTGATATTTACCTAATACGTCACCCACCGTACGAGCAGATTTCTTATATTTTGCTGCTGCCGATAAGCCCAATTCAGACATCGCATAAATAATACGGCGCTGAACCGGCTTGAGACCGTCCCCTACATAAGGTAAGGCGCGGTCCATGATTACGTACATTGAATAGTTAAGGTACGCATCTTCTGTAAACTTGCGTAGTGCTAACTGTTCAACACCATCAAATGTCATTTCAGAACTCATTGATTAACCTTTCTCTTCACTCGTCGCGTTATAACTCAACGTCCGCTTGGTCGCCGTAGGCTTGTAGCCAATTACGACGATCTTCTGCGCGTTTTTTCCCGAGCAACATATCCATCATTTCCATGGTTTGCTCACTGTCATCTATGGTTAGTTGCACTAAACGACGAGTGTTAGGATCCATAGTGGTTTCACGTAATTGCAGTGGGTTCATCTCACCCAAGCCTTTAAATCGCTGTACGTTGATCTTGGCTTTTTTATTGCTTAAACGTTCTAAAATACCTTCTTTCTCAGCTTCATCCAGAGCGTAAAATACTTCTTTACCACAGTCGATACGGAACAATGGAGGCATCGCCACATACACATGTCCCGCTCGTACTAAGGCTTCAAAGTGACGCATAAACAACGCACATAAAAGTGTGGCAATATGAAGACCATCGGAGTCCGCATCGGCAAGAATACAAATTTTACCGTAGCGCAAACCTTCTAGGTTATTGGAATCAGGATCGATACCGAGCGCAACCGAAATGTTATGCACTTCATCAGACGCCAATACTTGATCAGACGACACTTCCCAAGTATTCAAGATTTTACCGCGCAGCGGCATAATTGCTTGAAATTCACGATCACGAGCTTGCTTAGCTGAGCCGCCCGCCGAGTCCCCTTCCACTAAGAACAATTCAGTGCGATTCAAATCTTGCACCGAGCAGTCGGTCAATTTACCTGGTAGTGCAGGCCCTG
The DNA here is from genome assembly GCF_026001925.1 of Vibrio gangliei. Taxonomy (NCBI): domain Bacteria; kingdom Pseudomonadati; phylum Pseudomonadota; class Gammaproteobacteria; order Vibrionales; family Vibrionaceae; genus Vibrio; species Vibrio gangliei. Next base: position 503,046 of record NZ_AP021869.1, on the reverse strand, counting down.
AAGCCACTTTTTTACGCACGACTTTCTTGCTGGCACGCATACGACGATGGGCATTAGCAATACAAGATTCGGCAAGCAGTTCTGCGATTTGTGGTTTTTCATTGAGCCATAAACTAAAGGCATCTTTGACTACACCAGAAACAAAGGCCGCAGATTGACGAGACGATAAGCGCTCTTTGGTTTGACCAGCAAACTGTGGATCTTGCATTTTGATCGATAACACGTACGCACAACGGTCAAAAATATCATCACCGGTAAGCTTCACACCACGCGGCAATAAATTACGGAATTCACAAAACTCACGCATCGCATCAAGCAAGCCTTGGCGTAAGCCGTTCACATGCGTACCGCCTTGTGCGGTTGGGATCAGGTTGACGTAGCTTTCGGTAATAAGATCGCCACCTTCCGGCAACCAGATAATCGCCCAGCTTGCCGCTTCAGTTTGTGCGGTAAACTCACCGGTAAATGGTTCTTCAGGAAGAACAGGAAAACCTTTCACGCCTTCAGCAAGGTAATCTTTCAAGCCATCTTCGTAGCGCCAATTATGAGTTTTATCGTTCACTTTATCGATGAACTCAACTTCAAGCCCCGGGCACAAGACCGCTTTGGCGCGTAAATTATTCACTAAGCGGCTAACAGAAAAGTTGCCTGAATCAAAATAAGAGGTATCTGGCCAGAAATGAACACTGGTTCCTGTATTCCGGCGACCACAAGTACCAGTCACTTCTAATTCTTTAACTTTATTGCCGTTTTCAAAAGCAATTTCATACACTTGGCCATCACGCTTGATCTGTACTTCCACACGTTTTGATAACGCGTTCACAACCGAGATACCCACCCCGTGCAAACCACCAGAGAATTGGTAGTTTTTATTCGAGAATTTACCGCCCGCATGCAGTTTACAGAAAATCAATTCTACGCCAGAGATTTTTTCTTCTGGGTGAATATCAACTGGCATACCACGGCCATCATCGGTGACTTCAATCGATTGATCGGCATGCAAAGTGACTTGCACTTTTGAAGCATGACCGGCTAAAGCTTCATCGACACTGTTATCAATTACTTCTTGCGCCAAATGGTTAGGACGCACAGTGTCGGTATACATTCCTGGACGACGACGAACCGGTTCAAGACCGTTAAGAACCTCAATCGCTCCAGCGTTATATTGTTCAGTCATAATTAAAAGGTAATCTCAAAAGATGTTAACCAAGGTTTATGCAGCATACTCTGTGTAGCCACATTCAATGTCAAGTTAAGCCATATAGAAATGAAGGATTTTATGATTTAAAAGAGATAACTGACAGATTATGCCTTGTCATCTCCACTACAATTGCAAAAATTCGACAATCTTCTCAGGATAGCGTTCAAAGCCAATAAAGCTATGATCCCCGCCTTCTTCTATCGTTGATTGGCTATGTTGATACTTTTCGACCGCCTGACGATAATCAAGCACTTCATCGCCTTGCTGCTGTAGTAACCAAAAATCATTCGCACAACGCAATGACGCCACTTCCAAGGCTTTTAACTCGGAGATGTGCTTATCTTCCAACACGTAGCTTTGCAAAGTATATGGGTTAGTCTGTTGACCTAGAAAATCAGACAATAATTCATAAGGCCGTACAGCAGGATTAACCACTACCGCTCGGCAGCCATATTTATCATTTAACCAAGTGGATAAATAACCACCGAGGGAACTGCCAACGAGCCCAATATTGTAATCACGAATATGGCTACTCACGAATGCATCGAGATAGTCCGCTGCGCGCTTAGGAAAGTGAGGAAGTTGAGGGATTTCTAAGCGAATATCAGGCCGATTCTGTTGGCAATACTCACGGATCAGATTCGCTTTATGGGAGCCAGGTGAACTGTTAAACCCGTGAAGATAAAGCAGCATAGATGGTTTGGTCACAACGCACTCCTTATTCAAAACTCAGAAGCACGATTATACCCAAGTCACATGGAAATGGATATTAACCAGCTCCCATCTGAGGTTTTTCTAGGCGAATATCAGTAACCTTGTGACTCAAAGTCGGGTAAGAATTGCTCGCCGGATAAACGATGTACCTGAGTCTCTATTTCCCCATTGGCTTTTAACGTGAGGCTACGCCAGCCAGGAGCTAGGGTATCTAAAGCAAAACCATCTGATTGAGATTTAAATTGAATGCACGTTGATGGGCTCGTATACACATCGACACCTTGATAGGACTCTTTGAAATCTTGATGGACATGACCACACAATACTGCTTTGACTTCTTGATGTGGTGCAATAGCCTCCCAAAATTCATCGCTATTATGCAAGCAATGCTGATCCAGCCACGCACTGCCAACCAAACGTGAATGGTGATGCAATAAAACTAGGCTATAGCGTTCTGGGTTTTGAGTTAAAGTTTGTTCTAAATACTCTAACTGTTGCTTTGATAGCACACCATGCGGGCTACCTTCTGATTGACTATCTAACAAAATGATTTGCCAGTGTTTTCCAACTAAAACATGCGTATGTTGTTGAATCTGTACGGATGGATAAACACTGCGCATACTAGGTTGATAATCGTGATTTCCCGGTAACCAGAAGCATGGTTTTGTAAGCGGGGTGATACCATGCTCAAAACGTGCATAAGACGCATCAGTATGATCTTGAGAAACGTCTCCCGTCATAATTACGGCATGATAATTAAGTGATTTCGCCAAAACGTCATTCACAACAGCAGTAAAGCTATCTAGCGTATTTACTCCAAGCAATTCCCCTTTTTCATCAGAGAAAAGGTGAGTATCCGTAATTTGAACCAAAGTCACGTCATCTAAATTTGGTTCCAGCAAATAGGGAGAATCTTTTTTCAAAGTGGTCAACTCAATACACGTTTGTTGATATTAATAAATCGGGGCTCGACTGATCCCATGTCGTAAACAAAAACTCAGCCATTCTCCAAGAAATTGGTTTACCTGAAATTTTTCGTCTTTTTGCATCATTCTTTTATTCGGGTAATCATACCGCGCTTCTACCCGCGAAATCTGCTCGCTGGCACACACTTCCGCAACTCGAGCATCGTGATATAAGCGAACTTGCATACGTGGCAATGGAAAAACCGGTTGCTCATCACATTGGCACACATCCACTAATGTGGTGTAACGGGTAATTTCTTTCACTTCTAATTGATAGGCCATTTTAGAGACTTGATAAGAACGGGTTTCCCCGACCTCTGGCTCAACCGGCAGCAGTGAATTCATTTTGGCATAATTGGTCTCGTAGACGCGCATCAAGCCTGCAAGATCAACATGATAAGTATTAGCCATGGATTCCCTTTTTAGTGTTACTGTTTGGTGTCATCAGCATGAATATTGTTCAAACGTCATAGCCAACGTTGCATCAGTGCTTGATGATGAATTTGTAGCCATTGCAATGCGATAATTGTCGCACCATTTTCAATAACACCAGATTCAACCAGTTGATAGGCCTGTTCGCGTGCCATAACATGTACTTTGATGTCTTCATTTTCAGAGTCTAAACCATGTACACCCTGAGCCTGACTGGCGTCCACCCGCCCAATAAACACATCAAGCGTTTCAGAGCACCCTCCAGATGAAGGGTAATAATGGCTAATATGTTCAATTTCTGCCACTTCAATGCCCGCTTCTTCCATGGCTTCTCGACGAACAATATCTTCTAATGATTCGTCTTTATCATTCATGCCAGCTATGATTTCTAACTGCCAAGGAGAATGATGTTCAAGGGCACCAACTCGGATTTGTTCAATCAAAACCACTTCATCTCGAGTCGGATCATAAGCTAAAAGTGCTGAGGCTTGACCTCGTTCAAACATCTCACGAGTGACGGATTCACTCCATCCGCCATTAAATAAGCGATGTTTAAAAGTATATTTCATCACTTTAAAAAAGCCGTTAAAGACACTTTCTTTCTTTTCAATCACCACATCTTGAGGCTGAAAAAGGTGTTTAAATGGTTTAAAGTGCATAAAGAAATTCCTTTTATTGACCAGCAATCTAATCACGATAGTGATAAATCAACAAGCTCTGCTACAATTTTTTTTGATAAACATTGAGTTTTTTTGAGTTTTCACTTAATTTATTATCCACTTGGACAGTAAGTGGTAAATTAGTGTAAAAGTTTGCATAACATTCTAGCTACTTAGGTTACAATCTAAGCCTTGTTGTCTATTCATTATATAAGCGGGAAAAGAACCATGAAAAAACTGCTTCCTCTTATCGTTAGCCTTTCTCTCGGTGGTATCCACCTTGCACACGCTGATGATTTGGCAGAGATTTACAATCAAGCAAAAGAAAACGATCCACAATTATTGCGCTCAAAAGCCGATCGTGATGCCGCTTTTGAAGCCATCGAATCAAGCCGCGGTGATCTTCTTCCTCAAATCAACTTGACCGCAGGTTACAACATTAACCGAAATATCCGCACACGAAATAATGATCCTGTAGTCAGTAATGGTGCTAATTCTTATGAGCAAAATGTCTTTACAACTGGTGTTGATTTTTCTCAAGAATTATACCGTCGTGACAGCTGGGTAAACTTAGATATTGCTGAGCAAAATGCACGTCAACAAGATTCAGCCTATGCCGCAGCACAACAAGAAATGATTTTACGTGTTTCTCAAGCGTACTTTGACGTACTGCAGGCGCAAGATAACTTAACCTTTATCCAAGCTGAGAAAAAAGCGGTTGGTCGTCAATTAGAGCAAACCAAGCAGCGTTTTGAAGTCGGTCTATCGGCGATTACTGACGTACACGACGCACAAGCGCAATACGACAGTGTACTAGCCGATGAAATCTTAGCTAAGAATGATGTGACTAACAGCTTTGAAGCGTTACGTGCGATCACCGGTCAGCAAAACAAAGACCTGAGCATTTTAGACACCAAACGTTTTTCTGCCAACGTGCCTCAAACTAGCCAAAATGCGTTAGTGGATGAAGCGGAACAGAAAAACTTAGATCTATTAACTGCTCGCATTGCGCAAGATATCGCGAAAAGCAATATCTCATTAGCAGAATCAGGTTATAGCCCTTCTGTAACCTTAGATGGTGGTTACCAGTACTCAGACATTGATGAGCACAACGATCACTCTGGTGTAAAGAACTACACCAGCAACGATTACAATATCGGTGTGAACTTGGTGATCCCAATTTACCAAGGTGGCTCAACGACAGCTGATGTGAAAACGGCACAATACCAATACGTATCAGCTAGCCAACAGCTAGAAGCCACTTACCGTGGTGTGGTACAGAATGTTCGCGCTTACTACAACAACATCAATGCTTCTATCGGCTCTATCCGTGCTTATGAGCAATCGGTGGTGTCTGCAAAATCAGCATTAGAAGCGACCGAAGCGGGTTATGAAGTAGGTACACGTACCATTGTTGACGTACTCGATGCTACTCGTCGTTTATACGATGCCAACCGTCAACTTTCTGATGCTCGTTACAGCTACGTGATCAGCGTACTTCAGCTAAAACAAGCAGTAGGTACACTAAGCGAGCAAGATATTCTTGATATCAACGCTGGCTTAAAACGCCCATCTTAATGGAATAAAGCCCTGAACTGACAACAATCCGGGCTTTCTTTCTCGCAAACTAAAACGCCACTTCAGATGAAGTGGCGTTTTTTATTTGTATCAATATTTATTCATATCAAAAGTGTGAGAATAGAAGTTAACCCTTTCCGCCTTTGATGGCATTAATGATTTCAGACGTTGAGCAGCCTTCTTCAAAGTTCAGCACTTTGACTTCACCACCCGCTGCGATCACTTCAGCGCCACCAGCGATCTCTTCCGGCTTATAGTCACCACCTTTTACCAATACGCTAGGCAAAACTTCTGAAATTAAGCGCTGTGGCGTGTCTTCGCTAAACGGCACCACCCAATCTACCGCCCCTAAGCCGGCTAATACCGCCATACGACGATCAGTTGGGTTAACAGGGCGACCAGGGCCTTTCAAACGTTTTACCGACGCATCGGTATTCACAGCAACAATGAGTTTATCGCCTAATTCAGCGGCGTGGTTAAGGTAGGACACATGACCTGCGTGCAAAATGTCAAAACAACCATTGGTCATCACCACTTTCTCACCACGGGCACGAGCTCGTTTTACCGCTTCAATTAAGGCGGATTCACTGATCACACCATAGTTAGTATCTTTACTGCCATGAATGGCTTCTGCTAGCTCGATAGTCGATAGCGTTGACGTACCCAGTTTGCCAACCACAACACCGGCTGCCGCATTGGCAAGCGCACACGCTTCTTTTAAATCCTTACCAGCAGCAACAGAGGCTGCCAATACGGAAATGACGGTATCACCCGCACCGGTCACATCAAATACTTCTTGTGCCTGCGTAGGTAAGTGGAATGGTTCCTGGCCACGACGCAGCAATGTCATACCGTGTTCGCTTCGAGTCACTAGCAAAGCATCAAAATCGAACTTTTCGATCAATGCCAACCCTTTCTCAACCAGATCTTGTTCATTCTTGGTTTTCCCCACCACCAATTCAAACTCAGATAAGTTTGGAGTCAGTAATGTTGCGCCGCGATAACGCTCAAAATCGGCACCTTTAGGATCAATAAACACAGGAACATTGGCAGCTTTCGCTTGCTGGATCATAGTCTGCACATCGTCTAATGCACCTTTACCGTAATCCGATAAAATCAGCGATTTCACCTGTGGCAAGTATTTCGCCATACGCTCAAGCAGTGGTTTGGAATCAACATGCTCAAAGCTGTCTTCAAAATCCAAACGAATCAATTGCTGACCACGGCTCATGACACGCAACTTAGTAATGGTTGGCATATCAGGAACCGTGACAAAATCACAGTCAACATTCAAAGAAGAGAGCTTTTGATTCAACACTTGCGCAGGCTCATCTTCACCGGTTAAACCTACCAACTTTGCATTTCCACCTAACGCAGCAATGTTCATCGCCACGTTTGCAGCACCGCCAGGACGTTCTTCGTTATTTTCAATTTTAACTACTGGCACAGGGGCTTCTGGTGAAATACGCCCTGTTGGGCCGTACCAATAGCGATCAAGCATGACATCGCCAACAATCAATACGCCAGACTGAGCGTAATCAGGCAAAATAGGTTTCATACAGTTCTCCGAATGCTTGGTTCACTTTCTTCATAAACCAAGTCAAATTAAGATATTGCGCGCATAATATCACAGCCTTACTCACCAAGAAACGCATCCCATTGCTGGCACACCCAACCTCTTTGTTCGGTATAGAGAGAATTATCCACATCCGCATCCAGATTGAGCAGATTACGATGATGGATTTCATTTCTGAGTGTAGTGTAAGCCTCGATTAATTGCTGTACATGCTCATCCGGAATCAAGCCTTGTTCAGCCATGGTTTCTAAAATTCGTACATTGTCCGACCAACGGGTTAATGCCCCGTACTGGTGGCTATGCTGCAACACAATGTACTGCACAAGAAATTCAATATCAGTAATACCGCCTTTGTCCTGTTTCAACATAAATCGGCCCGCTTTTTTCTCCGCCAAATGAGCCCGCATTTTTTCTCGCATCTCACGCACTTCTTTTTGCAAAGCCGGTAGCTCACGCTGTTGAGTCAAAATACGATGGCGAGTATCAGCAAAACTTTGCGCCAAAATATCATCACCATAGATCATTCGAGCGCGTACTAATGCTTGATGCTCCCACGTCCACGCTTCTTGTTGCTGATACTGTTCAAAGGTTTCCGCACTACAAGCCAGTAATCCAGAGGCACCAGAAGGGCGTAAACGAGTATCCACTTCATACAAAATCCCAGAAGGCGTACGAACAGAAAAAATATGCACAATGCGCTGAGCTAAACGCAAATAGAACTGACGACCATCGATTTCTTTTTTGCCTGTGGTATAGACGTTTTCAGGGCAATCATGCAAAAACACCACATCTAAATCAGAATTATAGCCCAGCTCCCAACCGCCCACTTTGCCATAGCCAATAACCGCAAAACCTTTACCCTCACGTTCGGATAAATGACTTGGCTCACCGTATTTTTCACTCAGTTGTAACCACGCTTGCTGCACCACGGCATCCACGATGGCTTCGGCCAGATACGTTAAGTGATCACTCACTTTCATCACAGGCAATACCCCTGTGACATCAGCAGCCGCAATACGCAAAATACAGATTTGTTTAAATTGACGCAGCGCTTCCATTTGCTGCTCCATATCGTCTTCCGGTATGCGAGCTAAAAAATCACGTAATTCAGATCGATACTGATGTAATTCAATCGGATGATACAACTGCTGCGGATCAATCAATTCATCCAGCAAAATAGGATAACGGCCAAGCTTCTCCGAAATCATCGGGCTTGCGGTACATAAACGAACCAACTGCTTTAATGCGCCAGGGTGTTCTTCAAGTAATTCAAGATAAGTCGTGCGAGTGACAATATTATTGAGCAAGTGCAATACGCGCGCTAAACCAAACTCCGCATCTGGGTGGGAAAACACCGCATCAAATACTTTTGGCATGAGCCTTACTAAGACTTCTCGCCCCCGAGGGCCTAAGGTTTTCTTAGCTAAGTCTTGTTTGAATTGCACAATCACAACGGCAAAAGAGGTCGCCAATTCCGCATTAATTTCTTGGGTAATAACATTTTGATCAATAACATCTTGGGAAATAACATCTTGAAAAATAATAGCTTCGAGCGTGTCTTTATCTCCAGCCATATCCCACATTTCAATAAAATGAGAAGCAACGGTTTGCTCAGATTCATCCTCCTCTCCAATCAAGTCAACAAACACTTGGTGTACCTTTTCCATGTGGAGAAAAGCGTGCTGTGTCAATGCACCCCAATCATCAAATGACATTGCTACACATAAGCGTTGCTGGTCAATCTCATCATCTGGAAGTGTTTGTGTTTGTTTATCAGCGATGGCTTGCAATAGGTTCTCTAAACGTCGCAAGAAGAGATAGGCTTGGCGTAAGTCAACGATCTCTTGCTCGCCAAGTAAACCGAGTTGCTCAATAGCGGTTAACGTTTCAAGTAAACCTCGCCCTTGCAGACTTGGCTCTCGTCCGCCACGGATCAATTGAAATACTTGGACAATAAACTCAATTTCACGAATGCCGCCAGCGCCCAATTTAATATTATTACTTAATCCACGACGACGAACCTCTGAACTGATCATGGACTTCATGCGACGCAAAGATTGAATGGCGCTAAAGTCGATATAGCGACGGAAAACGAATGGCTTGAGCATCTGCTTCAACTCTTGGTATTGAGGATACATTTCGCACCCCATCACCCGAGCTTTCACCATCGCGTAGCGTTCCCAGTCACGTCCTTGCTCTTGATAGTAATCTTCCAAAGCCGCATAACTCATCACTAATGGACCACTTTCACCAAACGGACGCAAGCGCATATCGACCCGATAACAAAAGCCATCAAAAGTGACTTGATCGAGTGATTTAATTAAACGTTGGCCAAGGCGAGTAAAAAACTGTGCGTTATCAATGCTGCGACGATGACCTTGAGTTTCGCCATTTTCCGGGTAGGTAAAGATCAAATCGATATCGGAAGAAAAGTTCAGCTCAGCGCCCCCAAGCTTCCCCATACCAATAATCAACATTGGCTGCGCTACCCCCTGTGGATTACACGGTGTTCCCCACTCTTGGCAGCACTGTTTATATTGCCATTGATAGGCTTCGACAATCATCGCCTCAGCCAGCATAGAAAGGTGTTTCAAGCTAGTTTCTAATGGCCACTGTTGCAAAAAATCTCGCCAAGCGATCACCACCATTTCTTGTCGGCGAAACAAACGCAATTGATGTAAAAAGTCATGCTCATTGTGGCACTTTTCAAGCGTTTGTTGTAATTGCGAACGGTAGTGTTGTGCACGGTCATTGTGCGTCAATAGATGAGGCAACTTCTGCAGTAAGGCTTCATCGCATAGCAAGGACTCAGCAATAAAATCACTCAAACCTAGCACCTGCTCTAAGCTCGATTTATCTTGTTCAGACCATGCATCTAGGCTATCTGGAAAACGTTCTATTAATGCTTGTAAGGCTTTGCTAGAGATAGGTTGTAATGAGGCAGGTAAACTCATAAAAATTCCTTGTTTATCAATGTTCCGTTCACAACAGAAATAACTTTTTGTGCAATAACTACACTCTACTCTGTTTTGTGATTTAATGTTAAGCATTAATCTATACCCAAAGGAAACATCATGAAAAGCTCACTTAATGATGCCGATTTTAAACCTATGAGCTTAATGTCTTTATTGCTTTCATTTATCTCTTTGATAATTGTATTCCAACTGTTATTTACTCAATTACCAGTTGAAACTCGACGCACTTTAGTTGGCATTGATACCGCCATTTGCTTACTGTTTTTAATGCAAATTGCCATTGATTTCTACCGTTCGGAACATCGCCTGTTATACCTACGCACTCGCTGGCTCGATATCCTTGCGAGCATCCCATTTATCGAAATTCTACGTTTAGCTCGAATCGTACAAATCGTCCGAATGTTGCTGCTATTGATACGTCATGGGCATAATTTCTTGAAGCAAGTTAAGCAAAACCGCCGTGAAGCGACCTTAGCTACCATTTTCACTTTACTGATTTTGCTCGTGACGACAGGTTCGACTTTTATGCTGTGGTTTGAAGATGACGCTGCCAATAGCAATATCCATAATGCGACTGATGCGCTGTGGTGGAGCTTAGTGACCATTTCAACCGTTGGTTATGGCGACCATTATCCCGTCACTTTAGGGGGCAAAGTATTGGCGACGGCCATGATCATATGCGGGGTTGGTATTTTCGGTATGATTTCTGGTTTGATTACATCCATTTTAACTTCACCACATCATAATAACGATCACACCAACGACCAAAGTCAAAACGATGCATTAGAGCAACTGCTGCAACAGCAACAAGTCATGTTAAGTAAAATTGAACTCTTAGAACAGCAGCTAAAAAAGCAAAACACATGAACTAGCAGCGAGTAAAAACAAGTCGAAACGGGAGTAATAAAAAAAGGGATCTTACGATCCCCTTTTGTAACCTTGTTATCTGGTGCTTAACACTATAATTAACGAACCATTAATTATGCCAATATGGTGAAGCTTCAATACAGCGAGATCGTGTTTGCTCCATCGCATATAAAATGGAGACTTCTTGACGACGAATCCAACGTTCAAGCTGCTCTTGATCCGCTTCTTCCAATTCAGGCAATAACTGCTGCAACGGTTCGAGCGTTAACAAGTCATCGATGCCTTCAAGTAAATCGACCCAAGGCATACGAAACTGAGTTCGTTGTTCCAAATCAAATAGATAAGCAAACGCCAGGCCCGTTAATAAATTACGCTTCAAGCGATTCTTTTGATCGATATAATCCTGACGAGAAAGCTCTCGCTCTATCGGGAAGGCTTCAATCAATTCCGCCCAACTACGGTCAAGTTGCTTCATGGCAAAAGGCTTGACATCTTGTGCCATCTTATCGCGCGCTTTGTCATCTAAAAATGGCTGCCAACCTTTAGATAGAATCCAACGACTTAAATCCAGTAACACCGCCGTATAGCGAGCGGATTCAAACAACTTCATCACGTTTTCACAGTCAGGCAAAGCATCTTTTTGCTCACCTAAGGATGCCACCAGCTGTTTTTGGCAATCCAATTTACGTAACGCGTAACCTTTATCTTTGGTTAAATCATCTAAATATTGCGATGTTTTTAGCCACGCTAATTCTTCTTCTAACCATTTGAATTCTTGCCGCAATAATGCACTGGCGCGACGAGGGATAATGCCCCCATAAACACTAAACAACTGACGAATAAAATGGATGGCATAATCGATTTGCTCTAAAGCATCGATAGAACATTGTTCAGTATAAATTTGTTCATGGTAGTGCCAATGCGACAAACCGTGCTCAAGTGATTGAATAAAACACTCTTCGACACTGAACTTAGGATCGGTTTCGATTAAGGTAAAATCCAGAACTGGGTCCGAGGTGTAATTGTGTGCCAAACGATAACCTCGAGCCGCTTTACTTAAATTACCAAGACGCATGCCACCTTGATCAGACAACTGGCGTGCAAGAGTAAACAAAGATTCCGTTTGACCCGATTTCAGCTCCAATTCAATTTCGCAAATCGGGCTTTGTTGCTCACCAGAAACTACCACACCTTGGTCAAATGCCACTTCAATTTGACTTCCATCTGACATGCTTAAGAGCCACTGCTCTCGTTCAAAGTTAGTCGCAAACAAAGGGGCAATATCTTGTTGCAAAGTTTGCCAGTCACGCCCTTCTGGCCAAATATCTTCTGGATGCAAAGACAAATCCGGCTCATTACACGTATGTTCAGCGTTATATTCGGGGCGCTGATGAAGACCCGCCACTACACGGCCTGACGTTTTCACCGTTTGAACAAACACGTCATCACTTTGACGAATACGCAGCCCAATATCATGCTGGCGTAGCCAATTGTCAGCGGTATCAAAATAGGTATTACCAAGCGCCTTACGGCTGTGTTGCAAGACTTTGGTTTCTGCAATTTTTTGCTTTAAAATATCTGAAAAATCAGGGGATACAAAAAACTTAAGTTCTATTTCGGTTTCCATAATAAGGCCTATGATTAATAACCTTAAAAGAATATTGTGGAATCCAAGCTTGAGCAAGCAGGAAATCATGTAAAGTAATGGATAGAAATGAAATACACTTCTATCTGCGGCCATAATTCACGCCATTGATGATTCACATCAACTAAAATGGTATGAAAGCCATAAAGATTACGTTAACATGCGCGCGACTTTATAGCACTGTCCAGCATTTGAGCGATTTTCGCTAAAATGAAAACCAGTTATATATTTTTTGTAGGTTGAATAACCATGCCAGTAAATACAATTATGGGGTTATTTGCAAAGTCCCCTATCAAGCCTTTGCAAGAGCACGTTGTTTGCGTAAATGATTGTTGCTCACAATTAATCCCTTTTTTCGAACATTGCCTTAAAGGTGACTGGGAAACCGCGAATAAAATTCGTGAAGATATTTCTCGCTTAGAACGTGAAGCAGACGTATTAAAGCGTGAAATCCGCCTTAAACTGCCTCGCGGTCTATTCATGCCCGTTGACCGTACCGATATGCTTGAACTTCTAACTCAACAAGACAAGCTTGCTAACCTTGCAAAAGATATTGCAGGTCGAGTCATCGGTCGCCAACTAGAAATCCCTTCACAAATGCAAGAAAGCTTCCTTGCTTATGTTTCTCGTTGCCTTGATGCAGCAAAACAAGCACAAGAAGTGATTCATGAACTTGACGAATTACTAGAAACAGGTTTCAAAGGTCGCGAAGTGACCCTTGTTGCTGAAATGATTAACCAACTAGATGAAATTGAAGATGACACTGACACCATGCAAATTGCTTTGCGTCAGGAACTCATGGCAATTGAATCTAAATACAACCCAATCGATGTTGTCTTTTTATATAAGATCCTTGAATGGGTTGGTGGTATCGCCGATCAAGCACAGCGCGTAGGTGCTCGCTTGGAAGTCATGTTGTCTCGTTCGTAAGTATTGAACGCACAACATAAACACATTGTATAAAAAATAACAAAACTGACCGCTGCAGGGTGAGATTCCCTACATTTAGCTCGTCTAACCTGTTATGTCAAAATCTAGGTATTACGATGGATATCCTCGCTAACTATGGCACTATTTTAATTTTAGTTGCCGCGTTTTTTGGTTTCCTAATGGCTGTTGGTATTGGTGCGAACGATGTTGCCAATGCAATGGGTACATCTGTTGGTTCTAAAGCACTAACAGTTAAACAAGCAATCGTCATTGCGATGATTTTTGAATTTGCCGGCGCTTACCTTGCTGGTGGAGAGGTTACAGACACCATTCGTAAAGGTGTTATCGATACCTCTTACTTCGTTTCTCAACCCGATGTACTGGTCTATGGTATGATGGCATCGCTACTTGCCGCGGGTACTTGGTTACTGCTTGCTTCTTATATGGGCTGGCCAGTATCAACAACGCATTCGATCATCGGTGCAATCATTGGTTTTGCCTGTGTTTCTGTTGGTACACAAGGTGTCGACTGGCACTCAGTACAAGGTATTGTCGGTAGCTGGATCGTAACTCCGTTTATTGCCGGTATTTTTGCTTACGGTATTTTTGTCAGTGCGCAACGCCTGATTTTTGATACAGAAAACCCGCTACACAATGCTAAACGCTTCGTTCCAGTTTACATGTTCATCACCACCATGGTGATTGCACTAGTAACCATCAAGAAAGGCTTAAAGCATGTGGGCTTACACCTGTCTCACACTGAAGCTTGGTTATACTCTGCTGGCATATCGGCTTTAGTCATGATTTGTGGCTACATCTACATCAACCGAAAGTTTGCCAATCAAAAAGAAGATCACAGCTTTGCTGGTGTTGAAAGCATCTTCAGCGTATTGATGGTCATTACGGCGTGTGCAATGGCTTTTGCGCATGGTTCAAACGATGTAGCAAACGCTATTGGCCCTCTATCTGCAGTGGTTTCTACCATTGAACACATGGGGCAATTAACAGCCAAGAGTGAGATCGCTTGGTGGATCTTGCCTCTAGGTGGTATCGGTATCGTTGTCGGTCTTGCCACTATGGGTCATAAAGTGATGGCAACCGTTGGTACTGGCATCACTGAACTGACTCCAAGCCGTGGTTTTGCAGCTCAATTAGCAACTGCATCAACAGTAGTTTTAGCATCAGGTACTGGCTTACCTATCTCAACTACACAAACACTGGTTGGTGCGGTCTTAGGTGTTGGCTTTGCTCGTGGTATCGCAGCATTGAACCTTGGTGTTGTACGTAACATCGTAGCATCTTGGATCATTACCCTACCAGCAGGTGCTGTACTTGCTATCGTGTTCTTCTACGCCATTCAAGGTTTGTTTGCTTAATGAAAAACTCATTGACGTAAAGTGCTCTGTCAAAGCAGTGTCATAATTTTTACGTTGAAGTAAAAAGAGGGAGCGAAAGCTCCCTCTTTTGTTGCACCTCAAGCTGAAACTTCTTACTATTCGTTTAGTTTTTAAATACCCATCTAAATCTTGGTGGCTATTTGCAATCAACCCCGATTTTTGGTGATTGAATAATTCTTTACTATTCAGTACCGCAAGTTTTACACAAATAAAAAGGGACATAATGTGAAAAAGCTTCTTAGCTTCGTATTATTGGCATGTTTTTTTGCCCCAATGGCAAACGCGAGTGACTTCTACATTTCAGACAATCTTTTCACTTACGTACACTCGGGTCCTAGCAATGATTACCGCATCATTGGTAGTGTCAACGCAGGTGAAAAAATCAAACTATTAAGCACAAATAAATCAACAGGCTTTAGCCAGATTATTGATGAAAATGGTCGTAAAGGTTGGGTGGAAAGTAAGTACGTCACTCAAACCGTTAGTATTTCGATTCGCCTACCTGAATTAGAAAAAGAACTGGCAACCGTTAAAGAAAAATTAAGCAACGCGCAAGAAACGTCTGATACAGAAAAAGCAGGCTTGGTGAGCTCTTTAGAATTAAGCAAAAAGCAGATCACGGATTTAGAAACTAACTATCGTAAAATCAACCAACAACTGGCTGACTCTCAAGAAGAAGTTCGCGCTTTACGTGCTAAAATTGATACACAAAAAGAAGACTTACTACTTCGCTACTTTATGTACGGTGGTGGTGTTGCAGGGCTAGGTTTACTATTTGGTTTGATCTTGCCGCACATTATCCCGCGTCGTAAGAAAAACCCTGGCGGCTGGGCGTAATTCCTCCCTCCTCAAAACGACAAATAGTAAATAGTAAAAAGCCACCGCTAAAGGTGGCTTTTTTCGTATCGAGTGATTACTCAACGGTAACCGCTTTAGCCAAGTTACGAGGTTGGTCCACGTCGGTCCCTTTAATCAAAGCAACATGATAAGACAGCAGTTGCATTGAGATGGTGTAGTAAATCGGTGCCGTGATTTCACTGACATGAGGTAAGTTGATGATCTTCATGCTTTCATCACCATCAAAACCTGCACCCGCATCGGCAAAAACATACAACAAACCACCGCGAGCACGCACTTCTTCAATATTCGATTTGAGTTTTTCTAACAAATCATTATTCGGCGCGACGACCACAACGGGCATATCAGCATCAATCAGCGCCAATGGGCCGTGCTTCAGCTCACCAGCGGCATAAGCCTCTGCATGAATGTAGGAGATCTCTTTTAACTTCAACGCTGCCTCAACCGCAATCGGGTAAAACTCACCGCGGCCAAGAAATAAAGTATGATGTTTATCGGCAAAATCTTCTGCTAATGCTTCAATATCTTTATCGTAAGCGAGTGCTTTTTCAATATCATTAGGTAAGGTATGTAATGCAGACACAATTTCTGCTTCTTTAGCTGCATCAATACGGTTTTGTTGCTTACCCATTGCCGTAACTAACATCAGTAATGCGGCTAGCTGTGTGGTAAATGCTTTGGTTGAAGCAACGCCAATTTCAGCCCCTGCACGTGTCATAAAAGCAAAGTCCGACTCACGAACGAGCGACGAACCCGCCACATTACAAATCGTCATCGCCGACATATAGCCTTTTTCTTTGGCTAAACGTAAAGCAGCTAACGTATCTGCCGTTTCACCCGATTGAGATAAAGTAATCAACAATGAATTTGGACGGGTAACAAAATTACGATAGCGGAATTCAGAAGCAATTTCGACATCACAGCTTACGCCCGCGAGAGATTCGAACCAGTAACGCGCCGTCATACCTGCGTTATAAGACGTACCACAAGCGATGATTTGTACGTGTTCTACTTTCGATAAAATCTCGGCAGCATTCACACCGATACTTTCAGTGATAACACTATCTTTTGTTAAGCGACCTTCCATCGTTTTCACTAATGCGGTTGGTTGCTCAAAGATTTCTTTTTGCATGTAGTGACGGTACTGGCCTTTATCAGCAGCATCATGCTCTGCATTCGATTCAGAAACACTACGCTCAACAGCGATGCCAGAATGATCAAAAACCATCACTTCACGGCGAGTGACTTCTGCCACATCGCCTTCTTCTAAGTACATAAAACGACGAGTCACATTAAGTAGGGCTAACTGATCCGAGGCAATGAAGTTCTCGCCCATGCCCAGACCAATAACAATCGGGCTACCAGAACGCGCGACCACAACACGAGTGGGATCTTTACGATCAAAAACGACGGTACCGTATGCCCCTTCCAACTGCTTAACGGCTTTTTGTAAAGCTTCAATTAAAGAATTGGCGGTGCGTAACTCCCACTCCACTAGGTGAGCAATCACCTCGGTATCCGTTTGGGATTCAAATACATAGCCACGCTCACGTAACAGTGCACGTAATGGCTCGTGATTTTCAATAATACCGTTATGCACGACAGCGATATCACCAGACACATGAGGGTGCGCATTAATTTCAGAAGGTTCACCATGCGTTGCCCAGCGTGTATGAGCAATTCCTGTTCCGCCAAGAACCTGCTCAGCTTCAACGGCATCGGCTAACTCTTGCACCTTACCTAAACGGCGTACTCGAGTCATCTTCGACTCTGCATCAACAACAGCCACGCCAGCTGAATCATAACCACGGTATTCCAAGCGGCGTAGACCTTCGACTAGAATTTCCGCTACATCACGTTGTGCCACAGCACCCACGATTCCACACATATTGTTATCCTTTTTTATTCCTTTACCGGCAACAAGCAAAAGGCGGCAAAGTCTTCATCATTTATTTATTTACTTAATTATTTAATAGTTAGGCTCAACAGATCCTAAGCAATCAGAACTTGAACATCATGCTGTTCGATTTGTTTTTGTTGTTCTGATGTAATGCCTTCGTCTGTCACCAACACATCAATCTTGTCCCATGACAGCTCTAAATTTGGAATTTTGCGACCAATTTTGTCAGATTCCACCATGACCACCACACGACGAGCCACTTCAGACATCACTTGGCTCAAGCCGAGTAGTTCATTGAAGGTGGTCGTTCCGCGAGCTAGATCAATGCCATCCGCACCAATAAACAATTGGTCAAAATCGTAAGAACGTAATACCTGCTCAGCAACCTGACCTTGAAACGATTCAGAATGGGTGTCCCAAGTTCCGCCCGTCATCAGTAACGTTGGCTCTCCTTCTAAAGCATTTAGTGCATGAGCAACATTAAGCGAATTGGTCATCACCACAAGGCCACGCTTATGATTAAGTTGTTCAATCAACGCGCCTGTTGTGCTACCACTGTCAATAATGATGCGATGATGATCTTTGATTAAAGTCGAAGCCGCTTTGGCTAACTCAACCTTTCGTTTCGAAACTTCTTCAGAAAAAACTTCATTAATAATTTCTTTTGGCAAAGCCACCGCACCACCATAACGACGTAGCAACAAACCACTCGCTTCAAGTGCAGCCAGATCTTTTCTGATTGTCACTTCAGAGATATTGAACTGCTTTGTCAGCGCCTCGACACTCACCTCTCCCTGATCATTCACTTGTTGAACAATCCGATGGCGGCGCTGTTGAGTATTTCGTTTTGACATTAAATCACACTTGGTTAATTTCGATTCGAAACACATTAAACACAAACGAAACTTAATTGTCTATTTTTTTTACAATAAAAAATAAATCTTTTTTGCAAAAACATTGTTCTAAGACAAGTAACTATCGTGATCTTCCCCACAAAGACTGGTAAAATTCTTACCCCATTTAAGAAACAAAATTACAACGCGGCACTCGTACGCGCCAATGACGTGAATCGCTGCAATGAAAATTTAACCTGCAGCCAAGATATAATGGGAATAATGTCTACACTGTAATTCAGACATTAAAAACAGAAACAAAGAATTTGAGTACCACGGCCTTTGTTGGCCCTGGCACTAGTAAAAATTAAAAAATGTAATATTACTTACCGGAGAGTATCGACTCATGAAAAAGACCAAAATCGTATGTACGATTGGCCCGAAAACCGAATCTGTTGAGAAACTAACTGAACTTGCAAACGCAGGCATGAACGTAATGCGTTTGAACTTCTCACACGGTGACTTTGAAGAACACGGCAACCGTATTGCTAACCTTCGCCAAGTAATGAAAAACACAGGCAAACAACTGGCTATCCTTTTAGATACGAAAGGTCCTGAAATCCGCACAATCAAACTAGAAAACGGTGAAGATGTTGCTCTAGTTGCAGGTCAAGATTTCACATTCACCACTGACACTTCAGTGGTTGGTAACAAAAACACAGTAGCCGTCACCTACCCTGGTTTTGCTCAAGACCTTACCGCTGGCGACACTATCCTAGTAGACGATGGTCTAATTGAAATGGAAGTGGTTGCAACTACCGATACTGAAGTTAAATGTAAAGTATTGAACAACGGTGACCTAGGTGAAAACAAAGGTGTGAACCTTCCTGGCGTTTCTGTAAAACTTCCTGCTCTTGCTGAAAAAGATAAAGCTGACCTTAAATTCGGTTGTGAGCAAGGCGTTGATTTCGTTGCTGCTTCTTTCATCCGTAAAGCTGAAGATGTAAAAGAAATCCGTGAATTGCTATGTGCAAACGGCGGCGAAAACATCCAAATCATCTCTAAGATCGAAAACCAAGAAGGTGTTGATAACTTCGATGAGATCCTAGAAGCGTCTGACGGTATCATGGTTGCTCGTGGTGACCTAGGTGTTGAAATCCCAGTTGAAGAAGTAATCTTCGCGCAAAAAATGATGATCGAGAAATGTAACCGCGCACGTAAAGTGGTTATCACTGCAACTCAAATGCTTGATTCTATGATCAAAAACCCACGTCCAACTCGCGCTGAAGCGGGCGACGTTGCGAACGCAATCATGGACGGCACTGACGCAGTAATGCTTTCAGGTGAATCTGCGAAAGGTAAATACCCAGTTGAAGCGGTAACTATCATGGCGCAAATCTGTCAGCGTACTGACCGTGCACTGAAAGCAGAACTAAGCTCTCGTCTAGACAGCCCACGTCTACGCATCACTGAAGCGGTATGTAAATCAGCAGTAGAAACTGCAGAGAAACTAGCAGCTCCAGTTATCGTTGTTGCTACTGAAGCGGGTAAATCTGCACGTTCTGTACGTAAATATTTCCCAACAGCGAACATCATTGCTGTAACAACCAACACTAAAACAGCAGCGCAACTTTGCCTATCTAAAGGTGTTACGCCAATCGTGGTTGAATCAATCAACGATACTGAAGACTTCTACCGTCAAGGTATGGCGATCGCACTTGAAACTGGCCTAGGTCAAAAAGGCGATGTAACCGTTATGGTTTCTGGCGCTCTAGTACCATCAGGCACAACTAACACCTCTTCTGTTCACGTTTTATAATTTCATTAAATCGAATAACAGAAATACAAAAGGAGACCTCATTGGTCTCCTTTTTAATTCGTGCTTGGTATAAAAAGTGTCGTTAAAAATTACCAACCAAACAACTCACGGTGATGCGTGTTGACTAAAAGCACCATCAGTAAAAAATACAAAGCGCTCATCTTTATCCCTAAAATCAACAGACTGCCTACCGTTAGTCTCACGATGACATCTTTCACCATATCATCATCCTCCAACCGAGTTTACGTGACACAAATCACAGATAGCGTTAATTTTAGCGCAAATAATAACCACGAGTACGACTAAAGTCGAACAAAAATACAACAAAATTTAAAAGCGAAATAAAAACATTCGCTTAGATAAAAAAGCTCAAAACATAAAAAAACGGCAATCTGAGATCGCCGTTTTTAAGATAAGCTTGCAGGTGTTGTCTGAGCTTTCAGATGTTGTTTAAGCTTTCCAGAGGTAACTTAAGTTTTCAAGGCTCGTTCACCACGTGCGATACCAACCACACCACTGCGGGCAACTTCTATCACATCGGTCATTTCAGACACCGCTTTGATGAAAGCATCCAGTTTCGCGCTGTCACCAGCAAGTTGAATCGTAAACAAGGAAGCGGTCACATCAACAATTTGCCCACGGAATACATCCGCTAAACGATGGACTTCTGCGCGAGAAAAACCGCTGGCTTTCACTTTCACCAACATCAATTCACGTTCAACATAATCAAATTCGGTTACTTCTTGCACTTTGAGAACATCCACCAGCTTGTGCAAGTTTTTCTCAATTTGCTCAAGTTGCAGAGCATCGGTAGCGGTAGTGATGTTAATACGCGATAAGGTCGCATCATCGGTTGGCGATACCGTTAAAGATTCAATGTTATAACCACGTTGAGAGAATAAGCCCACAACACGAGATAAAGAACCTGGCTGGTTTTCTAATAGCAATGAAATGATATGTCTCATATTAGGTTCTCTCCGTTTTGCTTAGCCACATTTTATCCATGCCTTCCCCTTTAATTTGCATCGGGTAAACATGCTCCGTTTCATCCACATTAATATCGACGAATACTAAGCGATCTTTCATATCGAGCGCTTTTTGTAAGCCAGATTCAAGATCTTCTGGTTTATCAATTCGGATACCAACATGACCATAGGCTTCTGCAATCGCAGCGAAATCAGGCACAGAATCCATATATGAATGAGAATGGCGACCTTGGTAGATCATATCCTGCCACTGTTTCACCATACCTAAGAAACGGTTATTCAAGTTGATAATTTTGACCGGAATATCGTATTGCATACAAGTTGATAGCTCTTGGATATTCATCTGAATACTGCCATCACCGGTAATACACACCACTTCTTCTTGTGGCATGGCAAATTTCACCCCCATCGCCGCAGGTAAGCCAAATCCCATCGTGCCTAAGCCACCCGAGTTAATCCAACGACGCGGCTTATCAAATGGATAATAAAGTGCAGCAAACATTTGGTGCTGACCAACATCAGAAGCAACATAAGCTTCGCCTTTGGTCAATTTGTATAAGGTTTCCACCACTTGCTGTGGCTTAATACGCTCAGAGTTTGTTTCATAGGCCAAACAATGGCGATTTCTCCAACTTTGCAGCTCTTGCCACCACGTTTCAAGCGCCTCAGAATCTTGCTCTGCACCTTGGTCTTCAAGCAATTTCAGCATACTGTTCAATACTTCATCTGCAGAACCAACAATAGGGAGATCCGCTTGAATGGTTTTTGAGATCGAAGAAGGATCGATATCAATATGCATAATCTTGGCATTCGGGCAGTACTTCTCAACATTGTTGGTAGTACGGTCATCAAAACGCACTCCCACGCCGAAAATCAAGTCAGCATTATGCATGGCCATATTCGCTTCATAAGTACCGTGCATGCCAAGCATACCAAGAGAATTATGATGCGTCGCAGGGAAAGCACCTAAGCCCATTAACGTACTGACGACAGGTAGGTTTAATGCTTCCGCCAGTTTGATCAATTGCTCACTCGCTTCCGCAATAATAGCGCCACCGCCTACATATAGAACCGGCTTCTTAGCGGACAATAATGCTTTTAGGCCCTTTTTGATCTGACCTTTGTGCCCTGAAGTGGTGGGATTATAAGATCGCATCTTAATTTCTTCAGGGTAATGATATGGGTAGCTTTCAAGCGGATTGAGTACGTTTTTAGGAAGATCGACAACAACAGGGCCAGGGCGGCCAGTAGAAGCAAGATAGAAAGCTTTTTTAATGGTAGAAGGAATGTCTTCGGCTTTGGTGACTAAAAAACTGTGCTTAACGACAGGTCGAGAGATCCCTACCATGTCACATTCTTGGAAGGCATCATTACCAATTAAACTGCTTGGTACTTGACCAGATAGCACCACCATTGGCGCTGAATCCATATACGCTGTCGCGATGCCAGTAATCGCATTGGTGGCCCCAGGGCCAGATGTCACCAACACCACGCCCACTTTGCCAGTTGCACGAGCGTAACCATCCGCCATATGCACCGCTGCTTGTTCATGACGAACCAGTACGTGTTCAATGTCACTTTTTTCGTGTAGCGCATCGTAAATATCCAAGACAGACCCGCCTGGATAACCAAAGATATGTTCGACACCTTCGTCGATTAAGGAACGGACGATCATATCCGCGCCAGATAACATTTCCATATTGCCTCCTTTTTAGCTGAACAAGTGCCTTTCGATAAAAAGACGCATTGCAAACTACTTGCTTAACAGCCAGCATCATCTGCAAATAAATTCCGTTCAGCACTACATAGTTAGGGCTTATTTTTAGCCTAAGAAATAAAGGAGCTTAATATTGTAAGGGCCCAAATGAGCCAAACCCAATAACCACAAAGCCTCCTTGCGCTATGTACCTGCTCGTATTGTCATAACAATCAAACAGGGTGCATATTCAGATAATTTAATCTGAGAGTGATTACTTTAACGCCAAAAACTGGATGTTGTCTATGCGGCTAAATGGCAGAAATAACGCATAAAACAACTATTGAAGTAACTTTCAGTTCAAAGAGACTAAAAACAAATCTATTAGCACACATTTCATCTAAGAAATATTGAAAATTAAGACGATAATAATTTCGACTTTGGGAGTTGTATCACGAGGCAAGTCTTACCCAGCATTAACAGACGTAAATTGCTAAGAATAAACAGACATAAAAAACGCAATCCGAAGACTGCGTTTTAAACATGAGATCCAGTGATGATCGAATGCTTCTTACCTCATTGCCGCTAGCGTTTCGCCACAGATGATCATTAATTGATCACGCATCCAGATGTGACCTTTGTCTTTTTCACTTGATTCGTGCCAGCTTAGGTAACCAGCTACTTTGTTGTCGCTGAATGGGTAAGCCAAAACTTTGTAACTTGCACGGTTTGGAATTGAATCCACTAACCAACGAGGTACAACCGTCACCAATTCTGATTGACCGACAACATATAAAATATTGCTCAAGCTCGTACCTTGGTAAGACTCTTGGCATTCAAGGTCGCTGCCATATACGCGCTCATAAAAACTACGAACACCATTTACTTTAGATAGCGCAGCATGCTTTTCCGTCATGAACTCAGCTTGGCTAATTTGCGACCCAATACGTGGGTGATTTGCCGCAACCACAACCACTAATTCATCACTAAAGATTTCAGTGCTTGAATATCCAGGTTGATCAAAACGCGCGTAATCAATCACAAAATCCACTTCTTGATAACGTAGTTTTTCTGGTAATTGGTGATCAAAATCCGCATCAAGACTTAATTGGATGCTTGGTGATTTTTCAGCAATACCACGCATGATGCGAGGAGCAAAACGTAAATCACATGGGCTACAAACCGCAAGTTTGAATACACGCTCAGAAGTTTCTGGTACGAAGATTGAATTTGGTAATTCATTTCGTACTAGCTGCAGAGCTTGACGCAGTGGACCAAACAATTGACGCGCACGTTGTGTCGGTTGAATGCCGCGACCATGACGCATGAAAAGTTCGTCATTAAACATCACCTTCAAACGCGCAACCGCATTACTTACAGCCGGCTGTGACATCCCTAAAAATTGTGCAGCACGAGTGATGTTCTGCTCTTGCATGACGGCATCGAAAACCGTTAATAAGTTAAGATCAACACCACGTAATGTTGATTCTGTTCTCACATTAATCGCTGGGTTTTGTTGTTCTGTAGGAAGTGTCATTGTGTGTTTTGCCTCTTATGATTGCCGCCTCATCTGTATCTCAAACAGGATGAATGACCGCAAAAAGATATCTAATAATGATTGTATTGACCGAACTAATAATTCGGCTTGAACACACTATTCACCAAGCTAATATCAGAAGCAATTGTATTGATAACAAATGATTTTAATTTACTAAAAATCACTAAAAAAACGAAATAATCAATAACTTACATAAAATTATAAATAAATATAAAAACATTTAATTGGCCAATTGATAAGTTTCAAATTGATCATTCATTAATCAATGCGTAATGCGGAAAATCGACCTGCTCCCATAGTTGAGTCCATAACGGTGAGATGTGATGCCAATCACCTTGCACTACCCATTGCGAAATACATTCAGCCACATCAGGATAAATCACCGGCTCTGCGGCTTGTTCTTCTAGCCAACAACGAATAGCACTTGGATCTAGCCACAACATAGAATGTGCCAGCCCTAATGACTCCAAAGTCGCCACATTACTCATCTGCTCGAATTGCCCATTCAAAGGCTTTAACAATAGTTTTTTACCAAGCGTCAGAGCCTCGGATGGCAGTTCAAATCCACCATTAGCTATGACCCCATGACAAGCATGCAAGTCGGCTTGAAACTGATCATAGGATAATGGTCTGAGCGTAATATGCTCTTGCTGAATAGGTTGCTCAATCTCTGGGTGATAACAAACAAATTGATACTGAGAAAAGCGCATCAATAGCGATAGAATTTCTTGGCAGTCTTCAAAAGGTAAGTAGACCAAAATGAAATCTTTTTGCGATGAATGATGAGATTGAGAGGTATGCACGATTGGCGGCAAGATCGGCTGTTGAAAGTGATACCAATGTAAGCCGAGTCGATGTTGAGTCGGTGCGAAATGTTGGATAAGCGCATGATCAATCCATGTCGCCCCTTTTTTCGGCACAGAGTAGCGAAAGGCATTTTGATGGCTAATTCCAATTGTTGGAATATTTTGTTTTTTCGCCGCCCATGCCGTGATCGGTTCAAAATCATTTAACACCAAGTCATAACCTGATAAGTCCATCTCAGAGACTTCTTTCCATATTTGGCTAGGGCTAGTATTGATGGCGGTTTTTAAATGACTGACTTTGCCTTTTTCGCTGCAAAACGTCAGACCTCGACGTGTTTGGTAATCCCCAAAACCTTCCATTGAAAAATATTTGTCTTTATCACGGCCTGAAAATACAAAATCCACTGACACATTTGGCTGACGCTTCAGTGCTGCCGCCATCGCTCTGGCTCTCGCAATATGCCCATTTCCAGTACCTTGCACACCATATAAAATTTTCATCAATACGTTAGCCTATCCATTGAATGGCAATAAGTGCACAAGTCATCCCAAGTATCGCGCCTAACACGATGTCTGTGAGAAAGTGCACCCCTAATAAAATACGAGAAAAGCCAATCAAACCAGCCCAAATAAAAGCAATAAGACCCAGTTCTGGGTAGCAATGCTCCAATAATACTGCCATCACAAATGCAGCTGCCGTGTGGCCTGAAGGTAAGCTGTATTGATCAGAAGGCGTGATAAAAGAAGTGAGCAGATCGGAAATTTGCGCAGGACGACGACGTTTAAAACTGTTTTTCAGTAACCAATAAATCGGTAGCTCAATCAAAAACGCCAATAAACCGAGTAATAAAAAGGTTTGCCCTATGGTTGGCTCAAATAGCCAGGCGACCAAACCAATCACGGCATATAAGTGGCCATCTCCAGTATGAGAGACTGCTCGACTGATGCGCGCGACAGGCAAGTTGAATCGATGCTGTAAGCACAATAATGAAAACGCTAAATCTAAGCGTGCGATCGGTTGTATGGTTTTCATATTAAGCTCCTTATCCATACTTAAGTCTGTGACTTATCCTGGTGATCACGTTAAGTGAGCTTAATGACAAAAAAGTGACGATATTTTGTTCTTATGATGAATATCGTCTATTCTGATTTCAGGCTTCATATCAGTAACGCGATTCAGAGAAATAAACCGCAGCTCACCGATAAGAAAATTAATTGCATATTTTTTCATCCAAAGGGTTGACGCTTCCCCTCTGAGTGCGGTACTAATTGAAGCACAAACTATGTGGACGTTTAAATGCTAAGGAAAGTAACCAGCATGAATAAAACATTTTCGACTCTACTCAACCTCCTCCTCATCGTGGAAACATCACGCGGGTAGGTTGTGGACGAAAAACCACAGACGAATTTCAAACAAGCCCGCATCCACATGCGGGCTTTTTTATTCGCTACAAACACCAAGAATAAAAAGCGCATTGGATAGCGAAGCACAAACTACAAGGAAGCTAACATGAACGATCAAGTCATTATATTCGATACGACCTTGCGCGATGGCGAACAAGCCCTTTCCGCAAGCCTAACAGTAAAAGAAAAATTGCAGATCGCTTATGCGCTGGAACGTCTAGGTGTAGACATTATCGAAGCCGGTTTCCCAGTGTCTTCTCCTGGCGACTTTGAATCGGTAAAAACCATCGCGCAAAATATTAAAGGTAGCCGTATTTGTGCCCTATCTCGCGCCGTCGAAAAAGACATCGATGTCGCAGCTGAGGCACTAAAAGTTGCAGAAGCTTTCCGAATTCATACCTTTATATCCACCTCAACCATTCACGTTCAAGACAAACTTCGTCGTAGCTATGATGATGTGGTTGATATGGCAGTCAACGCCGTCAAACGTGCGCGTAAATACACCGACGACGTGGAATTTTCTTGTGAAGATGCAGGCCGTACACCCATTGATAATCTATGTCGTATCGTTGAAGCCGCGATTAATGCAGGCGCTACAACGGTTAACATTCCAGATACAGTGGGTTATACCCTACCGAATGAATTTGGCGGCATTATTGAAACCCTATTTAACCGCGTACCCAATATTGATAAAGCGGTCATTTCCGTCCACTGTCACGATGATCTAGGCATGTCGGTGGCGACCTCTATGGCTGCCATTCAAGCTGGTGCTCGCCAAGTTGAAGGCACCATTAATGGCATAGGTGAACGCGCCGGTAACTGTGCGCTAGAAGAAATCGCCATGATCATTAAAACTCGCGCGGAATTCTTAGGGGTCACCACTGGGCTAAAATACGATGAAATTCACCGCACCAGCAAACTAGTTAGCCAGCTCTGTAACATGCCAATTCAAAGCAACAAAGCGATTGTGGGTGCCAATGCCTTCAGCCATTCATCCGGCATTCACCAAGATGGCATGCTAAAGAACAAAAACACTTACGAAATCATGACGCCAGAATCGATTGGCCTTAAAAACCAAGCGCTAAACCTAACTAGCCGCTCTGGCCGTGCCGCAGTGAAGAGTCACATGGACGCGATGGGTTACAATGACTCAGAATACAACCTAGATACGCTATACGAAGACTTCTTGAAACTAGCGGATCGCAAAGGCCAAGTATTTGATTACGATCTTGAGTCACTAATGCACTTTGCTAACTTGCGCGAAGAGGACGACTTCTTTAAATTGAATTATCTAAGTGTGCAATCTGGCAGCGTGATGGCGACCACCAGCATCAAATTGCAATGTGGTGATGAAGAGAAATGTGAAGCCGCTGTCGGTAATGGCCCGGTTGATGCGCTATACCAATGTATCTATCGCCTAACCGGTTATGACATCGTACTAGACAAGTTTGATCTTACCGCCAAAGGTGAAGGTGAAGATGGTTTAGGCCAAGCTGACATTATTGCTAACTACAAGGGCCGCAAATACCACGGTACTGGCCTTGCGACCGATATCGTTGAAGCGTCAGGCCAGGCACTACTTCATGTTATCAATAGCATTCATCGTGCCGATCAAATCGCTGAAATCAAACAAACGAAGAAAATTGCCACGGTTTAATACCCAGCAAACGGATCAAATATGTGGCGCTCACTTTTTACTAGCGCCACTTATTGCTAACAATTTACCCTCTCAGCATATCCATCTGCTTATTTGAGGGAATGTATTTAATATTTAAGGAAGAGAAATAACCATGGCAAGCACATACAAAATTGCTGTTTTACCCGGTGACGGCATTGGCCCAGAAGTGATGCAACAGGCACAAAAGGTGCTTGATGCCATTGAACAAAAACATGCGATTACTTTTGAGCGTGAAGAATTTGATGTTGGCGGGATTGCGATTGATAACCACGGTTGTCCACTACCAGAAGCCACTGTAAAAGGCTGTGAAGATGCCGATGCGGTATTGTTTGGCTCGGTCGGTGGGCCGAAATGGGAACACTTACCACCCAATGATCAACCTGAGCGCGGCGCGCTACTTCCACTTCGTAAACACTTCCAACTCTTCTGTAACCTTCGCCCTGCGCAAATTCACGCAGGATTAGAAAACTTCTCACCACTTCGTGCCGATATTTCAGCACGCGGCTTTGATATTGTGGTGGTGCGTGAATTGACTGGCGGCATCTACTTTGGTCAACCAAAAGGCCGTGAAGGCTCTGGCCCAGAAGAAAAAGCGTTTGATACTGAAGTGTATCACCGCTATGAGATTGAGCGCATTGCAAAAATTGCGTTTGAATCTGCCCGTCTTCGTAACAAAAAAGTCTGTTCGGTCGATAAAGCCAACGTTCTACAAAGCTCCATTCTATGGCGTGAAGTGGTGGAAGAAATCGCCAAAGATTACCCCGATGTCGAGCTTTCTCACATCTACATCGATAACGCCACCATGCAGCTTATCAAAGATCCATCGCAATTTGATGTGATGCTGTGTTCGAATATTTTCGGTGACATTATTTCTGATGAATGTGCCATGATCACAGGTTCTATGGGCATGCTACCTTCTGCCAGCTTAAACGAAAGTAAGTTTGGTTTATATGAACCCGCAGGCGGCAGCGCACCCGATATCGCCGGAAAAAATATTGCCAACCCTGTGGCGCAAATTTTGTCAGCGGCATTAATGCTTCGTTATAGCCTAGGTGAAGAAGACGCAGCGCAAAGCATTGAGCAAGCGGTATCAAAAGCACTAGCAGCCGGAGAGCTGACCGCCGATCTTGCTGGTGACAAGCCAGCCCTTTCCACATCAGAAATGGGCGATAAGATCGCACAATATATTCTAAATTCATAAGCACGAGCAGGTAGCAAGCAATGTCAAACACAACGGCAAAAACACTATATGAAAAAGTCTACGATGCTCATGTTGTCGTAGCCGCCCAAGGCGAAAATCCAATTTTGTACATCGACCGTCACTTAGTCCATGAGGTGACGTCTCCACAAGCCTTTGATGGTTTGCGTGAAAAAGGCCGAAAAGTACGCCAAGTCAGCAAAACCTTTGCCACTATGGATCACAACGTATCGACCACCACCAAAGACATTAATGCCTCAGGTGAAATGGCGCGCATCCAAATGCAAACCTTGATGAAAAACTGTTTGGATTTTGGAGTCACTCTGTATGATTTGAACCATAAATACCAAGGTATTGTGCATGTTATGGGTCCTGAATTGGGTATTACCTTACCGGGCATGACCATTGTCTGTGGCGATTCCCATACCGCAACGCATGGCGCATTTGGCTCTTTAGCCTTTGGTATCGGCACCTCAGAAGTTGAGCATGTTTTAGCAACCCAAACACTAAAGCAAGCTCGAGCTAAGACCATGAAAATTGAAGTCAAAGGCAAAGTCGCCGAAGGCATCACAGCTAAAGATATCGTGCTGGCAATCATCGGTAAAACCACCGCTGCCGGTGGCACCGGTTACGTGGTCGAGTTTTGTGGTGAAGCGATTACTGACCTTTCAATGGAAGGCCGTATGACCGTCTGTAACATGGCAATTGAACTTGGTGCCAAAGCGGGTCTTATCGCACCGGATCAAACCACCTTCGATTACATCAAAGACAAAAAGTTTGCACCGAAAGGCGCCGATTTTGACGCCGCAGTGGAATACTGGAAAACCCTTAAATCCGATGATGACGCACAGTTTGATGCGGTCGTCACTCTAGATGCGGCCGAAATCAAACCGCAAGTGACTTGGGGGACCAACCCAGGCCAAGTGATGTCAGTTGATGGCATCATTCCAAACCCACAAGATTTCACCGATCCAGTTGAAAAAGCCTCTGCAGAAAAAGCTTTGGCCTACATGGGATTAGAAGCCGGCAAGAAATTGTCTGACTATGCCATTGATAAAGTCTTTGTGGGCTCTTGTACTAACTCACGTATTGAAGATATGCGCGCCGCGGCAGCCGTAGCGAAAGGCCGCAAAGTGGCAGCTAACGTGCAGGCATTGATCGTACCAGGTTCTGAGCAGGTGAAAGCCCAAGCAGAGCAAGAAGGATTAGATAAGATCTTTATTGAAGCAGGGTTTGAATGGCGCTTACCAGGCTGTTCTATGTGTTTGGCGATGAATAATGATCGCTTAGGGCCAAAAGAGCGCTGCGCATCCACCAGTAACCGTAACTTTGAAGGTCGCCAAGGCCGTGACGGACGTACTCACCTAGTGAGCCCTGCCATGGCAGCCGCCGCAGCGATTGCCGGTCACTTTGTCGATATTCGTTCACTAGACGCACAATAAGGAACTCAATATGTCTCAAGCCTCTACACAAACGGGTTTTCAACAACATACCGGTCTAGTCGTGCCTCTAGATATCGCGAATATTGATACCGACGCCATCATTCCTAAGCAGTTTCTACAAAAAGTCACGCGCCTAGGTTTTGGGCAACACTTATTCCACGATTGGCGCTTCCTAGATGACGCAGGCAAACAGCCAAATCCAGAATTTGTAATGAATGCGCCACGCTATCAAGGTGCGAGTATTTTACTTGCTCGTGAAAACTTTGGTTGTGGCTCTTCTCGCGAGCATGCCCCGTGGGCGTTAGCCGATTACGGTATTCAAGTGATGATCGCGCCAAGCTTTGCGGATATTTTCTATGGCAACTCTATCAACAACCAAATGGTGCCAGTACGTTTAACCGAGCAAGAAGTCGATGAACTGTTCCAGTTTGTTGAAAGCACGGAAGGTGCACAAATCACCGTTGATTTAGAAGCGATGACCGTGTCTGCTAATGGCAAACAGTATTCATTCGAAATCGATGAATTCCGTCGCCATTGCTTATTGAATGGGCTAGACAACATTGGTCTAACGCTACAGCATGAAAGCAAAATTGCAGAATACGAAAGTCAAATTTCGTCGTTCTTGAAATAAGAAAACCACAATACCAATAAAAACTAATGCCCCGAATTGGAACATCCATTCGGGGCATTATTTTATGCGTTGTGTTTATTTGATTAACATCAGCTGAGGTTAGGGCGTGTTTATCTTTAGTGGTTAAATTTTGTTCGAGATAAAAGCATTTTAGACGAGGCAAGTCGATTGTAGCCTAGTTATTCTAAGTAAATGAGACTTAACCTGTCTTATTACGAACTGAAAGTATAAAATGCTTTTAGCCGAGCCCTTCGGGCAGCGTTTGTTGGGTATTTGTACTGCGTTATCGGCTCCTCGTGTAGGCTAGCTACACCACGGAGCCTCTGCCTTGTTCAAATACCCAACAATTCGCTGCAAAAATCATCACGAAAGATAAACACGCCCTAATTATTTATCCATTTCGACACAATTCTGCTAGCGTTTTTAAACGTTTTTCAGGACTTGCAACATAAGGATTAGTGGTATCCCATGCGTAACCGGCGAGTATCGAGCTGATTTTTTTCTTTATTTCAGGATTGGCATTTTCATAAAACACCACATCTTGAAAACGGCTATCGTACCAACCTTCAACATAAGCTCGGAATGTATTCACTCCCACCATCAAAGGTTCAGCGTACTCTTTTTGCCAATCGACCTGCTCTCCGTTAAATTTGCGGATTAACGTTTCTGCCGCCATTTCTGCCGACTTCATCGCAATGGTCACGCCCGATGAAAAGACAGGATCTAAAAACTCCCCCGCATTGCCCAATAGCGCGTAATTGTCTGTCGCAAGATGTTTTACATTCGCGGAGTAGCCTCCGATCTTGCCACTCATGTGACAAAACTCCGCATCACGGAACAATAATTTCAAATGAGGCTCTTCACGAGTTAATTGCTTCAACGCCGCAATCTCATCTTGAGGATAATCCTCAAAAAACTCTGGGCTTCCCACCACGCCAACCGAACATCGGCCATGAGTAAATGGAATCAACCAATACCACACACTTTGGTTGTCAGGATGAACATAAATGGTGATTTTATTGCGATCATAATTAAGTTCACTGGCAAGCTCAGGCGTAATATTGTCGGTCACGTGCGTAAACAAAGCGATACGCGGTGGCAAACCGGATGGCTGCTCTAAATGCAATAAACGAGGTAATACTCGGCCATAACCGCTGGCGTCTAAAATAAAGTCGGCCTCAATGTGATACTCCACGCCAACTTCATCGGTTACGGTAAGGCAGGGCTTGTCACGCTCAACATCCACTTGTGTAACGGTATGTTGATAGCGAATCGGTACGCCTTGTTTTTGCGCTTCATCGGCTAATAACTTATCAAATGGGCCACGTGGAACCTGAAAAGTCGTGCCTTCTCCATCGGAATATTTCTGAGTGAAATCAAAGTGAGTATATTGATTTTGATATCGAAATGCGGCGCCATTTTTAAATTGGAAACCACCTTGATTAACGGCTTCAAACATATTGGCTTTTTTCAAACTTTCCATGCACGCTGGCAGTAAGCTTTCGCCAATAGAGAAGCGAGGAAACGTACTGCGCTCCAAGATCACACAATCAATATCGTGTTGTTTTAATATCGCACTAGCGACCGAGCCTGATGGCCCCGCACCGATGATAACGACTGATGTGCGCTGCATCCTTTCCATCCTTTTTCCTAAATCAAATAAAAATATGGGTTATCTCACTTTCAAATGCAGCAAAGTATGCCCTAAGCCAATATGGTCGATGCGATTATTCACCGTAAAACCGGCCTCTTCAACGATCTCTAAAAAATCTTCACTGCGGTAAAAACGGCTGTTGCCATTGGCTAAACACGTAAAATACAACGATGTTGCATTCAAGCTATACGAGGCGGCTTCATAACGCTGTGCATCCCAGAATAATTCAAGAATATACACGTCCGCATTCTCAGACATAGAAGCACGCACGCGGCGTAAAATGCTCAAAATTTCCATTGGTGAGAAGCAATCTAAAAATTGGCTCATCCACCATACATCAGCACCTTGAGGTAATGCTTGTTGCTTATCAAGCAGGTTGGCTGGGAAGAAATCCACTCGGTCAGAAAACCCATGTTCGGCAATGTTTTGTTTTGCCAACTCAATCTGTTGTGGCAAGTCAATAATGGTGACATTGACTTGATCATCATGCTGGCAACACTGCAAAGTCCATTTACCGGTATTACCACCAATATCAAAAATACGTTGTGGTTGATTGGCAAAAATTTGTTTGAGTAAAATCGGGAACGTATTATCGGAATAAAAATGATCGAACTTAAACCAGCTCTCTTTTGCCTTTTCTGGTAAACGAGATAAACCTTCGTAAATCGTGGTCCACTCGCCCAACTCTTTCAAACCCGCTGGCGTGCCTTGCTGAATGGCCTCGGTTAAATGCATCATACCGGCATAACAAACATCAGCGGTGAAATCCATATTCGCAATGGTCATGCCATCGCGTAATAAAGAATGGCCCAACCTAGCTAAAACATAATTCCCATCATTCCAGGTCACGATACGCGCGCTTAATCCCATATCGAGCAAAACCTTAACGCCATACTCAGACACACCTGTGGCTTGCGAAATTTGCTCGGCATTCATGCCATGTTCAGGTTGAGTTTCTAAGGTGGCTAAAATACCTAAGTCGCGTAACGTGCGAGCGGTATGAAATACGATAGGAGCAAAGGCCAACTTCTGAGCTTCAGTTTTCGCTTCTAAGGCTGAATAAGGATCGTGTTGGTATTGTTTCACTTTAAGGTCCAGTGATTAAGTATCGTTAAGGATATAGCTAAATACGCAATGCTGAGCGATATTTAAATTTTAATGATATGAATGGGATCCACAAACTTGGATTAAGTTCGTGTTTTTGTATCAATAAATTCCCCAACAAGATAGCACTCACATCAATAAAAATGGTATTTTTACATATTGTTTCAGTTAAATAGTACGAATTATCATCAATGAGTCAGATTGCATTTAATATTGAGCAATGGCACGCACTCTCACCGGGCTTTGAAACGCCATGTGCTTGGAAAAACTGGTGCGCTGAAAATGTGACGCCTGCACAAACCGCTTTTGCTACAGACTTGATTCCTGCGATGATGCGACGTCGTATGAGCTCATTAAGCAAAATTGCGGTGCAAACTGCTCTGTACTTAAAGCAAACTCAAGCTCAGCCATTTGATTATCTTGTGTTTTCCAGTCGCCACGGTGAGCTTCCACGTACCGTCGACCTATTACAACAAGTGCTACAAGATGAAGAAGCCTCACCGATGGCCTTTTCTCAATCCGTACATAACACCAGCTCAGGCTTATTTACCATTGCCAGTAAAAGCCCAATCCCGGCGACTTCGCTTGCCGGGTGCGAATCGAGCTTACATCATGCCTTGATTGAAGCAGCCGCCTATTTATATGAAAACCCAACTCATAAAGTGCTAGTCATTGATTTCGACGCCCCACTACCTGCGCCTTATGATATTTACGAAACCTCCCCCGCGCCGCCACTTTATGCACTCGGATTAGTGCTGAGTGCTGGCGAAAATACTTCTCTTGAATGGCAAGTACAATCAGGAGATATTGCAAAATTTAAGCCGGCTTCCCAGACTTTAAGTGTCATACAGCAATTGGCAAATGATAGTTGCGAATGGCAAATCGATGACCATAGAAACCATTGGTTATGGCAACATAAAGGTCATTCAAATTAAATGCATGTTATGACTTCATCATCCCTGACACTCTCACAACGACTCAACAAATATTGGCGTGTCATCGCCACCGGCACATGTTTTGCTATTTTTGGCATCGGTGCTCTGTGTTTAACTTTTATCGTGTTCCCATTAATGACGGCAACCGCACGGAATCAAAGCCAACGAGAGATGCGGGTACAAGCCATTATTCAGAAATCCTTTGCGTTATTTTGCGCGACCATGAAATACACGGGCGCGATTGATTACCGCTTTGATAACGTTGAGCTTTTACAGCAAGATAAACATTGCCTCATCGTTGCTAACCATCCAAGTTTGATTGATTACGTATTGATTGCCTCCCGTTTGCCGCAATGTGATTGTTTGGTCAAAGCAGCCATTTGGCATAACCCGTTTATGAAAGGCATAGTGAAAGCTGCTGGCTATATTCCTAACCGAGATCCAGAAACCTTACTGGATGACTGTAGCGAGCGTTTAAATCATGGTAATGTTCTGCTGATTTTTCCGGAAGGAACCCGCACGACACCTGGGCAGGAGTCAAAATTACAACGCGGAGCGGCCCAGATTGCGGTACGAACACAAACCGATCTACGGGTGGTACACATTACGGTCACGCCCAACTTTTTGACCAAGCAAATGAAATGGTACCAAGTCCCGGACACAAAACCCTTTTTCCACATCAATGTTAAGGGTAAAATTAATATTCAAGAGTTTATTAATAACTCAGATTCAGCAACAACTGCGGCGCGCCAACTGAATCGACATTTATCGAACGCCATTTTTCCCGAATTGGCTCGCAAACACTAAAATAAAACAAGACACATCTTTTATCTATTTAGGCAGGTTATAGTGGAACAGCTACACAACGAATTAAAAGCATTGATTATTGATGCATTGAACCTTGAAGACATTCAAATCGACGATATTGACACTGACGCTGCCCTTTTTGGTGATGGTTTAGGATTGGACTCTATTGATGCGCTTGAGCTTGGACTTGCGATTAAAAAGAAATACCACGTTGTCATCGATGCTGATGATAGCCAAACGCGTCAACACTTTTCCTCTGTCGCGAATTTAGCGAAATACATCTCCAGCCAACAAGCTTAATCAAACAGGCGTGAACATTATGACAGAAATGACCCGAGATGAAGTATTCAACCAAGTCAAAGACGCTTTTGTTGAATTATTTGAAATTGATGCAGACGACATTACGCCAGAAGCAAAACTCTACCAAGAACTCGATCTTGATAGTATTGATGCAGTCGATCTTGTGGTGCATCTACAAAAATTGACTGGCAAAAAGATCCAACCGGACGAATTTAAAGCCGTACGCACTGTGAATGATGTCGTTGATGCGGTTGTTGAGCTGCTCAAGGAAAAATAATGCGCATACTAACGGCTTTATCTGCCCTGCTGTTACTGGGCTATCCAGTCGCAGTGTATTACGGATTAAGTCGTTGGGGCCTAGGCATAGTCGCGATCCTATTCGCGGCTTTATTTTTGCTACGTATTTTCTCAGGCCATCGCACTAAACTGAAAGAGCTCAAATACATCGCTTTGATGAGCGGTGGCGCGGGGATCATTTTAACCCTGTGCGCGGTTATTTTTCGTCAGCACGGTTGGCTGACATTCTACCCAGTGGTGGTCAATGGGTTATTGTTTGCCTTATTTTTTTCTAGCTTATGGCAATCTCAAACCATCATTGAACGTTTAGCTCGCCTGCAAGAGCCGGACTTACCTGACAGTGGTGTGCGTTATACTCGAAATGTTACCAAAGTCTGGTGTGGATACTTTGTTATCAATGGCGGTATTGCCTTGTATACCTGCTTCTTGCCATTGGAAATCTGGACCTTGTATAACGGCTTAATTAGCTACATTCTCACCGGCATCCTATTTGCGATTGAATGGCTGGTTCGTGGTTATGTTCGTCGCTCAATGTAGATCGCGAATCAACTTAAAAAGCCTAAGCTAATATGAAAACCCAAACAGAAATGACAAACCAAGCTGAGATGGAAACTCACACTCGTATGATACCCACGCCTTTTATCCCAATATCTGAATTAATGCAGCACACTCGCGAGCCATCTTTGCCTGTCGCTCAGGACCTCAACGGCCAAAGCATTGATTGGTACACTTTTGAACAAGATGTCACCCAACTGCACCATCACTTAAGCCAAAGCCCGGCTAAACGTTGGGCAATTTGTTGTGACAATAGCTACTGGTTTGCTGTCGCCTTTATGGCAGCGTGTCATGCAAGTAAACATGTGATCATTCCAGGTAACCTACAACCTGCCGCGTTAGCAGAATTATCACAACACTTTGATGCAGTTTTGTACGACCCAGGCATTGAAGTTGGCATGTTCATCTCGCATCAAACCCTCGCGCTCCCTTTGGATAAAACAACGGATAGCAATAGCTCAGATAGATTTAATAACTCCGTTGAATTTAAAACACTATCCCATGTAGACATCACCTTGTTTACCTCAGGCTCTAGTGGACAGCCAAAGGCCATCTATAAGCCGCTTGCTATGTTAGAACGTGAGGTGGCTCAGCTTAATGCAACCTGGGGTGAATCGCTTCAAGGTACCCTCACGGCAAGTACCGTATCTCATCAACATATATATGGGTTACTGTTTCGAATATTATGGCCACTGTCTGCGGGTCGGCCGTTTTACTGTCTCGACTGGCAATATCCCGAGCAAATTTTGCAACACGCCGATGACAGCACCATATTGATCAGCAGCCCCGCGCTATTGAAACGATTACAGCCTTATTCTAGCCCAAATAAGCTACGCGCTATTTTTTCTTCTGGCGGCCCGTTGCCGTTTGACGCCGCGCAACATTGTCATACGCTATTTGGACTTTACCCGAATGAAGTGCTCGGCAGCACAGAAACCGGAGGTATTGCCCATCGTCAGCAAGCGCACATGAATCAACCTTGGAAAGCGTTTTTAGGCACAAAAATCACGCAAAACGCTGAAGGCTGCCTGCGAATTTTATCACCGCTCCTTTATGATCATCTGAGCGATAGCAACGATTGGTATCAAACCGCCGACCAATGTGAGTTGCTCGATGACAGCCACTTCCTATTAAAAGGACGGGCAGACAGAGTAATAAAAATCGAAGAGAAACGCATATCTTTAACTGAAATTGAACAACGGTTGCAGCAATTACCGCACATTGAAGAAGCGGCCGTCATTCCATACCAAGACAGCTCAAGACTCATCACTGCCGCAGCACTCACTTTGACAGCCGATGGACAACAAACATTATCCGAGCTAGGGAAAGGACGTTTTGTGTTAATGTTACGCCAGCAATTACGTCAATGGATTGAACCGGTCGGGATCCCGCGTCGGATCCGCATCCTTGATGAAATTCCATTGAACACTCAAGGCAAACGCTTAATCAGCGATATCGAACAACTCTTTACTAGCGCGGGTAATCAATAAGTGATGAGCATACAACGAAAACCGACCATCATTAAACATCAGGTTCAAGACAACCAAGTCACTTTATGGTTGAAAGTCGACTCAACGATTGAAGACTTTAAAGGCCATTTCGCGCAGTTTCCACTGCTACCGGGCGTAACCCAAATAGACTGGGCGGTATTTTTTGGTCAGCAATACCTTAATGCGCCGAGTCAGTTTCAAAGCATGGAAGTAATTAAATTCCAAGAGCCTATCTTAAAGAATAGCCTCGTCAAACTGGAACTGACGTGGCACAGTGACAAGCATAAATTGTATTTTCATTATTATTCTGAAAGTGAACACGAGCCCCAGACTCGCACCCACTCTTCAGGACGCATTGTTTTAGCTTAATATCACTCAATTTCTTGTTGATAAGAGAGTGAATGATTAAACAGGTAACTGACTATTTTTTATGACGAATTTTTCACCTTGCTTTGTCATTCCTTGTTATAACCACGGCTCAACCATGGCCAGTGTGGTGGCATCTCTGACACCATTTGGCTACCCTATTTTTATCGTTGATGATGGTAGCGACCACGACACTAAGGCCGCTCTGAGTCACATTACTCAACAGGAAAGAGATAAGCCGTTAGAGCTGATTACCCTATTGACGCATGATGAGAATCAGGGCAAAGGTGGGGCCATGATGACGGGATTGCGTGAAGCCTATCGCCAAGGTTTCACCCACGCATTGCAAATTGATGCCGACGGCCAGCATGATGTTCAAGCCATCCCTGTACTGGTCGAGGCGTCAAAAGCCCAGCCACATAAATTAATTTCTGGTCGTCCGATTTACGATGACTCTGTGCCTAAATCAAGATTTTATGGCCGTTATGCCACACACGTCTGGGTGTGGATTGAAACGCTATCGCTGGAAATCAAAGACAGCATGTGCGGATTTCGTGCTTACCCATTAGCGGCAACCATCGATACGCTCAATCGGTTTTCCATCGGTAAGCGCATGGATTTTGACACTGAAATTATGGTCAAAATGTATTGGCAAGGCGTGGAATTTGAGTTTATCGACACTCGAGTATTCTACCCTGAAAATGGCATTTCTCATTTTGATGCATGGCACGACAACATTCGCATCAGCAAAATGCACACCAAACTGTTTTTTGGCATGTTGCCGCGAATACCAACATTGATCGCTCGGCATTTTTCAAAACAAAATAGCACTGACGATAACACCACGACCCATTGGGCAAAAAGCAAAGAAAAAGGCACGGTTTTTGGCATCAAACTCTTAATGGCGGTGTATTCATTGCTAGGCCGCTCTGTGTTTAACGCCCTGCTGAAGCTCGTAATTAGTTACTATCATAAAACTGGCAAACAAGCTCGCGAGGCTTCCGAAGTCTACCTCACGCAATTGCAGAATTACGCCCAGCAGCAACAGTTCGAGTTACCCACGAGCCTATCGAGCTACCAACACTTATTATCTTTTGGTCATACCCTGCTTGATAAACTGGCCGGCTGGCGTGGCGATATCACTCGCGATGATCTGACAATTCACGGCTCTCAGCATTTTGATGATGTCATTGACAATAAAAAAGGTATTGTCATCCTCGGCTCACACTTAGGTAACTTAGAGTTGTGCCGCGCAATGGGACGTTTACGTAAAGGCGTCACCTTAAATGCATTAGTGTTCACTGAACACGCTGAGCGCTTTAACAGTGTGATGGAAGCCATCAATCCAGATTCGTCTATTAATTTAATTCAGGTCACCACATTAGGCCCAGATACCGCCATTTTACTGCAACAAAAAATTGAACAAGGTGAATGGGTGATCATTGTTGGCGATCGCACTTCTGTTACTAAAGAGCAACGAGTGGTGTGGGCTGATTTTCTTGGTAAACCCGCGCCTTTTCCGCAAGGTCCATTTATGCTGGCTAGCGTTCTCGCCGCACCGGTGTACCTCTTATTCGGTTTACGTGATGAATCCAAACAGCAGAAAAATGCTCGTTATCATGTCTATTTCGAACCTTTTAGTGACAGAATCACTCTACCTCGCAAACAAAGACAAGAAGCGCTGCAAAACGTGGTGCAGCAATACGCTTCAAGGCTAGAATACTTCACCTTACAAGCGCCATTGCAGTGGTATAACTTTTTCAACTTTTGGCAGTTAAGCCGTCATAGCCAAGCCAGTGATGTTAATAATTTAAGTGAATCGAATGACAAACAACCTTAAAACTCCAGTAACGTTTGGGGCTGAACGCCTAACCATAGAAGATGTGTTAACTATCGCTCAAGGTGGTCAGGCACAAATGAATACCTCACCTGAGTTTGTCGGTAAAATTGACCGCGGCGTTGCTTTTTTAGAAAAGTTGCTTAAACAAGAAGGGGTGATTTATGGCGTCACCACCGGCTATGGCGACTCCTGCACCGTCGCCATTCCTATGGATCTAGTTGATGAATTGCCGCTGCATCTTACCCGCTTTCATGGTTGTGGTTTAGGGGAACATCTTGATGAACAGCAATCGCGAGCGGTACTTGCCACACGTTTATGTTCATTATCACAAGGGGTTTCCGGCGTCACTCATGATTTACTCAATCAAATTCTGACCTTAATTAATCAAGGCATTACCCCTTTGATCCCACAAGAAGGTTCGGTGGGTGCCAGTGGTGATCTCACGCCATTATCTTATTTGGCCGCCGTTTTGGTCGGGGAGCGTGAAGTCTTATTTAACGGCGAAGTCCGCCCTACCGCTGAAGTCTTTAATGAATTAAACATCCAACCGATCAAGCTCAAGCCCAAAGAAGGCTTAGCTTTAATGAATGGCACATCGGTCATGACAGCATTGGCTTGCCTTGCTTTCAAACGTGCGGAGTATTTGGCTCAGTTAGCCACTCGTATTACCGCCATGGTGTCGCTTGGCATGCAAGGCAATGACTTCCATTTTGATGAGGCGCTCTTTGCGGTTAAACCTCACCAAGGACAGCAACAAATCGCCGCTTGGTTACGCAGTGATTTACAAGCAGAACGCCCGCCGCGCAACAGTGATCGTCTGCAAGATCGTTATTCTCTACGTTGTGCGCCGCATGTTATTGGAGTACTGCAAGATAGCTTGCCTTGGCTACGTCAAATGATCGAAAACGAGCTCAACAGTGCCAACGATAACCCGATTATTGACGGCGATAACGAGCGCGTTTTACATGGAGGCCATTTCTACGGTGGTCACATTGCCATGGCGATGGATACGTTAAAAACCGCGGTCGCGAATATTGCCGATTTATTAGATCGCCAAATGGCGCAGTTGATGGATTACAAATTCAATAATGGCTTACCGTTTAACTTAACTGGGGCGACTGGCGAACGAAAACCCATCAACCATGGCTTTAAAGCGGTACAAATTGGCATTTCAGCGTGGACAGCAGAAGCACTTAAAAACACCATGCCGGCGAGCGTTTTTTCTCGCTCAACTGAATGTCACAATCAAGATAAAGTCAGTATGGGCACCATTGCCTCGCGTGATTGCTTACGCGTTTTGCAATTAACCGAACAAGTCGCCTCCGCTTCGCTATTGGCTGCCACCCAAGCCATCGAGCTGCGCAAACGCAACAATGAACTGGATGAGCAGCATTTCAGCACAAGCATCAAAGCCATGATGCAACAGGTTCAACATCACTTTGAATTTGTGGTGGAAGACCGTCCACTCGAACAAGATTTAAGACTATTTGTTGGCAAAATACAGCAGCAAGAGTGGGCATTATTTTCGTAAAAACGGAATCTCGTTGCTCGTGATTCGACACCTCCGAGAAACGAGCAGCGTAGCGGTCGAGCAACGAAAGCGAGTAAATTATTTATGACAAAAACAATCACTCTTTCTAGCCAAGTCACCATGACCCCTTCTTTCCAAG
Organism: Vibrio gangliei; assembly: GCF_026001925.1. NCBI lineage: Bacteria > Pseudomonadati > Pseudomonadota > Gammaproteobacteria > Vibrionales > Vibrionaceae > Vibrio > Vibrio gangliei. The sequence goes on along the minus strand of NZ_AP021869.1, from coordinate 460,280 downwards.
ATGCGGATCCAATGGGTGTGGTGTATCACGGTAATTACTTTCGTTTCTTTGAAGAAGCGCGCCGTGTGTTATTGGATAAAATTGGCTACAACTACCGAGAAATGCAGGCTTCCGGTTACATGTGGCCGATCATTGATACTCGAGTGAAATACATCAAACCAATCCCATTTGATCTGACTGTGCGAGTGGAAGCTAAGCTCGTTGAATGGGAAAACCGTTTGAAAGTGGATTACGTGATTTATGATGCTAAAACCGACCAACGTCTGACCAAGGGCTATACCATGCAAGTGGCCGTCAGCATCGAAACCGAAGAAATGTGTTTTGTTTCTCCAAAAGCCTTGACCGAACGGTTAGATAATTGGAGCGATATGAACCAAAAGAGAGAAGCCCATGCGTAACAATAAGCGAAAGTTTTTACTGGGATTAAGTGGCTTTTATATTGTCATCAGCTTGCTGTTTAGCCAACTTACGATTGCCGCTCAAAATAGCTCTACTCAAAGTAGCTCTACCCAAAGTCAATCCAGCCAAAGCAACGCCAGCCAAAATAAGGCGGTCCAAAGCATTGAACAGCTACAGCAACAACTGGCTAGCCACGCGGTTGTTCGCGGGGACTTTTCTCAAACTCGTCACATGCAAATGTTCGATGCGCCGCTGACATCGCAAGGTCAATTCTTACTCTCGCGTGAGCATGGTCTACATTGGCAACAAACCACACCGTTTGCCACGACCTTAATTTTGACGCAAGACTCACTCAGCCAACAAGTGGGTAGCGAGCCGGCGCAAGTGTTAAAGGTCAGCGATAACCCAATGGTGTTTTACTTTAGCCATGTATTTCTATCTCTATTCAAAGGCGATACTAGCCAGTTAACTGAACAATTCACGTTCGAGTTTCAGCCTCAAGTGAACCAAGCCTGGCAGTTAAGGCTGCTCCCTAAGCAAGCCCCATTAGATAAAGTGTTTAAGCAGATTGTGATCGAAGGGAAGCAAGATATTGATGGTATTGAACTGCAAGAGATCCGCGGCGATCGCACCGACATCACTTTCAGCAATCAAACACATCAACCTGAAACATTAACCGCTGCCGAGCAAGCGGCGTTCAACCTTTAGGAAATCGGATGTCATCGCAGCCCACCCTCAATCCTCATTCTCAGCGTCGCCAATCTTGGTGTGCGCGTGGTTGGCTCGCGATCATGTTGGTATTAGTGGCTTTGCTTATCACACAGGTCAGTAAATCATTGCCTATCGAAACCAACATCATGGCGCTACTTCCAAAAAATCAACAAGATCCAATTGCTCAAGCAGCTTTTGATAAAGTGGCGTCAAGCATGAGTGATAAAGTTATTTTTCTGGTAGGGAGCCCCTCTTTCTCCACCTCAAAAAAGGCGGCAGAGAAACTGGAGCAGGATCTGAAAGGTTTACCTTTATTCAAACAAGTGGACGGCAAGGTCGATGACAATGCGCAACAAGCGTGGGGAAAGTTCTTCTTTGATGCGCGTTTTCAATTACTCACCCACGAGCAACAACAACGACTGCATCAAAACCCTGCAGCGCAAACTCAATACGTCATTCAGTCTTTGTATCATCCATTTTCTGGGGTCAGCGCCACCGAACTCAGCCAAGACCCTTTTTTATTATTTCGTGACTACTTAAAACAACTTACGGCCAACAGTGGTCAATTTAAGTTAAGCCACGGCTATTTAACTCGAGAGTACCAAGGCAAACATTACATCTTGCTCACCGCTGATCTCAATGGCTCCGCCTATAGCTTGAACTTACAACAGCAATTACCACAGCTAGAGAACATAGAACAAGGCATCCGTACTCAATGGCAAGATGACGAGATTTCACTCTTGCATACAGGGGTGATTTTCTACGCCGCCCACGGCAGTGAAAGCGCCAAAAGTGAAATCAGCACCATTGGTGCAGGCTCTTTGGTGGGCATCATCTTATTGGTGCTTTTCATCTATCGCAGCATGATGCCTCTCAATTTAGCCCTATTGTCGATTGCTTGTGGTTTTGTGGCGGCTTTTGTTGTCACGGTTGCCCTCTTTGGCAAAGTCCATTTATTTAGCTTAGTGTTTGGGGCCAGTTTGATCGGGGTCTCGATAGATTATGCCTTTCACTATTTAACTGAACGCTTAGCAGCAGGCTCAAAGTGGCATGCGCAGCAGGGGCTAAAGCATATTCTCATAGCGATTAGCCTAGGCTTAATCACCAGCTTAATTGGTTACTTAGGTATGATGGTTGCGCCTTTTCCTGGCTTACAGCAATTGGCTTTGTTTTCCTCAGTTGGCTTGATTGCCGCTTATGCCACAGTGGTGTGTTGGTATCCTATTTTAGCGGCAACGCCCAGCGCACCTCGCCCACTTCCTGCTCATGCCTTTTTCGCTCGCTGGTTACAATTATGGCAACATAAACACGTTCGTATTGCTCTACCGGGATTACTACTCATTGCCGCGGTATTGGGTTTGTTTCATGTGCAATACAATGATGACATTCGCCAATTGCAAGCATTGCCAGCCTCATTGCAGCAACAAGAGCAGCAAATTAAGGCGATTACTGGAATCAATAATTCGCAGCAAATGCTGTTAGTCAGCGCCGAGTCTCGCGCAGCCTTATTACAGCGATTACAACAAGTGTCTCAATTACTGGATCAACAAATTCAGCAAGGCCAACTGAGCAGTTATCAAAGCCTCAGCCAGTTTATTCCTAGCCCAGAGCAGCAACAGCAAAACTTCAGTCTCATTCAAACCTTGTATCAGTCTCAAGTGCCAGTGTTACAGCAAACACTGCAACTCAAGCAAACGCCTCAACTGTCGGCTGAGTTTAAAGCCATCGATATCGAAGACTTTCTTGCCTCAGCGGTATCCAAACCACTACGCTTTTTATGGCTCGGTCAATTAGAAGGCCAATACTCCGCTATGATCAGTTTAAATGGCGTAAAAGATAGCAGTGCAATAAAACAGGTGGCGAACCAAAATCCAGACGTTCGTTATCTCAATAAAACAGAAGAAGTCTCGGAATTATTTGGCTTATATCGCCAACACGTTACTGAACTATTAGCCTTAGCCAGCGCTTTCATTTTATTGGTGGTGTCACTGCGTTATGGCTTAGCACAAGGTATTCGAATTGTTTTGCCGCCATTGATCGCAGGCTGTGTCGGATTGGCCATTACCACATTAACCGGCGCGTCATTAAACTTATTTAACCTACTCGCTCTGATCTTAATTTTGGGAATTGGTATTGATTACACCCTATTCTTTGCAGAGCAATCTCGCGCAGGCACACACTCTGGTAAAAAAGTGACCGCCACCTTGTTGGCCATTACCTTATCAGCGCTCACCACTTTGCTCTCGTTTGGTTTACTCGCGCTAAGCCAAACTCAAGCGATTCAAAGCTTCGGTATCACGGTTTTGTTTGGCATATTAGTGTCTTGGCTACTGGCACCCTTGGCGATGAGTTATCAGAACACGTCTTACCCAAAAGCGGCTTCCAACCAAGACACTGGATCTTCTAATACCTCACCATCAGCCGCTCACGAGGAAAAATCATCATGTTAGGTTCTAAGATGTCTAAAAAGGTCGTTACTTGCTTGATGCTCTGCTTTTCACTCTTGCTAACGGGGTGTGCGCAAACGACTGATCAGCAAAACAATGTTCAACAAGAGAATGCTCAACAAAAAAATGCTGAACAACAGAATAAAGTCCAACTGGATGACAATGCCTGGGTAAGCCTACCTCAACCGGCTGATTTAGGTTACACATTAACCGCAAGCCAATTACTTAGCGTGAGCTATCAAGACCAAGCGCATCAACAACAAAGCCAACAATTGCCGATCCAATTACAAGTTAGCCAAGATAAGGTAGTGCTCGCCGGTTTTTCCTCTTGGGGAACCCGTCTACTCAGCCTGAGTTATCACGATCAACAATTCGACACCTATGTGATGACCGGGCTCTCTGACCAACTGCCGAAACCAGAGCAAGTGCTGTTTAATATGATGATCACGCTCTGGCCAATCGAGGTTTGGCAGACTCGACTCGCTCCTCTCGGTTGGCAGCTCACAGAAACCCAAACGTCCACAGGAAAAACTCGAGTATTACTGAACTCAGACCAAAAAACGGTCGCAGAGATCCACTATGCTAATATTGAGCCGCTGAAAGGTGACATCACCTTTATTAATCACGTTTTAAACTTCACCATCGTGATAAAAACCTTACAATATCAAGCGGCTTTATTGGACCACCATTCGTAATAAGGAAAACCATGCCTACTGTGCCAAATCAGCCTGTTTACATTCATGCTTGCGGATCGCATTCCGCTCTTGGCTGGAACGCCGACATGATCCACCAGCATTTGCAGGCTGGCAGCACACCGAATATGCAACTTAGCCGGGATTGGCTGAACGATGGCAGTGAAACCGTTGTTGGCGTAGCGGCAGGACCATTACCTGAAATCAGTGAACAATTCGCCCATCAAAATACCCATAACAATCGCTTAACCTTGTCCGCATTATTACAAATGGATGAGCCAATACAGAAAGCCATTAAGGAATATGGGGCCGATCGTATCGCTGTTATCGTGGGCACCAGTACCTCAGGTATCTCAGATGGTGAACAAGCCATTAGTCAGTGGCAACAAAGCCAACAATTGCCACAACACTTTGATTATCATCAACAAGAAATGGCCAACACTAGTCGTTTTATCGCCGAATATTATGGCATCACGGGGCCCAACTACACCATTTCAACCGCTTGCTCGTCTAGCGGTCGAGTCTTTATTTCGGCGCAGCGTCTACTTAAAGCAGGATTAGTGGATGCGGTCATCGCCGGTGGTGCTGATACTTTATGTAAATTAACCTTAAACGGCTTTTATGGCTTAGAAGCGCTTTCACATCAACATTGCAATCCGTTCAGTGATAATCGTGATGGCATCAATATCGGTGAAGCAGCGGCTTTCATGTTGCTGTCATTAGAAAAGCCAGCCGAACAACAACCGTGCGTGGCTCTAATGGGTGCAGGAGACAGTTCAGATGCGCACCATATCTCAGCGCCGCATCCTGAAGGAGCCGGAGCCGAGCAAGCCATGCGCAAAGCACTCAAACAAGCAGGACTGAAACCACAAAATATCGGATACATTAATGCTCATGGCACAGCAACTAAGCTCAATGACGCGATGGAAGCCAAAGCGATTGAACGCGTATTTGGCAACCAAACGCCGGTGAGCTCAACCAAACCCTTAACTGGGCATACGCTTGGAGCTGCCAGTGCCATTGAAGCGGCCATTTGCTGGCATGTATTACACTATCAGTTGCCTTTACCCGCACAAATCAATGACGGTAAAAGTGATGAATTTAGTATTCAGCTCGCACACACACAGCAGACACTTGAACGCCCAGCCATACTGAGCAATTCATTTGCGTTTGGTGGTAATAACGTCAGCCTGATTTTTGGATACCCAAATGACTGAACCTCTTACTTCTCATGCTTTATCAATCAATGAATTAGTCCCCCATCAAGATCCGATGTTACTGATTGATACCTTAATCGAAGTGGATGAAAGCCACATTCACACTCAAGTCACGATTTGTGAACAAGGGCTATTTTTTAATAGAGAGACTCAAGCCGTACCAGGTTATGTCGGCATTGAATTTATGGCGCAATCTGTTGCCGCTTGGTCGGGCTATCAATGTAAATTAAAAGGCAAGCCGCCTGAGATCGGTTTTTTGCTCGGCACCCGGCGCTACAAAAGTACAAATGTGCAATTTGAGCTGGGGCAAACTTATGATATTTATGCTGAACATTTGATGGATAATAATGGCATGGCGGCATTCGCGTGTCAGATCCAACACCAAGGACAAGAAATTGCCAGCGCGCAACTGAATGCTTTTGTGCCATCGCCACAACAATTGAACCAGATGTTAAGCCAGTAAAATCTTGGCGACAAGAATAACGCTTAACCTAAGAATAAAAGGAAACTCGATGACCCGACACGTTCTCGTCACCGGAGCCAGTAAAGGCATTGGCCAAGCCATTGCGATTCAATTAGCCCAAGATGGCTTTTCTATTGTCGTGCATTACATGAGTGATCATGCTGGAGCACAAGCAACACTCGAACAGATACAACAAGCCGGCGGCAAAGCGCGTGTACTTCAATTTGATATCAGCAATCGCGAACAATGCAAACAAGCGATCGAAGCGGATATTGAACAACATGGCGCTTATTACGGTGTGGTCAGCAATGCTGGTATTACTCGAGACACCGCGTTTCCTGCCATGATGAGTGAAGAATGGGACAGCGTGATCCACACCAATTTAGACAGTTTTTATAACGTACTTCACCCGTGTGTTATGCCTATGGTGCAACTGCGAAAAGGCGGTCGTATCGTCACGATGGCTTCCGTGTCTGGTCTAATGGGCAACCGAGGCCAAACCAATTACAGCGCTGCCAAAGCGGGTGTGATTGGCGCCACCAAAGCCTTAGCCTTAGAGCTGGCGAAACGCAAGATCACAGTGAACTGTGTTGCTCCCGGGTTGATAGATACCGGCATGGTGGATGAGCACGTTCAAGAGCACGCGCTGCCGCAAGTACCACTGCGCCGTATGGGGAAACCTGAGGAAGTGGCGAGCTTGGTGAGTTATTTGATGTCCGATAACGCCGCTTATGTCACTCGCCAAGTGATTTCAGTCAATGGAGGTTTAGTATGAGTCGTCGTGTCGTCGTCACCGGCATGTCGGGTGTTACTGCGTTTGGTAACAACTGGCAACAAATAGAGCCTAAATTACGTGCTTGCGAAAATGCAGTGCAGTTCATGGAAAGTTACGTGCAATACGATGGTTTAAACACCAAACTTGCTGCGCCGGTTTTAGACTTTGAATTGCCAAAACATTACACCCGTAAAAAGATCCGCGGCATGGGTCGTGTGTCACAAATGGCCACACTCGCCTCAGAAAACGCCCTACTGCAAAGTGGACTCCTCACAGCAGACGGTGAAAAACACGATGTGCTCACTAACGGCCAAACCGGTGTCGCTTACGGGTCTTCAACTGGCAGTACCCCTGCTATCGGGGCTTTTGGCGTCATGCTCAATGAAAAATCCACTCGCGCCATCACCGCCACCACTTATGTCCAAATGATGCCACACACTTCGGCAGTGAATGTTGGCTTATTCTTCGGGCTGCGTGGCCGCGTGATCCCCACCAGCAGTGCCTGTACTTCAGGCAGCCAAGCGATTGGGTATGCCTATGAAGCCATCAAGCATGGTTACCAAACCGTGATGGTAGCCGGTGGCGGCGAAGAGCTTTGCCCAACCGAATCGGCCGTGTTTGATACTTTATTTGCAACCAGTTTGAAAAATGACGCGCCCAAAACCACTCCTCGTCCTTATGATAAAGACCGCGATGGTTTGGTGATTGGAGAAGGTGCCAGCACATTAGTGCTTGAAGAATATGAACATGCGATCGCGCGTGGTGCAAAAATCTATGCGGAAATTGTTGGCTTTGCCAGTAACTGCGATGCCGCTCATGTTACCCAGCCACAAATGGAAAACATGCAACGCTGCATGGAGTTAGCGCTTGAAGATGCCAACTTATCTCCTAGCGTGATTGACTACATCTCAGCTCATGGCACCGCAACCGACCGTGGCGATATTGCCGAAAGCCAAGCCTCATACAATGTATTTGGCAGCCAAACCCCGATCAGCTCACTAAAAAGCTATTTTGGTCACACATTGGGAGCCTGTGGCGCCATGGAAGCCTGGCTAAGTTTGGAAATGATGCACACTGGCTGGTTTAGCCCGACGTTAAACCTTGAAAATGTCGATCCTGAATGCGGTAATCTTGACTATATTCGTGACAATGGCAGAAAGCTCGATTGTAAATACATCATGAGCAATAACTTTGCTTTCGGCGGCATCAATACCTCGATCATTTTTAAGAAAATAGAGATCTAAAAAGATCTAAACGTTCTTAATCATACAAAGATGGGCACGGTTAAGAGCGGTAAAGAACGACTAGGGATACAGAATATGTACAAAATCGGAGAGCTTGCCAAACTGTGTGGCATCAACAATGACACGCTACGGTTTTATGAAAAATCGGGCTTGCTAGCCCCTTCCTCACGTTCTGAATCTGGCTATCGATTATATAACGAGCAAGACAAACAAGCCTTGCTCTTTATTCTTCGCGCCAAAAAGGTAGGGTTTAATCTCTCAGATATCAAAGAGTTACTAGAAATAGAAGTGGATAAAGCCAGTAATTCTTGCTCCGATGTAAAGCAAGTGGTCGATGCCAAGCTGGCCGATGTTGAGCAAAAATTGGCTGAACTACAGCAGTTTCAACGTTCATTACAAACCTTATCTTCGGCTTGTTGTGGCGGCAAAGGCAGTGCCGAGCAATGCACGATTTTAGAAGCACTTGAAAGTGACATTGAACATGTAAAGCCGGAAAAACACCGCCGTTAACGGATTAATCCTCTCCATTTTACCAATAGAAAATTTTTGAAAATTTCAGACTTTCTTCAGCTAATCTTAAGCCTCCCACTATAAAATCTCGTTATTAACTTGATTCACTAGCGGCAACACTACTTGTTATACCAATCACACTAATTAAATGGTTAGAAATTGCGCAGGAAAAAGGCTGAGAACAAGGCGTAAATTTTCGATAAGTAGTTATTCTACAATCAACTTCTTTATAAACGAAAAGTACAACGAAGTTATCGAGCCATTTAACAAGCAAGGATGAGCAGATAATTAGTACGATTGGTATTAGCCGCTTTGGCAGTGAACAACCCTACCTAACAACCTGATTTCATGATTTTTCTGAACTTTAATCGTCGTAGAGTATCTCATTCGGGTTGAATCATTGATAAACACGAGAATGCCATATGCCAAGTATTTCAGTCGTCATCCCTGCTAAAAATGAACAAGGAAATATAGGGAAATTAATCAAGGAAATACATTCAAGTCTGCAAGACTACCCACACGTTGAAATCGTGATCACCGATGACGGTAGCACCGATCAAACGGTACAAGAAGCGATTTATACCGCAAACGAATGTGGCTGTGATTTACAAGTGATTAGCCATGGAAAAAGTTACGGACAAAGCACCGCGGTCTTAACGGCGGTAAAACACGCGAAAGGCGAATGGATTATTACTTCGGATGCCGATGGTCAAAACGATCCATCCGACATGCCGAGTATGTTAGAAGCGGCCGCTCAAGTATCGAATCCTCATTTTTGTATTGCGGGCTTTCGCGCCAAACGCCAAGACACCGCTTGGATCCGTTTTCAATCAAAAGTCGCGAACAAAATTCGTCATGCTCTACTCGGTGATGGCGTGCCAGACTCAGGTTGTGGACTAAAAATCATCCCTAAGGCCACCTATCTACAACTGCCGTACTTTGACCACATGCATCGTTTCCTGCCGGCTTTGATCAAGACGATTGGTGGGGACATTGTGATTCATCAAGTCAAGCATCGCGATCGCGAAGTGGGTACATCAAATTACAATGCATGGAACCGAGCTTGGGTTGGGATTGTCGATATATTTGGGGTCATTTGGTTGCAAAAACGCACCAAACGCCCAGTCGTCAAAACCATTAATTCCACCTATGACAACAAAGATGCATAAACAATGAAATGGTTAAAATTGGCCTGTTTGGTGGCCATTGGCTTATTGCTCGCGAGTCAACTTGATAGCCCGGTCATGACCCATCTGACGGATAAAAACTGGTTATTACACTACATTCAGCACAATGGCCTGAAGGGGAATCTGATCATTTTGCTATCCAGTATTGTTTTCCTTGCCTTAAGTGGCCCTAAACAAGTGATCGCTTTGGTCTTTGGTTATATCTACCATTTTTACTTGGGCACGACACTTGCCATTGTCGCTTGTTTGATTGCTGCTTCACTAAATTATCTTGTCGCTCGCTTTTTATTGGGGAGCGTGTTATTCCGACGCTTTCCTAAAAGAATGTGCCAATTCAATCAATTCGCAAGCCATAAGCCGTTTTATAAAATTTTATTGCTACGACTCTTCCCTATCGGCAACAACGTCGCGACCAATGTTCTTTCTGGTAGTGTGCGTGTACCAGTTTGTGCATTCTTTTCCGCCAGCTTACTGGGCTATTTACCACAAACCTTAATATTTGTACTCATGGGGACAGGCATTAATACCTTAAGTAACACCATGATTTATCTTAGTATCGCACTTGCTGTTATTAGTACGCTATTAACCGGTTGGATCTATCGCGATCACATTAAGCAACGCGTTGAACTGTTGAGTCAGGACAACGATGTCAACTTAGAAAAAGACGCCAATATGGGAAGCGCTCTATGACCTCTCTACCAACAAAATGCAAACTGGCATGGCAAAATGAAGATTACTACCAAACTCTGTTTTTTTTGCTGATCATTGCTGCCGTCATTATCTTTGCCGGTGTGGGCTTACGCGATCCGTGGCCAGCCGATGAACCTCGTTTTGTCGAGGTCGCCCGAGAAATGGTACAAACAGGAAATTGGTTCTTCCCTATGCGAGGTGGGGAGCTTTACCCAGACAAACCACCGGTGTTTATGTGGTCGATGGCAGCCTTTTATTGGCTTACGGGGAGTTTAAAAGCCACCTTCATGCTACCCAATGCGATTGTGAGCTTAATCGCTTTAGTCTGTTGTTACGATATTTCGGCCAAGCTATGGAATGTCAAAACGGCACGCAATGTCGGCCTTATGCTACTGATCGCGCCGCAATTTATTATTCAAGCGAAAGCGGCACAAATTGATGCCATGGTAGCGGCTTGGATCACCATAGCCATGTACGGTCTACTGCGACACTTCTTTGTCAAAGCCAGTTGGACTTGGTACTGCGTAGCTTGGGCGTTCATGGGGCTAGGTATTATTACTAAAGGTGTTGGATTTCTTCCTGCCTTACTGCTGATCCCTATTCTGTATTTGCACTTTACTGGTAAACACAAATTTGAATCACAAGTGTCTTGGAAATTGTTACTTGGTCCTATTGCCATGTTAGCCGTCGTGGCCTGCTGGTTAGTTCCGATGCTCACGATTGCTGAGTCCAGTCATAACCCTGACTTTATTGCCTATAAAAACAATATTTTATACAAGCAAACTGGAGAACGTTACGCCAACTCTTGGGGCCATATTAAGCCATGGTACTACTTTGTGGTGAGCGTGATCCCAGCAATGTGGTTTCCACTTTATTTCACCTTTTTTCATAAGAAATTCTGGCAGCAGTTACGCCAATCTCCGGTTCTGTTCAGCCTACTCTGTTGGATTGTATTAACCGTCGTGTTCTTTAGCTTTAGTCCTGGTAAGCGTGGCGTCTATATCTTGCCTGCGCTACCAATGTTAGCCTTAATTGCTGGTCACTTTTTAGCTAATCATTCCTGGCACAAGGGCTTTAACTTGTTCCTAAAAGGATTAACAGCCTTGATTGGTTTGGTATTATTGGTCGCAGCTGGCATGACCTGGTTTGATATGCCTGTCATTACCAAGCATTTAGAAGGCAACCCTCATCCTTACGTGGCTTTCTTTGTGGTGGCAGCGTTAATTTGGGTTGTTTGTTTATATCGAGGCTTTAAACGCTCCGCGTTATGTACTTTTGCGGTCGCTCTATCATTGACTTGGATTTGGTACAGTGTGGCAGGTTATCAATTGCTTAATCCAATTCGCACACCCGCTAAAGACATGATGCTGAAAGTGCAGCAAAAAATAGGCCCACAAGGCGAGCTTGGATTAACCCGCTTTAAAGAACAGTTCTTGTTGTTTTCCCCCATATCACTCACGCATTTTAGTTACTTGGATGATAAGCAAGAGCAAGATCGCAATGCTTGGTTATGGTTAAAAGAAAAACCGAACCGCTACATCATGACGGAAAAAAGTGAGGATATGGTGTGCTTTGATGCTAGCAAGGCGCAATCGTTAGGTGAAGCCCATCGTCGTGAATGGATCTTACTTGATGCTTCTGCCATGTTAGATACCTGCCAAGCGCCAGAAAAAATTAGACGCTATCAATTATCTATTCATCAGCCCTATTCATAATTGTTACTCAAGTGAGTTTATCTCGAGCCCAATTTACCCGCAAAAGATAAACTCGCGCTAATCCTCACAACATAAAAAAACGCTTCTTTGTTCTCACAAGGAAGCGTTTTCAAAAATGTTGCATCAACAAGGATAAATGTCCCGAGTTAGAAACCTTTATCTTTCTTAATTAAATCGTAAGCCGATTGAATTTCTTGCGCTTTTTGCTTCGCCACTTCCATCATTTCAGGCGGTAAGCCTTTCGCTACTAGCTTATCTGGGTGGTGTTCATTCATTAATTTGCGGTGAGCACGCTTGATGGTTTTGGCATCGGCGCTTTTATCCACCCCCAGCAACTCATACGCATCATCCAATTGAGAGCGAGTTGGCCCTTGCTGCCATTGACCACCTGATTGCTGTTGACCTTGATGCTGATAGCCACCAAAACCGCCACCTTGCTGGAAACGAAATGCCGCTTCTTGCATACGTAAACGTTGCTGTAAATATTGAGCAGTAAAGCCCAACTCCGCTGCCACCACTTGCAACACATTCACTTCACTTGGATGCAGTGAACCGTCCGCAAATGCCGCAGATATTTGTAACTCTAAGAAAAACTGTAACAAATCACGTCGACGTCCAGCGGAAAAGCGAACTCGGCGTAGCGTTTCTTCCAGTGGAAAATCCGACTCTTTACCTTGACGGAAAGCATCTTGAGCGATGCGCTTTTGATCACCGGTTAAATTCATGCGATCCATCATAACGGTCGCTAATTGAATTTCTTCTTTGGTCACCTGACCTTTCGCTTTTGCCACATGCCCCATCACGGCATAAGCGGCTTGAAAAAACTCCGTTTGGCGCTCGGCTTGAGAAGGGCCTGAACCAAAGGCGGATTGGAACCCTTGTTGGCTACGTCTTGCTTTATCAAATTGATGACCGATAAAACAACCTATGATTGCTCCGGGAATATTCCCTATCATCGAGCCAAACAAAATCCCCAGTAATTTACCTAACATATATTGATTCCAAATCCCAAACTATGAATTTTTATTGTTAACTATTGTCTGTATAGTGTCGATTCTCGCCAGATTCTTATATGATATAGAAATCTGTGTATATTTCGTCTTATTTCTGTAAATAACCTTGGTTAATGCACAAGGGTATTGAATACACATTTTAAAAATAACAATCACACTAAAAGTTTCACAGGACCATTTTATTTCATGCTACCAATTTCTCGCACTTTTCTCGCCACGCTTATAAGTGCTGCCTTCTTACCTACTGCTTTCGCCGCTGACAGCAGTAGCGACAGTGTGCCGGAAATCGTCCCAGTAGATCAATGTATTGCGCCTGAAAAAGACGCGCCTGATCCTGCTCAACAAACCGTGAATGTCGAAGCCGATAGCATTCATACCGAAGGTCAAAACCAAGCCGTATATCAAGGCGATGTTGTGATCACGCAAGGGCACAAAAAAATCACCGCCGATCAAGTCACCATTAATCAAGGGGATAATTCTATTGTCGCTGATGGTAATGTGACGATGAACGATGGACAAATCAAGTCCAACTCCAATAAAGTCAAATCGGATTTAAAAGGTGAACGCGTTGAATTGCACGATACGCAATACAAATTGTTGTGCCAACCAGCTCGCGGTGAAGCCACTTATATCTTAAAAGATGGCCAAAGCATCTACACCATGGAAGATGGCTCTTTGACCACTTGCCCAGAAGGCAACAAATCATGGCGCGTAAAAGCCACTGATATTGACATCGACAACGATGAAGAAGAAGCCACGTTCTATAACACTCGTTTTGAAATTTTAGATGTACCGGTATTTTACTGGCCCTACATCACAGTGCCAATTGGTGATAAACGTAAAACAGGTTTCCTTTATCCATCAGGTGGTTATGACACTAAAAATGGTTTGGAAATTAATGTTCCAATCTACTTTAACTTAGCACCACAATACGACCTCACAACCACACTAAACTACATGCAAGAGCGTGGCGTGCAGTTTGATAATGAATTCCGTTATCTCACCGATGGTTTTGGACGTGGTGAAGTGAATGTGGAATATCTACATCACGATGATTTGTACAGTGAAAAAGGCTCTCGTTGGGGGGTGAACTTTAATCATGATGGTATCTACCAACGCAACTGGAAATTCTCTGTAGATTACTCGCGTGTCAGTGATAACGACTATTTTGAGGATCTCGATTCCAACATTGGTAACCGTGAAGATGGTCAGTTGTTACAAGAAGGAGAAGTGGCCTACCGAACGAATCTCACAAGTACCACTTTAAAAGTCCGTGATTTCCAAGTTCTAGGTACATCCCAGCCCTACCGCTTAATGCCTCAGCTGCAATTTGAATATAATCGGGCAAACGTACTTCCGCACATCGATGTCCAATGGAACAGCCATATCAGTCGTTTTGAAACTGATGATAAAGATCTTCCTGATGCCACTCGTGTTCATTTAGAACCTGGGGTTTTGGTGCCATTTTATGCGCCGTGGGGACAACTCACTACCGAAGCAAAATTGATGTACACCTACTACGATCAAGATCTGAAAAGTGGTCAGGCAGCAAATTCGGATTTAGAAGAAAATGCCAGCCGTACGGTTCCAGAGTATCGTATTAGTGGTTCACTATTTCTCGACAATAGCCAAAAATGGCTAGGTGGCTACACTCAAACCTTAGAGCCACGTTTGCAGTATTTGTACATTCCTGAAGTGAATCAAAGCGATATCTATGACGCCTATGACACTACGCTATTGCAAAATGACTACTACGGCCTATTCCGTGATACACAATACAGTAGTGTCGACTACATCGCGGCAACGAACCAACTGAGCTATGGTGCAACTTCTCGTTTTTATGATGAAAACTACAAAGAGCGCTTTAACTTATCACTTGGACAAATCTATTACATTAACCCAAATGGCAGCGATGCAAACTTATCAGCTTGGGCCCTTGAGAATGAATGGAATATCAGTGATGAATGGCTATTTAAAGGTGGTGTGCAATATGACAGTAACGTCTCAACGTTACAGGTTGCAAACAGCACCATTGAGTATAAATTGCCTGGTGGTGGCTATACCCAATTAAATTATCGCTATGTTGATAAAGGTTACATTCTCGATAATGCATCCGGGCTAAGTGAAAGCCGACTGAATACTTACACCCGTGATGGTATTTCTCAAGCAGGTTTCCTAACAGGCTTCAAAGTTGCTCAGCGTTGGGA
This sequence comes from Vibrio gangliei, assembly GCF_026001925.1. Lineage (NCBI taxonomy): Bacteria > Pseudomonadati > Pseudomonadota > Gammaproteobacteria > Vibrionales > Vibrionaceae > Vibrio > Vibrio gangliei. Next base: position 445,010 of record NZ_AP021869.1, on the reverse strand, counting down.
TGTTCGAGGAAGTTATTTTTACGATTTAACCGAAGATCAAATGCTTGAAGGGTTAGTCGGTGTCACTTATAACGATGACTGTTGGTTCTTAGGTTTAACCTTTACTCGTCATATCGTCAATTCGGGTAATGTCGCCGATATTTACCCAGAGCCTGGCGCAGACTATGAGTCCAAAGTCAGCCTCAACATAGGCATTAAAGGTCTAGGCCAAAGTGCAGGCGTTGATTACAGCGACGGCAGTAACGCTCTAAGTTATGGACGCCCATTCGCCTTAGCCGATTAATTGTGATTAATGAAGCCATCAGCAGGCCATGATAATATCTCTGCTGATGCTTCTCATTTATTTTGTTGTACTAATTGGATACCTGAAATGAAGACATGGATTCCCGCATTCATTGGAATAATGAGCCTGTTTACAGCCTCTGCGTCTGTTGCTGCGCCTCAGGCAATGGATCACGTTGTCGCCATCGTCAATGACGGCGTTATTCTACAAAGCGATGTCAATACCGCATTAAAAACGGTACAAGCCAATGCTAGAGAAAAGAACCAAACTCTGCCGGATCTCGACACATTAAAAGAACAAGTCATCGAGAAATTGGTTTTAGACGAAATTCAATTGCAAGAAGCCAAACGAATGGGCATTCAAATCGATGACCAACGACTTGACCAAGCCATTGAAGGCATTGCAAAAGATAACCAACAAACCGTTGATCAAATGCGCGCCGAATTGCAACAGCAAGGGATCACTTACCCGGTATTCCGCGAACAAATTCGCAAAGAAATGGCGGTAAGTGAAGCTCGTAACGCCCAAGTACGTCGCCGTGTGAATATCTCTCCGTCGGAAGTGGAAACCTTAGCCAGCATGATGGCTGAACAGACTACCCAAAATGTAGAATATAAAGTTTCACAAATTCAGCTTCGTTTTGGCGATGATAAAGACGCGACAGAACGAGAAGCTCAACAACTTATCGAACGTTTAAATAATGGCGAAGACTTCTCGACCTTAGCTTACACCTACTCAAAAGGCCCTAAAGCACTACAAGGTGGCGATTGGGGTTGGATGCGTAAAGAAGAAATGCCAACGATTTTTGCGGATCAAATTACCACTCAAGGCAAAGGCGCAATCATTGGACCATTCCGCAGTGGTGTCGGTTTCCACATCATGAAAATTGATGATGTCAAAGGTCTACAAACGGTCGCCGTGACCGAGGTCAACGCGCAGCACATCTTAATTAAACCTTCTATCATCTTAAGTGATGAAGGGGCCAAAGAAGAACTGAATGGCTTTATTGATGAAATCCAGTCAGGCAAGCGTACCTTTGGCGAATTGGCTCAACAATACAGTCAAGATACGGGTTCCGCTGTCGCAGATGGTATCTTAGGGTTCCAAACACCTGACTCTTATGTGCCAGAATTTAAACACCAAGTTGAAACGCTTCCAGTTGGTCAAATAAGTGAACCATTTAAAACCGTTCATGGCTGGCATATCGTTAAAGTATTGGAACGACGCACGGTGGATCGCACCGACTCTGCAATGAAAAACCGTGCTTATCAAATTCTGTTTAAACGTAAATTTAATGAAGAAGCCTCAGCTTGGTTACAAGAGATCCGAGCCAGTGCTTATGTAGAAAATCTCAATCAACAAGAGCAAGACAACGATGAATAATCTTGATATTAACCACATCAAACGTCTTGTGATCACCGCCGGTGAGCCGGCTGGCATTGGCCCAGATTTAGTCATCGCACTGTCACAATATGATTGGCCGCATCAACTGATCGTATGCGCAGACAAAACAATGTTGCAACAACGAGCACAGCAATTAAATATTGACGTTCAACTGCTCGATTACGATGCGCAAATGCCACCACAAGTACAACTCAAAGGCCAACTCTACGTTGATCATATTGCAGCAAGTGAAACGGTTGTCGCAGGTCAGCTCAATGAAGCCAATGGTCATTATGTACTCAAAACTTTAGAACGAGCTTGCCAAGGTTGCATGAGCGGTGAATTTGATGCCTTAGTCACCGGCCCAGTACATAAAGGCGTGATCAATCGTGCTGGCGTAGCGTTTAGTGGCCACACTGAGTTTTTTGCCGAGAAATCAAATACACCATTAGTGGTGATGATGCTCGCAACAGAAGGCTTACGTGTTGCTCTAGTGACCACGCATATTCCTTTGGCTTATGTCAGCCAAGCAGTCACGGAAGAGCGTTTAGAAAGCATCATTCGGATCTTGCATACCGATCTCGTCAATAAATTTGGCATTGAAAACCCTGCAATTTATGTCTGCGGCCTCAACCCACATGCGGGTGAAGACGGCTGCTTAGGGCGAGAAGAAATCGAAACCATTACGCCAACCTTAGCGCGTTTAAAACAACAAGATGGTATGAACTTAGTTGGCCCATTGCCAGCTGACACCATCTTTAATGACAAGTATTTACAACAAGCTGATACCGTCTTAGCTATGTATCATGATCAAGGATTACCCGTGCTAAAATATAAAGGCTTTGGTAATTCAGTGAACATTACACTAGGACTGCCTTTTATTCGTACCTCGGTCGATCACGGTACAGCACTGGATTTAGCGGGCACAGGGAATGCCGACATAGGCAGTTTTTTAACTGCAATCACCCATGCTTTACAACTGGCGGAAACCTCTAATAGCCAGAAAGCAAACAGAGAGTAATCAATGAGTAATGATGTCCATCTAGGCCATAAAGCACGTAAACGCTTTGGTCAAAACTTTTTAAATGATCCCTATATTATTGATGGTATTGTTTCTGCAATAAACCCTCTTCCAGGGCAAAACTTAGTTGAAATCGGCCCAGGTCTAGGCGCAATCACTGAGCCTGTGGGTCGCGAAGTAGATAAATTTACGGTTATCGAACTTGACCGTGATTTGGCGGAGCGCCTAAGAAATCACCCTGAATTATCAAGCAAGTTAACGATTCATGAAGGCGATGCCATGCGCTTTGACTTCAATGAACTCGTACGTCCAAATAACAAGCTGCGTATTTTCGGCAACTTACCGTACAACATTTCTACGCCGTTGATGTTCCACTTATTTGAGTTCCATAAAGACATTCAAGACATGCACTTTATGTTGCAAAAAGAAGTGGTCAATCGCTTAGCTGCAGGTCCTGGTTCAAAAGCCTATGGCCGTTTAACGGTAATGGCGCAATATTACTGTAAAGTAATGCCAGTATTGGAAGTGCCGCCAACGGCGTTTGTGCCTCCGCCGAAAGTAGACTCAGCCGTCGTGCGCTTAACGCCGTATGAAGATCTGCCATACCCTGCGACCAGCTTAAAATGGTTAGATCGCGTGTGCCGTGAAGGCTTTAATCAACGTCGTAAAACCGTGCGCAACTGCTTTAAGAGCCTAGTTAGCGCAGAAGAGTTAGAGCAAGTGGGCATCAACCCAAGTATTCGCCCAGAAAACTTAACTCTGGTTCAATTTGTTGATTTAGCGAACTACTTACACGCTAAAGAACAATAAGCACACTTAGGCAATAAGCTAATTTAAGCAATAAACTAACTTAAGCAATAAACCAGTAAAATAAGCTAACTCAAGCCGTGACCGATTGATAAACCACGACTTGAGTTAGCATTATTCACTTCTCTATGGATAGGAGATATTTGTGAGCCAACAACCCGCACCAAGTATCACTTGCCAAGTGCATACCCGCTATATCGAAGAGCAATCTCAACCAGAAAGAAGTCGCTACATCTTCGCGTATACCATTACGATACGAAACCATAGCCCACAAACGGTTCAGCTAATCAGCCGACGCTGGTTAATCACCGATGCCAATGGAAAACAGCTTACCATTGAAGGTGATGGTGTGGTTGGGGAACAACCCGTGATTGACGCCATGCAAGAGTATACTTACACCAGTGGCACGGCTTTAGAAACGCCGGTCGGGGTCATGCAAGGGCATTACGTCATGCTGGATGAAAATAGTGAAGAGTTTATTGCCGATATCCCACCATTTCGTATGGCAATCCCAAATATTTTAAATTAACCGCAGCTGAGGTTAAATTACCCCCAAGAACGAAAGAGAGGCACAGTGGCGAACTACATCGTTGGAGACATTCAAGGTTGCTTCGATGAGTTGCAACTGTTACTAGAACAAGTCAAATTTACCCCCGAGCAAGATACATTATGGCTAGCCGGTGACTTAGTTGCCCGAGGGCCAAAATCATTAGAAACGCTCCGATTTGTCAAAAAACTCGGCTCGTCGGCGCGATGTGTACTAGGTAATCACGATCTGCATTTGCTAGCCACTCACTTAGGTTATTTTCCCGCTAAGCCCAAAGACAAAACCGCCCCGATTCTGTCAGCACCCGATTGCGAAGAATTAATGGATTGGTTACGCGCTCAACCTTTATTGGCTGAGCAGGATGAGTTTGTCATGTGCCATGCCGGGATCTCACCGGTTTGGGATTTAGATACGGCCCGGGCCGCCAATGCCGAAGTCACCGCCCTACTTCAAAGCAGTGATTGGATGTGGTTAATAAAAAATATGTACGCGAATCATCCAACCCAATGGAATCAAGATTTACAAGGCATTGAACGTTATCGTTACATTATCAATGCCTATACCCGTATGCGCTTTTGTGAGCAATCGGGAGAATTGGATATGGCCTGTAAGCTGCCTCCAAGTAAAATGAATGATAGCAAACTGATGCCTTGGTTTCAGGTGCCTCAGCGTATATCACTTGAGAAAACCGTGATTTTTGGCCACTGGGCAGCGCTCATGGGATGCCATGATGAAAACGCTAACGTGATTGGGTTGGATACGGGGTGCGTGTGGGGAGAAAGCCTCACCCTATTGCGCTGGGAAGACAAACAATACTTTCAGCAAAAAAGTTTAAAGTCCCGCTCATAATTCACCTTTACATATATTTTACTCGTTCTTTACCCTTTTTTACCTCACTCCCCAAAATCCTCACTACACTTAAACTATGTGGTGAACATGAGTCGGAGGTACAAGATGGCAGAAATTGAAACTAGCGCAGGTGATTTTTATGAAGACTATCAGCCTAAAACGCCTGACGAATCAGACAAATCGAAACAATCAACCTCCCAAGATAAAGCACAGATACGCTCTCCCAACAAACCGACTAATGGAGAGCTGAGCGATTCTGAATTGGAATAAGCACTTGAACTGATTTTGAGGTCCTTAGAGGCACGTTATTGCTCGTCTTTTGATTTCATTAGCGAGCAGTCACATCTCAGACAAATGTCGAATACATATTTAATCTCAAAATCCTAAATCATCACTACAATTGAAAGAATACCAATCACACTAATTAGATGGTCAAAAAGGAATGAATATGGCTAAGATATTAATCATCGCAGGCGATTTTGTTGAAGATTATGAACTCATGGTACCCAATCAAGCGCTTAGTATGGTAGGACATCAAGTCAGTGTCGTATGTCCAGACAAACAGGCAGGTGAAACTATCAAAACTGCCATTCACGATTTCGAAGGCGACCAAACCTACAGCGAGAAACCTGGGCATCTCTTTACCTTAACGGCGTCTTTTGACCAAATTAAAGGTACGGAGTTTGATGCTCTGCTTATTCCTGGTGGCCGTGCACCTGAATATTTGAGATTGAATAACAAAGTCATCGAGCTTGTTAAGCACTTTGCTGAAACAGGAAAACCGATTGCGGCAGTCTGCCACGGTGCTCAACTATTAGCGGCGGCAAAAGTGATTAAAGGCAAGCGAATATCGGCGTATCCAGCTTGTGCACCTGAAGTAGAATTGGCCGGAGCGCAATATGCAGAAATTGAAGTAACAGACGCCATCACGGATGGGCAGTTTGTTACTGCGCCGGCTTGGCCTGCCCACCCTGCATGGCTAGCCCAGTTTAACCAGCTTCTCTCTTCTTAAAACCAATGCGGTAAAATAATGAAGGCCTTAAAATAGAAGAGCCGTACAGTAAATACTGTACGGCTCTTCTCATATGCTAATCGAAGCATTTATCGAGACTCGAGCTGTCTAGCTACGAGCCCCTAATCATTTACTTCTTAGGCTTAACCGCTTTGGCGTTTGGTAGGTCAGTAATAGTACCTTCAAACACTTCTGCAGCTAGACCAACAGATTCGTGTAGTGTTGGGTGAGCGTGGATAGTCAATGCGATATCTTCTGCATCACAACCCATCTCGATCGCAAGACCGATTTCACCTAGCAATTCACCACCGTTAGTACCCACAATCGCACCACCGATCACGCGATGAGTATCTTTATCAAAGATAAGCTTAGTCATACCGTCAGCACAGTCAGAGGCGATAGCACGGCCAGAAGCTGCCCATGGGAAAGTGGCAGTTTCGTAGTTGATACCTTCTGCTTTCGCTTCTTTTTCTGTTTTACCAACCCAAGCGACTTCTGGCTCAGTGTAAGCAATGGATGGAATTACTTTAGGATCGAAGTAGTGTTTCTTACCTGCAATCACTTCTGCAGCAACGTGACCTTCATGCACACCTTTGTGAGCCAGCATTGGTTGACCAACGATGTCACCGATAGCATGAATGTGAGGAACGTTAGTACGCATTTGCTTATCAACGTTGATGAAACCACGCTCATCGACTTCAATGCCCGCTTTTTCAGCGTCCATCAGTTTGCCGTTTGGAATACGACCGATAGCAACAAGAACCGCATCGTAACGCTCAGCTTCAGCTGGTGCTTTTTTGCCTTCCATTGAAACGTAGATACCGTCTTCTTTCGCTTCAACAGCCGTTACTTTCGTTTCAAGCATCAAGTTGAACTTGTCTTTGATACGCTTAGTGAACACTTTAACGACGTCTTTATCCGCCGCAGGGATCACTTGATCAAACATTTCAACTACGTCGATTTGAGAACCTAGAGAGTGGTAAACCGTACCCATTTCTAGACCGATGATACCACCGCCCATAACAAGCAGTTTCTTCGGTACTTCTTTCAGTTCAAGCGCATCTGTTGAGTCCCAAATACGTGGGTCATCATGTGGAATGAATGGCAATTTAATTGGGCGAGAACCCGCAGCAATGATCGCGTTATCAAAAGAAATCGTAGTGGTTTCTTCACCTTCAACAACAAGCGTATTAGGACCAGTGAATTTACCGAAACCATTCACAACCGTCACTTTACGTTGCTTTGCCATACCAGCAAGACCGCCAGTAAGCTGTGTAATTACTTTGTCTTTCCAAGAACGGATTTTATTGATGTCGGTTTGAGGCTCGCCAAACACAACACCATGAGCCGCCATTGCTTTTGATTCTTCAATTACTTTTGATACGTGAAGTAGTGCTTTAGATGGGATACAACCCACGTTTAGACAAACGCCACCTAGTGTGCTGTAGCGCTCTACAAGAACGGTTTCTAAACCTAAATCGGCACAACGGAAAGCCGCTGAATAACCAGCAGGACCTGCACCGAGTACCACGACTTGTGCTTTAACTTCTTTGCTCATTTTGACCTCGTTATAGTCATTTTATCCCTGACAAGCTGACGATTCCCATAGCGCTATTCAGTGACGATCTCATCAATATAAATAACAAAAAGTTGGGAGTGGAATCTAATTCAGAATTAAAGCCAGTTTATCGACTTGTTAACAAACTGAAAAGCGATTCCCCGTAGCCTGTGAGCTAGACAACATTCTTTTTTATTTGTGACTTATTACCTGTCAAATCAATGGGGTTTTAAACCTCAAACTCGCCACATTGACAACACGTAATAACAAAACTCAATTAAAAAATAAGGTGGCGCTGTGCCACCCTATTTTTGATTCAATTACAGTACCAAGCGGCGGATGTCAGATAGACAGCCATTTAGGTAAGTAATGAAGCGTGCACCTTCTGCACCATCGATCACACGGTGATCGTAAGACAGAGAAAGTGGAAGCTGTAGGCGTGGTTCGAATTCTTTACCATTCCATACTGGCTTCATTTCAGATTTAGATACCCCTAAGATACCTACTTCTGGTGCGTTTACGATTGGCGTAAATGCAGTACCACCGATGCCACCTAGGCTCGAGATAGTGAAACAGCCACCTTGCATGTCAGATGCGGTTAGCTTACCTGCACGTGCTTTCTTAGAAATCACAGCCAATTCTTCAGATAATTCGTAGATGCCTTTTTTGTTCACATCTTTGAATACTGGAACCACGAGACCGTTTGGTGTATCAACTGCGATACCAACATTCACGTACTTCTTAAGAATCAAGCTTTCGCCATCTTCAGATAGAGAAGAGTTGAACGCTGGGAAGGCTTCTAACGCTTTCGCTACCGCTTTCATGATGAACACAAGTGGTGTGATCTTCATGCCTGAATCTTTCTTCGCTTCAATGGCATTTTGATCTTTACGGAAAGCTTCTAGTGCTGTGATATCCGCGTTATCCCATTGTGTAACGTGTGGGATCATCACCCAGTTACGGTGTAGGTTTGCACCAGAGATCTTCTTAATGCGAGACAGCGGTTGAACTTCTGTTTCACCAAACTTGCTGAAGTCCACTTTTGGCCAAGGTAGTAGGCCAAGTGCACTGCCGTCACCATTGCCAGACGCTGCAGCGCCAGACTCTAGACGTTTCAGCGCTTCTTTCACGAAGTTCTGTACGTCTTCTTTCAAGATACGGCTCTTACGACCAGTACCTTTTACTTTCGCAAGGTTAACGCCAAATTCGCGAGCGAGACGACGTACCACTGGAGACGCGTGCGCGTATTCGTTGTTCTCTTGGAAATCACCCGTTGATGCTGGTGCTGCTGCAGATTTTGCAGGTGCTGCTTCCGCTTTCGGAGCTGCAGATGCCGCAGGCGCCGCCGCTTGTGGTGCAGGTGCTGCGCCAGCCACTTCGAATACCATGATTAGAGAGCCAGTTGATACTTTATCGCCAGCCGCAATCTTGATTTCTTTCACTGTACCAGCAAATGGTGCAGGAACTTCCATTGACGCTTTGTCGCCTTCAACCGTGATCAAAGATTGCTCTTCTTCAACGGTATCACCAACAGCAACCATGATTTCAGTCACTTCAACTTCATCACCGCCAATATCAGGTACATTCACTTCTTTTGCTGCTGAAGCTGCTGGGGCCGCCGCAGGCGCTGATTGCTCTGCTGCTGGAGCTGGAGCCGCCGCACCAGAACCTGCCACTTCAAATACCATGATCAATGAGCCAGTGGTGACTTTATCGCCCGCTGCCACTTTGATTTCTTTCAGCGTACCAGCAAATGGCGCAGGTACTTCCATTGATGCTTTATCGCCTTCAACAGTTAGAAGTGATTGCTCTTCTTCAATGCTGTCACCGATAGCAACCATGATTTCAGTCACTTCAACTTCATCACCGCCAATGTCAGGAACATGCACTTCTTTTAATTCAGCTGCTGCTGGGGCTGCTGCCGGAGCCGCTTCCGCTTGTGGTGCTTCTGCCGCTGGAGCCGCTGCTGCGCCTTCTGCTTCGAACACCATGATGAATGAACCTGTTGATACAGAGTCACCCACGTTTACTTTGATTTCTTTTACGATACCCGCTTGTGGCGCAGGTACTTCCATTGAAGCTTTATCACCTTCAACAGTAATTAAAGACTGCTCTTCTTCAACCTTGTCACCAACGTTTACTAGAATCTCAGTAACTTCAACCTCATCGGCACCAATGTCAGGTACATTAATTTCGATTGTCATTCGTCTTTCCTTTATCTGATTGAAATGCGCAGCATGTGTTTGCAATGCTGCGCACCTTCATTCTTATGCGTTTAGTGAATTAAGCGTGCAGAGGGTTGATCTTGTCTGCATCGATGTTGAATTTAGCAATGGCTTCAACCACAACTGATTTATCAACATCACCACGTTTCACAAGTTCAGTCAGTGCTGCAACTACTACGTAACCAGCATTCACTTCGAAGTGACGACGTAGGTTTTCACGGCTGTCTGAGCGACCGAAGCCATCTGTACCCAATACTTTGTAAGACTCAGCAGGAACAAATGCGCGAACTTGGTCAGCGTAGTTCTTCATGTAGTCAGTCGCCGCAATAGCAGGCTCAGAACCTAGAACCGTTGCGATGTATGGTACTTTTTGCTCAGCTTCTGGGTGAAGCATGTTGTAACGCTCAGCATCTTGACCATCACGAGTCAATTCGTTGAATGAGGTTACTGAGAACACGTCAGACGCAATGCCGTACTCTTCACTTAGAATTTGAGCCGCTTTACGAACTTCGTTCATGATAGTACCAGAGCTCAATAGTTGAACTTTAGACTTATCGCCCGCGTAAGTTTCTAGCTTGTAGATACCACGACGGATGCCTTCTTCAGCGCCTTCTGGCATTGCTGGCATGTGGTAGTTTTCGTTCATTACCGTTAGGTAGTAGTAAACGTTCTCTTGCTCACCGTACATGCGACGAATACCGTCTTGCATGATAACTGCCACTTCATAAGCGAAAGTTGGGTCGTAAGAAATACAGTTAGGAACCGTGTTCGCCATGATGTGCGAGTGGCCATCTTCGTGCTGTAGACCTTCACCGTTAAGCGTTGTACGACCAGCTGTTGCACCTAATAGGAAGCCACGAGCTTGTTGGTCGCCTGCCATCCACGCCATGTCGCCCACACGTTGGAAGCCGAACATTGAGTAGTAGATGTAGAACGGAATCATTGGTAGGTCGTTAGTCGAGTATGACGTTGCCGCCGCAACCCATGAAGACATTGCACCTAACTCATTAATACCTTCTTGTAGAACTTGACCTGAAGTCTCTTCTTTGTAGTAAGAAACCACGCCGCGGTCTTCTGGTGTGTAAGTCTGGCCATTCGGGTTGTAAATACCGATTTGACGGAATAGACCTTCCATACCGAATGTACGCGCTTCATCTGCAATGATTGGAACGATGTTTTTACCGATGCCTTTATCTTTTAGCAAGATGTTCAATGTACGTACGAACGCCATCGTAGTTGAGATGTCACGCTTTTGTTCAGTCAATAGCGCATCAAACTCACCAAGCTCTGGGATTTGAAGTGCTTTAGTAAAGTTAGGTAGACGCTGAGGCGTATAACCATGAAGTGCTTTACGACGAGCGTGTAGGTATTCGAATTCTTTCGAACCTTCTTCAAGCGTTAGGTAAGGAAGCTCTTTCACTTTGTCATCAGAAAGAAGATCTTGTAGACCTAAACGATCACGTAGGTGAAGAACATGAGTCATGTCCATTTTCTTCACTTGGTGCGCTATGTTTTTACCTTCCGCTGCTTCACCCATGCCGTAACCTTTTACTGTTTTCGCTAGGATAACAGTTGGACGACCTTTGGTTTCTTGGGCGTTTTTGTAAGCTGCGTACAGTTTAGAAGACTCGTGACCACCACGCTTAAGTGCGAAGATTTCATCATCAGTCATATCAGCAACAAGTGCTGCTGTTTCTGGGTATTTACCGAAGAAGTGTTCACGTACGTAAGCACCATCTTTCGATTTGAAGGTTTGGTAATCGCCATCGATGGTTTCGTTCATCAATTGCAGTAGTTTACCTGTGGTGTCTTTAGCAAGAAGTGAATCCCAGTTGTTACCCCAGATTACTTTTACTACGTTCCAGCCAGCACCTTTGAATAGACCTTCAAGTTCTTGAATGATGCTACCGTTACCCATTACAGGGCCATCAAGACGCTGTAGGTTACAGTTGATTAGGAAGCATAGGTTATCCAGTTTTTCACGAGCAGCGAAAGAAATCGCACCGCGTGATTCTGGCTCATCCATCTCACCATCGCCTAGGAAAGCGTAAACACGTTGTTCAGAAGTGTCTTTCAGGCCACGACCGTCAAGGTACTTCAAGAAACGCGCTTGGTAGATAGCGGCGATTGGACCTAGGCCCATAGATACCGTTGGGAACTGCCAGAATTCAGGCATTAATTTAGGGTGCGGGTATGAAGGGATACCTTTACCATCAACTTCTTGACGGAAGTTATCAAGTTGCTCTTCAGTTAAGCGACCTTCAAGGAAGGCACGTGCGTAGATCCCTGGAGAAATGTGACCTTGGTAATACACCAAATCGCCACCGTCTTTTTCATTCGGAGCACGGAAGAAGTGGTTGAAACAGACTTCGTAGAACGCTGCTGAAGACTGGTAAGACGCCATGTGGCCCCCTAGCTCTAAGTCTTTCTTAGACGCACGTAGAACGATCATGATGGCATTCCAACGAATGATCGAACGGATACGGCGCTCTAAAGTCGTATCGCCAGGATATGCCGGCTCTTGAGCTGCCGGAATAGTGTTAATGTAGTTTGTGTTAATGCCTGTTGGCATATCAACACCGTCTAAGCGAGCTTTATCAAGAACTTGCTCTAGTAGATATTGAGCGCGCTCGACACCTTCTTCACGTACCACTGATTCAAGAGCAGCTAACCATTCTTGAGTTTCCAGTGCATCAACGTCATTATTCATGACTTCAGACATGGCGATCTATCCTTTTGTTGGTTTGACAGACTAACTAACCGATTTAATAAGTGGGTCGTCAATCTTATGATTCGTTGGCTTGTTGAATACGGCGCAATGAACGCTCGCGACGACTCTCTTCTCGAGTCAAATCCAACAAGGTTTCTTCGATATAAGCCAAATGGGCATGCGAGGCTTTACGCGCCTTTTCTGGTTCACGCTCTAAAATCGCTTGCACAATACTGGCACGGTGATGACTCACCTTTTCTACCACCTCATCGCGACGATGAAGTAATTCTAAATTCTGTAATACGTTCTGTTGCAGCAGCGGCGCTAGGCTACGAACAATGTGCAATAACACCACATTGTGAGCCGCTTCAGAAATGGCGATCAACACTGCCATCACCGCTTTTGATTCATGGACGATATCTTTGTTCTCTATCGCCTTTTCGACTTCTTTCTGGCATTGCGAAATACGCTCAAAGTCTTCTTCCGTGCCACGTAGAGCAGCAAAATAAGCGGAAATACCTTCCATTGCATGACGAGATTCAAGTAAGTCGAGTTGGGTTTCTGAATGCGTCGACAATAACTCTAGCAAAGGATCAGAAAAAGACGTCCACAATGTATCGCTGACAAAAGTACCGCCGCCTTGTTTACGCGTTAATAAACGTTTTGCTTCTAAGCGCTGGATGGCTTCACGAACAGAAGGACGAGACACGTCAAATTGTTTTGCTAGCTCTCGCTCTGGCGGCAATTGTTGGCCGGGAGACAGCGTGCCTTCTAAAATCAACCGTTCGATTTCCTGTTCAATCACATCGGAAAGTTTCGGCTGACGAATCCTTTGATAAGCCATGATTACTTTGTCTTCTCATTTGCGGTTGTAAATTGGTAATACCAATTACCAGACTCACCAAAAAGTTTACATAAACTAAACATAGGTGTCCAGACAAAATTGACCCAAGTCAAAGAACGGAAAACCATTAACCTTGCGATAACAAAATCATTCTAAAACAACAATAAGATTGGTAAGACCAATTTAATTTTCGCGTTTTAGACTGTTATTTTATGACATCAGATAGATTGGATTTGTTAAATATGTGACTTTGATCTCAATCAAGCTGATTTTTCATCCGCTTAAACTTAGTCAATTCTTGAGGTGATTTGTTGCAAAAGAATGAATTTTTTTAAGAAAAAGAAACCGTATTTCAGTATAAAAAAAGAATAATAAGAAAGGATTTAAATAAAATTGTGAACTTGCTCAAACCTGTTGATGTACAAGGTTAATGAAAGCCAGATGATTACTGACTTAACAGGAAGCGAAAGTAACGCCAATCAAACCCAAGCCCTGGGTCAGTCTTACGCAGTGGTGCAATATATTGATGCCCAGTAATGCGTGGCAGAGTGATATGAGGATAAGTTTTCATCACCAACTGAGTAATGCTCACCAATGATTGATATTGCGCTTGAGTATAAGTGTCAAAATCCGTGCCCTCCAACTCAATGCCAATCGAATAATCATTACAACGCTCAACCCCAGCAAAGCTCGACTTACCCGCATGCCAAGCTCTGGCGTTAAACGGCACAAATTGGATGATTTCCCCATCACGACGAATAAAGCAATGCGCGGAAACCCCCATTTTGTGAATCACTTTAAAAAATGGGTGTTGATTAGGATCCAGTTGACCGGTAAAAAATTGCTCAACATAAGGCCCACCATATTGCCCCGGCGGCAAACTGATATTATGCACCACCAGCAAAGAAATCGGCGTTTGTTTTGGCCTTTGATCATAAAATGGGGACGGCACGTGTTTAACGCCTGAAAGCCATGAATCGGGGGTGATGTGCATAGTCGATAACCTTATTCATTCGGTGAAGTTATTCTGTCGAAATCAAGACTGAAGTCAAGGGACGGTCTTCGGTACTCGGTTCTCGGTTCTCGGTTCTCGGTTCTCGGGCGCTACGCTGCTCGTTTCTAGGAAAAGATAAAGCAAGAGCCTGATGACTAGTAAGCTCTCATTAAGCAATCCGAGACACAAGGAGTGAAACGGTCGATTAGCGTAGCGCTCGAAAATCGTTTCCCCTTGCAGTATCATTACCCCATCAAAAAAACATGGATTTTGCCCAATGAAAACAGCTCACGATTACCAATCTCGTATTCACTATTTAAAGCAACAATTACCAACTGAAATAACTCGCATGGTGAGTGACGCATTAAAAGAAGATTTGGGCGGCACTTTAGATCCTAACGCGGATATTACCGCCAGCTTAATTCCAGCCGACTCCGTCAATACCGCCAAGATCATCACTCGTGAACATGGCGTATTTTGTGGCCGAGATTGGGCTGATGAGGTGTTCAAACAACTGGGTGGTCAAGTGACAATTGATTGGCATGTCACCGATGGCGATACCGTCGAACCGAACCAAACACTCTGCACGTTAACCGGCCCATCACGCATTCTTTTAACCGGTGAGCGCAATGCGATGAACTTCATCCAAACCCTGTCTGGCTGCGCCTCGATTACTGCGGAATATGTCAAACAATTAGAAGGTACCGAATGTCGCTTACTTGATACCCGTAAAACCATTCCCGGCCTGCGCAGCGCATTAAAGTATGCGGTGACTTGCGGCGGCGGTTTTAACCATCGCATTGGTGTATTTGATGCCTACCTAATTAAAGAAAATCACATCATGGCTTGTGGCGGCATCGAAAAAGCCATTGCCACTGCCAAGCAATTAAACCCAGGCAAGCCAGTTGAAGTAGAAACGGAATCACTCGAAGAACTCGAACTGGCCATTCGCGCTGGTGCCGACATTGTGATGCTGGATAACTTCACTAAAGACATGATGATTGCTGCGGTCGAGCTGAACAAGCAAATCGGCTTAGAAAACGGTTTAACCACCGGCCAAGCGGCACTGGAAAACTCAGGCAATATTACCCTAGAAACCTTAAATGAATACGCCAAAACCGGCGTGGATTATATTTCGGTGGGTGCACTGACAAAACATGTGAAAGCGATGGATTTGTCGATGAGAGTGGTTGGCTAACGAGCGCAATACTGACATCATAACATTCAGCACCTCAATCGCTTTCTCGATTGAGGTGTTTTTGTAGGTATCGTGACTCGTTTTTCGGGCACTTCGCTGCTCGTTACTTGAAAAAGCAAAAGCGCTCGCAGACTGGCTTTATCTAGAAACTAGGAACTATGGACCAGGAACTATCTCTCTCGAGCCACGAGAAGTGAAACGACCGAGTCACGAGCAGCGAAGCGCCCGAGCCACGATAAACGAAATACACAAACCCATGTGATCCCCTTCACACATCGCCGCCCATTTCCATACCAAATTCATACTCTTAGTTCGTCATGTCTTGGTCAAAAACGGCTCCTGCCTCATCCAATATTATTAATTGCCTCGCAATATTTTGTTTTTGCAATGTAACAACACACGCAGATTTCAAACTGCCTCGAATTGGCATTTATCGACAATTTTCTTTTTTAACGCTAGCTCTACTCTTGCGGAGGTTATACCACTTAATTATTCACGGAGATGAAAATGAAACCATTACAACAAGGTAAGAAAAAACTACAAAAAGGCTTTACGCTGATTGAATTGATGATCGTCGTTGCGGTTATCGGTGTGTTGGCGGCAATTGCGATGCCACAATATCAAAAATACGTAGCTAAATCAGAGGTCGCTTCCGTGTTAGCAACTCTAACTGGCGCAAAAACCAATGTTGAAGCCTACGCTGTATCATATGGAGAGTTTCCTGCTTCGGGGACTGAATCAGATCTAGGTATACCATCAATGAATCTAGGTTCAGCTGCCTTTGCACCTGATAGCGCTACAAGTGGAGCAACAGGATCTATTAGCTTTACGTTTAAAGATGTACCAGATGCTAGCAATTTAACGGCTAAACAAAATTTAACATTAACTCGCAGCGCCAATGGTGAATGGACTTGTTCATCAACGAATATTGCAAGTAATCAAGGTATTCTGCCGAAGAATTGTACTGGTATCTAATTTATTATAATGATTACCAACCTCGCCTCCATTTTACGCCAAGCGGAGCTCTTGACTCACGAGCAAGAGCAAATGGTGGTGAGCACGGTTTTAAACGATAATAAAAGCGTCCCCGTGGCTTGCGTGGACGCTGGTTTTATTTCTAGCCAGCAGTTATTAGTCAAGCTGTGCCATCTATTTGCCCTGCCGCAAGCCCATCTCGAGCATTACCAATACGCGCAAGTATGTGAACAACTGGGCATGCGCGATTTGATCATCAACCATCAAGTGCTGCCACTGCAAATTGACAGCGATAATGTCCTGATCGCGGTTGCCGACCCCACCAACACCAGTGTGGAAGACGATTTCCGTTTTGCGACAGGCAAACAAATTGAATTTATTCTGGCTGACTGCAAAGAGCTGGAAGGGGCGATTCGTCGCTTGTATGGCCGCGCAGTCAATGCTGACAGCAGCCAAGGCAAAGACATCACGCAAGATGAACTGGCCAACCTGGTTGAAGTCGGCAGTGATGAAATTCAAGAAACCGAAGATCTTAGCCAAGATGAAGCGCCCGTCAGCCGCTTTATCAATCAAATATTGCTTGATGCAGTACGTAAAGGCGCATCGGATATTCACTTTGAGCCTTATGAAGATATTTACCGCGTGCGCTTACGTTGCGATGGTATTTTGGTGGAAACCAACCGCCCTGCGCCACATTTAGGACGACGCTTAGCTGCTCGTATTAAAATCTTATCCAAACTTGATATTGCTGAGCGCCGTTTACCCCAAGATGGCCGGATCAAAATTCGTCTTAATGCCGATACCGCGGTCGATATGCGGGTATCTACACTGCCAACACTGTGGGGCGAAAAAATTGTATTACGTTTGCTGGATAGCAGCGCCGCGAATTTGAATATTGATAAACTCGGCTATAGCGAGGTACAAAAGCAACTCTATCTTGATGCCTTGCAACAACCGCAAGGCATGATTTTGATGACCGGCCCAACCGGTAGCGGTAAAACCGTCTCACTCTATACCGGACTTCGTCTACTCAATACGCCAGATAAAAACATTTCCACCGCAGAAGATCCGGTGGAGATCAACTTAACCGGTATCAATCAGGTTCAAGTGAAACCAAAAATCGGCTTTACCTTTGCGGCGGCATTGCGCGCCTTTTTGCGTCAAGACCCCGATGTGGTGATGGTGGGTGAGATTCGCGATTTAGAAACGGCAGAAATTGCGGTAAAAGCGGCGCAAACCGGCCACTTGGTACTCTCCACCTTGCACACCAACTCGTCGGCGGAAACCGTGGTGCGCTTATCTAATATGGGAATTGAAGCGTTTAACCTCGCTTCCTCACTGAGTTTGATTATTGCGCAGCGTCTGGCGCGTCGCTTATGCCCCCATTGTAAAAAGCCAGACGATTTTCCGCCTGCTTTACGGCACAAATTCAACATCGATGAAAACATTACCATTTACCGCGCCACCAAAGAAGGCTGCCCAGAATGCACCGGTGGCTATTCAGGCCGTGTTGGTATTTATGAAGTGATGCCTTTCACGACCGAACTGGCGAGCGCGGTGATCAAAAAAGCCTCGGCCAATGACATCGAAATGATTGCCGTCAAACAAGGTATGGCAACCCTACGCCAATCTGGCATCGAAAACTTAAAGCAAGGCGTGACCAGTTTTGCAGAGCTACAACGTGTGTTGTATTTCTAAGCTGACTTAGCACAATCGACAAGGACTATCTCACATGGCGCAAACATCCACACTAAAATCCCCAACCATGAAAGCCTCGACGCTCAAAGCTCCGGCATTAAAGAATTTTCAATGGCGCGGTGTGAATAGCTCAGGCAAAAAAGTCTCAGGGCAAATGTTGGCCATTAATGAAATCGAAGTGAGAGCCAAACTCAAAGAACAACGAATCCAAATCAAGAAACTCAAGCGTCGTAGCGTGTCGATTTTTGCCAAGATGAGCCATAAGGTTAAGCGCAAAGACATTACGGTATTAACTCGTCAATTAGCTACCATGTTGGCAACCGGTGTCCCCATTGTGCAGGCGTTGAAATTGATTTCCGATAGCCAACGCAAGGCTGAAATGAAATCCATTTTGTCGCAGATTTGCACCCAAGTCGAAGCGGGTACGCCGATTTCCAAAGCCATGCTAGCCAGCAGCCCGTTCTTTGATCAGTTTTATTGCGATCTCGTGTCAACCGGCGAGCAAACCGGTAACTTAGCCGATGTTTTTGATCGCTTAGCTACCTATCGCGAAAAGAGTGAAGAATTACGCTCAAAAGTAATTAAAGCCATGATCTATCCAGCCATGGTTATCTTGGTGGCCACCAGCGTCTCGATCTTAATGCTGACCATGGTGATCCCGGAATTTGAAGCCATGTTTAAAGGCTTTGGCGCAGAACTGCCTTGGTTTACTCAGCAAGTCATTCATTTATCTCACTTCTTACAAAGCTATTTATTCATCATGATCTTAGCGGTGTTCTGCTTTATTTTTGCTATGCGAGAAGCGCGTAAACGATCCTTTACTTTCCGTCTAAAAACCAGCCGTTTTGCACTTAAAATGCCGATCTTAGGCGGCGTATTTTCTAAAGCGGCCATTGCTAAGTTTAGTCGTACTCTTGCCACCAGTTTTAGCGCCGGTATTCCGATTTTGACCAGCTTACTGACCACAGCCAAAACCTCGGGCAATTTGCATTATCAAGTGGCGATAGAGCAAGTCCACAAAGACACTGCGGCGGGTATGCCGATGTACATTGCGATGCGTAACGCCGATGCCTTTCCTGAGATGGTGTTGCAAATGGTGATGATCGGGGAAGAATCCGGTAATTTAGACGACATGCTCAACAAAGTGGCGGCCATTTATGAATTTGAAGTCGACAACACGGTGGATAATTTAGGTAAAATCATTGAGCCTGCGATCATTGTTTTCTTAGGCGTGGTGGTTGGTGGTCTCGTTGTGTCACTTTATCTGCCAATCTTTAAGCTAGTTAGTGTATTCTAAGCCCCTGTTTTGGCGATTTTATTGGACCTTGCTGTAATCTCATGATCATTTTTGACTATTATCCTTCCCTGTTCCCGGTTGTAGCAGGCATTTTCGGACTACTGATTGGTAGCTTTTTGAATGTCGTGATCCATCGCTTACCCATTATGATGGAACGAGAATGGAAACAAGAATGTATTGAATTTTTCCCACAGCTCAAGAAAGATCCTGAGGTTAAAAAACACATCGTTGAATTGGAAAAGCCCTTTAATCTCAACGTACCTCGTTCTCGTTGCCCAAAATGCGACACTCAAATTCGCGCAGTGGATAATATTCCTGTGCTTAGCTGGTTAATGCTCAAAGGCAAATGCCACAAATGCGCCAATCCCATCAGTTTTCGTTACCCCGCGATTGAATTATTAACTGCGGCACTGTGCGTGGTGATTGGCTTGTATTTCCCTGCTGACTGGTACGCGGTTGCCCTATTGTTTTTCACCTTTGTGTTAGTCTCTGCTACCTTTATTGATCTCGATACCATGTTACTGCCCGATCAATTAACACTGCCCCTCATGTGGGCTGGCCTTGCCTTATCGCTGTTTGAAATCAGCCCTGTGTCTTTGCAAGATGCGGTCATTGGCGCTATGGCTGGCTACTTATGTTTATGGATTGTCTATTGGGCGTTTAAGTTGCTCACCGGCAAAGAAGGCATGGGCTATGGCGATTTTAAATTGTTGGCCGCCCTTGGCGCTTGGCTCGGTTGGCAACAACTGCCGCTGCTCATTTTGCTCTCGTCACTGGTTGGCTTGGTATTCGGCATTATTCAGCTTCGACTACAAAAGCAGGGCATCGAAAAAGCGTTTCCATTTGGCCCATATTTGGCGATTGCCGGTTGGTTTTGTCTTATTTGGGGCAATGATTTAACCTCTTGGTATCTCACCAACATGCTAGGAATGTAATCAGTGACAATGATCGTAGGGTTAACCGGAGGCATTGGTAGTGGCAAAACCACCGTTGCCAATCTGTTTGCTGACCATTTTGATATTGATATTGTCGATGCCGATATTGTCGCACGAGAAGTGGTCGAGCCAAATACGGTTGGGTTGAATGCGATTATTGAGCACTTTGGCCCGACCATATTAACGCAACAAGGTGGGCTTGACCGTGCACAATTACGTGAACGTATTTTTGCTAATCCAGATGAAAAAGCCTGGATCAATCAATTGCTGCACCCCCTGATCCGTCAATCCATCAATCAACAACTGACCCAAGTAAAATCACCTTATGCGTTACTAGTGGTTCCACTGCTGATCGAAAACAACTGGCAAGAGAACATTGATCGTTTGTTGGTTGTCGATGTCAGCCCTGAAACCCAAATTGCACGCACTTGTCAGCGGGATAAAGTTTCACAAGATCAGGTTCGCGCTATTTTGGCTTCACAAGCATCAAGAGAACAACGCTTAGCCCATGCCGATGACGTAATTAACAATGACGCAGCGTTAAGCGTGCACACAAAACAAAAACTTTTATCTCAAGTCACAGTTTTACACAAAAAGTACCTAGCATTATCCGGCAACTTTCTGTGACAATAGAATAAGTCTATTTACGTACTCCACCAATTGAAGGCGCCATGCTCAAATTCGAACATCCATTAACAGAAAAAGTCCGAATTCACCTTAGAGTCGAAACGCTCATGAGGCAATTGCATAAGTCCGCCAAATTTGAATCTCCACTGGATGATCAAATCTTCTTTCGCTCACTATTTGATTTAATGGATTTGTTTGAACAGATCCACGTCAAATCAGAACTCACCAAAGAGCTTGAGAAACAGAAATTACTCTTTCGAGGCTGGGCCAATGTACCCGGCGTCGATCAAAGCCTACTCAACAGAGTATTGAATGATATTGAAGGTAACTTTCGTGAAGTGATGGCGGCAGAACGTTTTGGGCAATCACTAAAAGAAGATCGCTTTTTAAGTACCATTCGACAGCGCTTTAGTCTACCCGGCGGCCATTGCTGCTTTGATCTGCCCTCATTGCATTATTGGCAGCACTTGCCGCTCGAAAAACGCATGATCGATGTGAATCGCTGGCTGAAAACATTAACCCCACTTCACAACGCATTAGAATTACTGCTCAAACTCTTACGTGAAACTGGCCGCTATAAACCGCAAATTGCTCGCAACGGTTTTTATCAAAGCGATGCCAATGACGCGAATATCTTACGGTTAGAAATCCCTTCCGATCTCGGTGTATATCCTATGATCTCGGGTCATAAAAATCGCTTCGTGATTAAATTTATGCGTTTTGATTCTGGCGCAGCCTATACGCAAGATGTCGAGTTTAGCCTCGCAGTTTGTTAAACTTCATCTCATTATATTTGAAGTAGGCAACCCGTCATGACTGAACAAACACCGAAAAAAATCACCGTAGTAAAGTGTCCAACTTGCCAAACTGCCGTAGTATGGGGAGAGGTAAGCCCTTTCCGCCCTTTTTGCAGTAAACAATGCCAATTAGTCGATTTTGGTGAATGGGCCGATGAAGAAAAATCAATCCCCGGCGCGCCTGATATGTCGGATTCAGACGGTTGGTCGGAATAGATTTTCGTTACTCGGAACTCGGGCGCGTTGCTGCTCGTGGCTTGGAAAAGCAAAAGCAGAGCCGAGGTACGGGGACGCTTTGCTCGAGAGCCGAAAAGCGTGATCGTTTCGAGTAACTCGGACGCTACTCGGAGCCCGGAAAAGAAAGCGAGTACCTAGTTTCTGTTTTCAAGAAAAGACATTAATAACAACGTCATCCTGAAAAGCGACGTAGGAGCGCAGTTCAGGATCTCCCAAGGCGTGTGAGTGATATTGTGATGCCATCATCCTTGAGGAGCCTAGGCGACATCGAGGATCTAAATTCAGCGCACTGCGAGTAGATTCCCGCTCTCGCCTAGGCTCGGCAGGAATGACATAATTTAGTCCATCTTTTTCGAATTACGATCAGCGTAGCGCCCGATAACCGAGACTCGAATCGCTTTTAACCAAAACGTTTGATAACCTTTTCCAGCACCGGCTCATTCGCTTCAGGGAAAGCGTAGCCATTCAAGTCATTCATTGCGACCCATTTGCCTTCTTGGCCTTCCTTACCGTATGGCTTGCCTTCAAAAGCCGATACCACAAAGAAATCAAAGGTGAGGCTTTTATCGGTGTAATCGAAATCAAAGTGTTCAAATAACTCTAATTGTGTAGCGGTAATATCAATTTCTTCTTGCAGTTCGCGGATCAAACCTTGTTCTGCGCTTTCCCCTTCTTCAACCTTACCGCCAGGAAATTCCCAGAAACCGCCTTTGTGTAGCTTGGCTGGACGCTTAGTAATAAAGATTTGATCTTGCTGAGGATTCAAAATAATCGCCGCAACGATGTGAGTACGCTTCATTCTTTTCCCTTCTCTTATTCCATCATGCTTCTTTTGATATCAACAAATGTCGCTTAAAAATCTGACAATAAAAAGGCCGCAATCACTGCAGCCTTTTTGATCTTTCGACCTGATGTCATGTACTAATCGCTAGATTTTACCGTGACATTGTTTGTACTTTTTACCAGAACCACATGGGCAAGGCTCATTACGACCCACTTTACGCTCTTCACGAACGCTCGGTTGGTTCGATTCACTTTGCTCATCATCAGACAGGCCATCCGCAGATTCATGTTGCAACTGTTGCTTACGAGCCGCTTCTTCAGCTTGAATGCGACGTTGTTCTTCCATGCGATCCACTTCTTCACGCTGTTGTACGCGCACTCGGCTTAACGTCGAAATCACATCGAACTTCAAGCTATCGAGTAGTTCACCGAACAACTCAAACGACTCACGTTTAAACTCTTGCTTCGGATCTTTTTGTGCATAGCCACGTAGGTGAATACCTTGACGCAGGTGATCCATCGCCGCTAGGTGCTCTTTCCATAGGTTATCAAGCGTTTGTAGCATCACTTGACGCTCAAAGTTACGTAACACTTCTGCGCCAACCGCTTCTTCTTTTTGCTTGTAGATGGTTGAGGCTTCGCTGATGATACGCTCAAGCAAGACTTCTTCGTATAGCTTGTCGTCTTCATCTAACCAAGTTTGGATTGGTAGATCTAAGTCGAAATCCGCTTGTAAGCGATCTTGCAAGCCTTTCACATCCCACATTTCGTCAAGCGATTGTGGCGGAATGTATTGTTCGAATACCGAACTTAGAACGTCAATGCGGTTTTGTTCTAGCATTTCGCTGATGTCTTGTGCGCCCATCAACTCATCACGTAATTCGTAGACGACTTTACGTTGATCATTCGCCACATCATCGTAATCCAGTAATTGCTTACGCACGTCGAAGTTACGACCTTCCACTTTACGCTGTGCTTTTTCGATTGAGCGAGACAACATGCGGCTTTCAATCGCTTCACCTTCTTCCATACCACTTTGGATAAGACCCGCCATGCGATCAGAGGTAAAGATACGCAACAGTGAATCTTCCATAGATAGGTAGAAACGCGAAGAACCGGCATCACCTTGACGACCCGAACGACCACGTAGCTGGTTATCAATACGTCGAGATTCATGACGCTCAGTACCAATAATATGCAAGCCGCCAGCTTCTAATACTGCATCGTGTACTTTCTGCCACTCTGCTTTAATTTGTGCGATTTGCTCTTCCGTTGCTGGCGAACCTTGAGATTCTTCCAGTTTCTCAACTTGGTTTTCCCAGCTGCCACCTAGCTTGATATCGGTACCACGACCCGCCATGTTCGTTGCGATAGTAACCGCACCTGGTGTACCGGCTTGCGCGACGATTTCGGCTTCTTGTTCATGGAATTTAGCGTTCAAGACATTGTGTTTAATTTTCGCTGCTTTCAATGCATTAGAAAGCAGCTCCGATTTTTCAATCGACACCGTACCGACGAGAATTGGCTGACCTTTGGCCACACGCTCTTTGATGTCTTCGATGATGGCATCAAACTTTTCTTTTTCAGTACGATAAACCACATCTGGCATGTCGTTACGGATCATTGGACGGTTAGTTGGGATCACCACCGTATCTAGACCATAAATCGACTGGAATTCGAATGCTTCGGTATCAGCGGTCCCCGTCATGCCCGACAGTTTTTCATACAAACGGAAGTAATTCTGGAAGGTAATCGATGCCAACGTTTGGTTCTCGTTTTGGA
Organism: Vibrio gangliei; assembly: GCF_026001925.1. Taxonomy (NCBI): domain Bacteria; kingdom Pseudomonadati; phylum Pseudomonadota; class Gammaproteobacteria; order Vibrionales; family Vibrionaceae; genus Vibrio; species Vibrio gangliei. Next base: position 420,448 of record NZ_AP021869.1, on the reverse strand, counting down.
TCTTAACGCCTTCTTTCGCTTCAACAGCTTGGTGCAAACCTTCTGACCAACGACGTCCTGGCATAGTACGGCCAGTGTGCTCATCAACAATGATCACTTCGCCATCTTTCACGATGTAATCAACATCTTTTTCAAACAATACGTGCGCACGTAATGCCGCATTAACGTGATGCAATAGGCTAATATTAGCTGGTGAATACAGCGTATCGCCTTCTTCCATTAGGCCGCTTTTGATCAGCAGCTCTTCAACATATTCTTGACCAGTTTCTGTCATGTGAACTTGTTTGGCTTTCTCATCGATGGTGTAGTGCTTATCACCACGGTATTCTTCAGTATCCTCTTCATCTTGGCGCTCAAGATAAGGGATCAAGGTATTAATGCGAGTGTATAACTCTGAGCTATCTTCGGCAGGGCCTGAAATGATAAGCGGTGTACGCGCTTCATCAATTAAGATGGAATCCACCTCATCGACCACAGCGAAGAAACGTTCACGTTGAACGCGATCTTCAGGGCGGAAGGCCATGTTGTCACGTAGGTAGTCAAAACCAAATTCGTTGTTAGTGCCGTACAAAATATCACATTGATATGCGGCTTTTTTCTCAACCGGGATCATGTTCGGAACGTTAATCCCGACGGTCATGCCTAGAAATTCAAATAATTCACGGTTGGTTTCGGCGTCACGCTTAGCTAAGTAATCGTTGACGGTCACGACGTGCACGCCTTTACCAGCAATACCATTTAAGTAAGCCGCAAGCGTTGCCGTTAATGTTTTACCTTCACCAGTACGCATCTCAGCAATTTTGCCTGAGTTTAGTACCATACCGCCGATAAGCTGCACATCAAAGTGACGCATTCCGTAAATACGCTTTGATGCTTCACGCACGGTAGCAAAAGCTTCTGGAAGTAATTTATCTAGAGTTTCACCGTTGTGGTAACGCTCACGAAACTCAACGGTTTTGTTTTGAAGTTGCTCATCGGTTAATGCTTCATATTCTGGCTCGAAGCTATTAATTTGATTTACGATTTTTCTCAGTTGGCGTAGGGTTCTGTCATTACGACTGCCAATCACACTGGTCAGTAACTTAGTTAACATTATTTACGAATCTCTCTTCCTGATCTTTCGGATCTCTACTTTCAGTTTCTCTCTTACACTAAGAATACTGAGATAATTTGGTCTACTTGTCATATGGTGCCATTTAAGCCCATTTTCAAGACTAAAAAACAAGTGACCATATAGTATGGGATTATGCGCTCATCTTCTATCTACAAACGCTTTAGTTTGCGCTCATCCTCATTATTTTTGATCAAAAATGGTATTTTTTGACATATTTAAACCTGAATCGAGCATAATAATAGCCTGAACATCCATCTGGTGAGAGCGAGCATGCGTGACCATAGACCTAAACTGACTCAAGACGTCATCTCTGAGACGGGTTTAAAACAGTTTACTGAGCATGTCTCGGACATTTTAGCCATTAATCAAACCTTGCAGTCTATCCTTCCTGCTAGCATGGTGGCGCATTGCCGAGCGGCGAATGTACGCCAAAGTCAATTGCTGATCGAAGTTGCCAATGCTTCCATTCAAATTAAGCTCAATTATGAACGAATTCGAATTTTGTCCGAGCTGAGAGCGGCCGGATTTTCTCGTTTAGTGGGATTGGAGTTTAAGGTGAACCCCGAGTTGTATCGTGGGGAATCGCTGCAAGAGAAGAAGAAAGACTATCATCAAGGTCTCAGCGAGCAAGCCGCGCAATCTATCTTGATGGTTGCCGATATGGCGCCACCAAAACTGCAACAGAGAATGAAAAGTTTGGCGAAATTGGCTGAAAAAAATAAACGTGATTAGGGCTGTTGGTCTTTAGGTCTTTAGGTCTTTAGCGGTCAAATTTTATTTAGAGTGAAAGTATAACGCGCTTATTCAGGTCTAGCTGGTTATCAACCCATTTATCAGACTGAAAAACCATTCAGACTTAAACCATTCAGAGCTACAACCATGTCGCGATTATTATGCTTATTTTTATTGCGCTCTTTTTTATTGAGCCTTAGTTTTTCATCTATTGCAGCCCCCAAAGCGGACTTATGGGATATTTGGGATAGTAGTAATGAACAAAATACTCAGTCGATTGACCATAGCGACTGGCAAACCATATTAGATCGCCATCTTGTACAATCTGATCAAAATACGCTATTTAGCTACTCAAGCTTCACCAAGTCAGATAAGCAGTTACTCACCGGTTACCTTCAAACTTTATCTCAACTCGATCCCCGCCAGTTCAACCGCGCTGAACAATTTGCTTATTGGGTCAACCTGTATAATGCGCTGACGGTACAACTCATCATTGAACACTATCCCATCCAATCTATCACTAAACTTGGCGGCATTTTTTCTTTTGGTCCTTGGGATGACAAGCTCATTCACATCAATCAACAAGCTTTATCTTTAAATAATATTGAACACCGAATCTTACGTCCGATTTGGCGAGATAAACGCATTCACTATGCCGTGAATTGTGCCAGCCTAGGTTGTCCTAATTTGCAACCTCATGCCTTCACTTCTAGTAATAGTGAGCAGTTACTTACTCAAGCTGAATATCAATTTCTACATTCAGATAAAGGGGTAAAAATCGACGCCCAACAATTGCAGCTATCTTCGATTTTTAAGTGGTACGCCGAGGATTTTGGAGGCGAACAGCAGCTGTTGAACTACTTAACTCAATTTCATCCAGAGATAGCCAAAAGCAATAAAAAGCCCAGCTATGACTATGACTGGGCTTTGAATCAAACAGAGTAGTTCTGCGGAAATGCTCGGAATTAGGCTAACGCAGGTGAACTGAATTTCACGCCTTGCCAGCCATGAGTGATAAAATTGCGAATGTTTTGATGATCGTCGTTTTCTGGATGCTGCAGCACATCTTCACGATAAAACTGACCAAAACACGCTAAGGTTTGCGCCTCAGTCAGGTTGTGTAGTTGAGCAAAAGCAAAAATCTTACAAGAACCATTGTTTTGCCCTGCTTCATTTTGTACTTCGCCATTCGTAAAAGCGGTTGGTGTGAAGGTGTAGTTACTCTCAATCACAGCAATGGTTTGCTCAAACTCAACCGACAATGGCTCGCTTGTCACTTGATGCAAAAACTCTTGTAATTCCATGTTCTTATTTCCTTTTAGTTTTTATTGGGTTGAACTTTGTCCGTCAGCTGTAATGCCAAGGTGATTAAGCGACGCAAATGACTGAGCTCTTCAATTAATTGCAACTACGAGCGAGTTTAACAAAAGTCATATCATAGGCATTCTTATCATCTTTAGAGTAAAACTCTTGATGCAAGATTTGCCAATTGTCTCCCCAATCCGGAAATTGAGTATCGCCGTCAATGTCAGCATCAATATAAGTGAGATAAAGATAATCCGAAAAAGGCAAACAAGCTTGATAAATACTCCCACCACCAATAATCATCAATTCCTCAACATCGCCTGCCACCTGTTTAGCCTGTTCAATAGAGGTCACTGTTTCGACACCATCAATACGCAATTCAGGATCACGAGAAATCACGATATTTAAACGTCCAGGTAGAGGACGTCCAATCGATTCGTAGGTTTTGCGTCCCATGACAATCGGTTTACCCATAGTACACTGCTTAAACCAGGCGAAATCGGCGGGTAAGTGCCAAGGCATTTGGTTGTCTTTACCTATAATTCGATGGTTTGCCATCGCGGCAATCATACTGATTTTCACATTAAATCCTTTACACTAAAATTCAAACTGAAGCCTCGCTATACTACGGAACGCCTACGATAAAACAACAAGCCCGGCATAGCTAAACCAATGGCTAGCCCTGCAATAATAAACATGGCTTGTAAAAAGTTATCCATCAATATAGCAAGCAATTCAGGATCATAACCGCTTTGCTTAATTTCCACTAATGCGATCATTGCTTTAAAAGCATAAACACCGGGAACCATTGGGATCATTGCTGCCACAGTAAACACTTTAGGATGAGCCAGAAATTTATGAGACCAATGCACCCCAATCATACCAACAGTGGTAGCAGCAAAAAATGTTGCCCACTCAATTGGGATAGAATAAGACATTAAAATAAAACGCAAACCATGCCCTATCGCCCCACCTAATGCACAATATTTTAAGGCTTTGACTGGCACATTGAATACCAAGGCAAAACCAACAGCAGGAATGGAGGCCAATGCCATATCAAGTAACACATCGAATAGAAACAGGTTCATCGAATCCACTCCCACGTTCCGGTTAATGTCATCGCGGCCACAATCCCTAAACTCGTGGCAAAAGTCAGAAGGCTTGCCATCACAAAACGAGCAATCCCCATGTTGACATAACCTTTGAGCATATCGGCCACAGAATTAATTAGTGGAAAACCCGGTACTAGCATTAACACGGAGGATGCCATCGCGGTAAAAGGAGAGTTGCCCAATTGATAAATCACCGCTTGCGAGGAAATGAGCGTGGTAACAAAAGCCGTAACAGCAAAGTTCAGCATAGGGTTAAAGTTACGGTGACCAATCTCTTGGCGTACGAACATCCCCACGCTAGAAGCTAAAAAGGTAATCGCACACACGGTGTGATCTCCCCCCGCTAAACGGGCGAAGGCAGCACAAGACAGTCCAATCATCACCAAGACTAACCAGCGGTTATAACGAGTAGCTTTAATTTGATTGAGTTTTTGCTGTGCCATTCGATAATCAATCACCTTGCGTTCAAGCATAATGCAAATATGTTGAATATCGGTGACAACTTTCATATTGATGCCACGATCTGGGCTGCGACGTGCGGTGGTAATGCAGTGATCATTCATCACAGTGGTCACCACAATGGAACTCGCCGATAACGACACTTCAACTTCTGACATACCGCACGCCAGACCTATGCGCCGAGTCAGATCACCAACAAGTGTACTCTCCGCGCCATGTGCCAGCAGCATTTGCCCAGTCTGCACAATTAACCGTGAGATGATCCTTTGTTTTTCTTGCATAACACTCTCTTATCAATCCTTTGACATAGACAGCTAGTCTGCCTGATTTTTGTGTTCAAAAAGATGATTTCGAATAAAAAAAAGCTGCGATTTAATAAAAATCACAGCTTTCTTTATATTCAATTGCAGATTAACAATTAATCACGCACATAAATGACATGACCATCGTCTTCTTCGTCATCCCAGTCATCATCATCCCAATCTTCAGTCACGACGTTTTTACCGCTCATGGCATCTTTATGGTAATCATCCCACTTGAAGTCGACCTTATCTTCTTCTTTGGTTTCTTCCACTTCTTTCGGCAAGGTATCCATGAAGTCAGCAAGATCGTAACAAAGTTGTTGAGTGCCTAACTTATTCGCCGCTGAGATCTTAGCATAGTGCCCTTCCCAACCAAGCGCATCGATGATCTCTTGGATCTTCTCATCCGCTTCTTCTTCGGTCATAAGATCCACTTTATTGAAGATCAACCAACGTGGTTTAGCCGCCACTTTCTCGCTGTATTGCTCTAACTCATCAATGATGGTTAATGCGTTTTCAATTGGATCAGAACCATCAATTGGCATGATATCAATCATATGTAATAGCACACGACAGCGCTCAAGGTGCTTCAAGAAACGAATACCTAAACCAGCACCATCGGCCGCACCTTCGATTAGGCCAGGAATATCAGCCACAACAAAGCTACGTTCAGAGCCGGCACGCACAACGCCTAAACTTGGAATCAGAGTGGTAAATGGGTAATCGGCCACTTTTGGCTTAGCGGCCGATACCGCACGGATAAAGGTCGATTTACCCGCATTAGGTAGGCCAAGCATACCCACATCCGCAAGAAGCAATAGCTCTAAACGTAATTCACGTACTTCACCCGGAGTCCCCATGGTCTTTTGACGAGGCGCACGGTTCACTGACGATTTAAAACGGGTATTACCCAAACCATGCCAACCACCTTTGGCTATCATGATTTTTTTACCATGTTCCGTTACCTCACCCACAACTTCATTAGTGTGGATGTCAACCGCACGTGTACCAACAGGCACTTTGATGGTCTTATCTTTACCGCGTTTACCAGTACAGTTACCACCGCTACCATTTTGGCCACGCTCAGCTTTGTGAAAACGCTCAAAACGGTAGTCGATTAAGGTATTCAGGTTTTCGTCGGCTTCCATATAGACGTCACCGCCGTCACCGCCGTCACCACCATCAGGGCCACCTTTAGCGACGAACTTTTCGCGCCAGAAGCTAACCACGCCATTACCGCCATCACCGGCTTCTACTTTTATTACTGATTCATCAACGAATTTCATTTGCTACTCCACTCGCTCTATTAGCAAGTTAGTTTGGGTGTAAACCACAGACTATAAATCCCAGCTCTCGGCTCTCGGCTCTCGGCTCTCGGCTCTCGAGGATAGGGTCTAGGGTCTAGGGTCTATTATATAATTTAGCTATAAATAAAAAACCCCGCCATAAGGCAGGGCTTTTAGATAGCTTTTCAGCAAGAAACTTATTCAGCTTCGATGCTTACAAACTTACGGTTCTTAGGACCTTTAACTTCAAATTTCACTTTACCTTCTGCTAAAGCGAAAAGAGTATGGTCTTTACCGATACCAACGTTAGTACCAGCGTGGAACTTAGTACCACGTTGACGTACGATGATGTTACCAGCTAGAACAGATTCGCCACCAAAACGCTTAACACCTAGGCGTTTGCTTTCTGAGTCGCGACCGTTGCGAGTAGAACCACCAGCTTTTTTATGTGCCATGTTAGCTTCTCCTTAGATTAATTAAGCGCTGATGCCAGTAATTTTGACTTCAGTGAACCACTGACGGTGGCCCATTTGCTTACGAGAATGCTTACGACGACGGAACTTAACGATTTTTACTTTATCGCCACGACCGTGCTTAACTACTTCCGCAGTTACTTTACCGCCAGCAACCAAAGGTGCACCAACAGTGATTTCTTCACCATTAGCAACCATAAGAACTGAATCAAACTCAACGCTTGCGCCAGTCTCTACGTCCAATTTCTCTAAGCGAATAGTTTGACCTTCGCTTACACGGTGTTGTTTACCACCAGATTGGAAAACAGCGTACATATTTTACTCCGCTTTTTCCGCACAGCATCATGTTAGTTATTTTAAACATATCAGGTGTGCGCTTAAACTTGTCATCAATAGGGCGCAGATTCTACTTGAGAGCATCGCCTTTGACAAGATAAATATTAAAAAAAATGGCGAAAAGATCATCGCCTGATTAAAGTGCGCTAATGATGCCGTTTACACTCGTGTTTATCAATGTTTTTTAGTGTAGAATCGACGAATATTTTTAAATTTTTGACTGGTCGCTATCTTAGGTTTGGCTAGCCACAGTTTTATTTCAGCTGGAACAATAATGGATTTTAAAGCTATCCAGGCGCTTACTGCCGATGACATGGTAAAAGTGAATGAAACCATTCATGCTCAACTCAACTCTGAAGTCAGCCTCATTAATCAGCTAGGTTTTTATATCGTCAGCGGTGGTGGTAAGCGTATGCGCCCTCTTCTGGCGTTATTATCAGCCAAAGCGCTTGGCTACCAAGGTAAACACCACATCACTGCTGCCGCTTTTGTTGAGTTCATTCACACCGCGACTTTATTGCATGACGATGTGGTAGATGAGTCCGACATGCGCCGTGGTAAAGAAACGGCCAATGCCGCCTTCGGTAATGCCGCCAGTGTTCTCGTTGGTGACTATATTTATACCCGTTCGTTTCAAATGATGACCAGCTTAGGATCATTAAAGATCTTGAAGTTAATGAGTGATGCAGTGAACGTTATTGCAGAGGGTGAAGTCCAGCAGTTGATGAACTGTAACGACCCAGACACCACTGAAGAAAGCTACATGCAGGTGATCTACTCTAAAACGGCGCGTTTATTTGAAGCCGCTACACAAATTGGTGCTTTGCTAGTTGATGCGCCACAAGAGATTGAAACCGCACTGCAAAACTATGGCAAATACCTCGGCACCGCATTTCAGTTAATTGATGATGTCATGGACTACACTTCTGACGGCAAAGAAATGGGTAAAAACGTCGGTGATGATCTCGCGGAAGGTAAACCTACCCTGCCACTACTCTACGCAATGCGAAATGGCACGACAGAGCAAGCAGAAATGATTCGTGATGCAATTGAGCACTCTAATGGTATGGAAAAGCTAGACGCTATTATGCAAGCCATGCGTGAGACTGGCTCATTAGAATACACCACACAACGTGCCGAAGAAGAAGCGGATAAAGCCATTGCAGAACTGGCGATAATTCCTGAGTCGGAATACAAACAAGCGCTTATCACGCTGGCTCACATGGCGGTGAGAAGAACGAAATAAACCACCGATACTCGGGCGCGTCGCTTCTCGTACGCTGCGCTGCTCGTGTAACGAACTTCCCCTTATTTTTCCCGCAGAAAACAAAAAGCTCGCCTCTTTTTCAAGAAACGAGCTTTCGAGAATCGAGATTCGAACTCTTATTTCGCGAACTCTTCACCGAGTGCAATATCACCTTTTAGTGTATCTAGCATGCTATCGAACGCTTGTTGTTCAAATACACTTAGCTCACCAAAGCTTAGGATTTCTTCTACGCCTTCTTTACCTAGACGAATAGGTTGTGCGAAGAAACGTGCGTGTTCACCGTCACCTTCAACGTAAGCACATTCCACAATGCCTTGCTCGCCATTCAGCGCTTTCACTAGCGATAGACCGAAGCGGTATGCTGCTTGACCCATAGACAGTGTTGCTGAACCGCCACCCGCTTTCGCTTCAACCACTTCAGTACCCGCGTTTTGAATACGCTTAGTCAAGGCTGCAAGCTCTTCATCAGAGAACTCAACACCTTTTACTTGAGAAAGTAGAGGCAGAATAGTCACACCTGAGTGACCACCGATCACCGGCACTTCTAGACCTTCTAGTGATACACCTTTTAATTCAGAGACAAATGTTTCAGAGCGGATCACATCCAGAGTCGTGATACCAAATAGACGACGCTTATCATACACGCCGGCTTTTTTTAGTACTTCAGCAGCGATTGGCACTGTTGTGTTCACTGGGTTTGTGATAATACCGACACAAGCGGTTGGACAAGTTTGTGCAATTTTTTCAGCTAAGGATTTAATAATGCCTGCGTTAACATTGAATAGGTCAGAACGATCCATCCCCGGCTTACGCGCAACACCAGCAGAAATCAGTACGACATCCGCACCTTCCAGTGCAGGCGTTGGGTCTTCACCCGCAAAACCTTTAATTGAAACCGGTGTAGGGATATGGCTAAGGTCAGCAGCAACACCTGGAGTGACTGGAGCAATATCATAAAGAGCAAGATCTGAGCCTGCCGGAAGTCCATTTTTCAGCAATAAAGCAAGTGCCTGTCCAATACCACCAGCAGCACCAATTACAGCTACTTTCATTAGCCTTTCTCCTTGAAAAAATTTTGTTAATTTCACGTTAGATTTAGGTGTACACCTAAGATGAAATCGAAAGTACAACAAGTCATGAATAATTACAATTAGCTCACTTCAGCTTTGAGATGTTACACCAAACTATTTTTAAATAGTCTATATAATCAATAACTAAATGGTGAAAATAAAATTCCATTAACACAATCACAACAACTTGGTTTTAGAATAAATGACGCTAATACTTGGTGATTAATGCTCATCTATGCGAAAATCCTGAAAGAATATGTACTACTACCAAGAATCGAACTATGAAAAACAATGACAAACAAGACAATCTAATTCGTTCGTTTAAAGCGCTATTAAAAGAAGAGTGCTTTGGTTCTCAAGGTGAGATCGTGGATGCGCTACGCGAAGAAGGCTTTGAGAATATCAATCAGTCAAAAGTATCGCGCATGCTGACAAAATTTGGCGCTGTCAGAACCCGTAATGCCAAAATGGAAATGGTTTACTGCTTACCAGCTGAACTTGGTGTCCCAACCGCTTCCAGTTCTTTACGTGAATTAGTATTAGATGTTGGTCATAACGATGCATTAGTCGTGATTCATACAGGCCCAGGAGCTGCACAGTTAATCGCTCGCCTGCTCGACTCATTAGGAAAATCGGAAGGCATTTTAGGGGTGGTTGCCGGTGATGATACTATCTTTATTACGCCGACGCTGAATATCACGACCAAGCAGCTTTACGATTCTGTTTGCGAACTCTTTGAGTACGCTGGATAAGCTCAAGTTCTCAACCTATCCATCCTTCATTTCATCTTCAGGTGTTCACATCCCGTGAACGCCTTCTCATTTTTTACACCTTTCAAAATAATTCTCTAGCTAGCAATAACACTTACTATTAGCATTCTTATTGATGAGTTATTACATAATTGTAACCAAGTTATCACTTTTCACTAGCAAAGGATTTGGCTAGGTTTTTCTCTTCTGGCATAAGGAATACGCCATGATGACATCTTTCTCAATATCACGCCCCCTTGCCCGCAGTGCGCTGGCCGCCTTAATGATGGTCGTGATATCTCTACCATTTGCCCATGCTAATGCGTCTGGTAAACCTGCAAAAACGTACATCACAATCGCAACAGGCGCGGTCACAGGTGTTTACTATCCTGCCGGTAGTTCTATTTGCAAATTGGTGAATAGTGGTCGTGCTCAGCACAACATTCGCTGTTCAATTGAACCTTCAGGCGGCTCTGTTGATAACATCAACCAAGTTCGATTGGGTAAAAATGATCTTGGGATCAGCCAATCCGACTGGCAATACTACGCCGCCCAAGGGCACGCTGAGTTTACACCTGACACGCCATATTCCAACATGCGCGCCTTGTTTTCCCTTTATAATGAACCGCTTAACCTTGTGGTGAGACGCGACTCTAAAATCACCAGCGTCGCAGATCTGGCTGGCAAACGGGTCAATATTGGCAACCAAGGATCCGGTGACCGAGCAACAATAGAAATGATCATGCAGCAATTCGGATGGTCTAAAAAAAGCTTTTCACTAGCGACAGAGTTTTCGGGGGCAAGCCGCGCACAGGCCCTATGTGATAATCAAATTGATGCGTTTATTTCTATTTTAGGAAATCCTAACGCTTCAATTAAAGAAGCCACCACGTCTTGCCAAGCGCAACTTGTGCCAGTCACAGGTCCGAAAATTGATACTTTGGTAAAGCAAACACCATATTACGCACCGACGGTCATTCCAGGTAAACTCTACCCCAATAATAACCAAGACATTCATACCTTTGGTGTTCTTTCAATTGTGTTTGCCGATACCAGAATGAGTGATGAAACGGCTTATCAAATCACCAAAGCCGTGTTTGATAATTTTGATACTTTCAAACGATTACATCCCGCTTTCTCAATGTTGAAAAAGCCCAATATGATCAAAGATGGCATCTCTGTCCCTTTGCATCCAGGGGCAATTCGTTATTACAAAGAAGTCGGATTGCTCTAAGAGCTAGGGTCTAGCAATCATTAAACAACACGATTTTGCTCCACGCCTTGCTGAAATTTCTCGATATTATCCATCAAGATATTGCACAAGGCTTGGATAGAAGAATCACTGCCCCACGCCACGTGCGGAGTTAAGAGCAGATTAGGCAAACCCATATTGGCAATCAAAGGATTGGATTCATCGGCGGGCTCTTGGGTAAAAACATCACAACCAGCCCCTGCAATCTGCTGAATTTTAAGCGCCTCCACAAGTTCGGCTTCATTCACCAAACCACCTCGGCCAGCATTGATCAAAATAGCGCTAGATTTCATGGCTTGCAGCTCAGGCATGGCAATCAAATTTTCTGTTTCCGCGGTTAATGGACAATGCAGTGTTAACACATCCGCCGTTTCAATCACTTTCTCAAACGCCATGTAACCTAAACGACAAGGAGAAACACCCTTGCGCTCCGCAAACACCACTTTCATTCCCAGTGCTTTTGCCAATACTCCAACCGCTTGCCCCAAGCTGCCACTGCCAATAATGCCTAACGTCGAGCCCGCGACATCAGTGATAGGATGAGTAAAAAAGCAAAACTGCTTATCTTTTTGCCAAACACCTGCAGCAATATCTTGATGATAACCAACCAAATTGCGCTTTAAGGCAAACATCATCGCAATCACATGTTCAGGTACAGAGCGAGTACCATAACCTTGAACATTGGTGACCACGATACTGTTCTCACGACAATAATCCAAATCCACGTTGTTGGTTCCCGTTGCCGAAACCGCAATCAACTTCACATTCGGTGCTTGCGCTAGCACGTCAGCCGTGAGTTTCACTTTATTGGTGATCACAATATCAGCCCCGGCGATACGCTCAACCACTTGCTCTGGCGAGGTAAAGTCAAAAGCCTTCCATTGATGCTCAAAAGTCAAATTAGGGATCTTGATGTGGGATGGAATGGTGGCGATATCAAGAAAAACCACCGTTGGTTTGCTTGCTAATGAAGCTGGTGAAATAGGCGTTGATTTAACCGTAGCAGGTTTAGCAGAAGTCGGCATGAGAAATCCTTTTCCATGACAAGCCTAAGCCGTGACCCGTTAAATAGGCTTGCGTTATGAAGATGTCAGGGTTTTATAATCAGGTAATTCTGCATCAGGGTCAAAATGTTGCAGGATCTGTGCTGTTGCAGCGAGATAAAAATCACACTCAACAAAAGCCGTCGATAGTTGATTATTACTTGGATGATAAAAGCTTAACTCCGCTGAATGCAACTGCAATCGTTCAGAAAAAGTCAATGCTTCAGGTGTGGCATAAAATTCATCTCCAACAATCGGGTGTCCTAATGCTTGCATGTGAACTCTCAATTGATGTGAACGCCCAGTAATCGGCAACAAGCGAACCACTGTGGTTTGCGCTTCTCGAACTACCACTTGATAACGGGTTAGCGACGGTTTGCCATCTTGGTGACACACTTTCTGTCTCGGGCGATTCGGCCAATCACAAATTAGCGGCAAATCGATTTCACCTTCATCTTGTTCAACGCTTCCCCATACTCGAGCATAATAAATCTTGTGAGTTAAACGGTATTGAAATTGTTTTTTGATATGGCGTTCCGCTTCTTTGGTTAAAGCAAATAACATCAACCCCGATGTTGCCATATCTAAGCGATGTACAACCTCAATATTGGGGTAGCTTTCACGTAATCGGCTCCAAATACTGTCGTAATGTTCAGCCAAGCGACCGGGGACAGAAAGTAGCCCTGCGGGTTTATTGGCTACCAAAATATGCTCATCTTGATAAACAATCTCCGTCCAAGGATCAGTGGGTGGCAGGTATTCAAGTAGAGCCATGGAGAAACAGGTTCCTAGTGTGTAGTTTCTAGTTCCTAGGTTAGGGTCCCGAACTAGAGCCAGAAAATGGTTAAATAAACGTTGCTCGTAACTCGAAATGCCTCCTCGAGCCACGAGAAACGTCTTTTCCGAGTAACGTATTACTGATGTGCCACCACAATCAAACGCAATGAATCGAGTTGCAATTGAGCGGTTTCAATATAACCAGACAGTGTCTCGATTTGTGCTTCAATGGCATCAATTTCTTCATCACGAATGTTGGGATTCACCGCTTTCAAGGCTAGCAAACGCTCAAGCTCTAAGTTGAGTTTTTGCTGCATGTCAGCCTTAGCATCTTGGCGTACTTCATCCAGTTTTGGTAATACCGCTTGTTCCGCCTTCTCAATCAAAGCGTGAATTTGATCTTGCACTGAGCTCGCCACTTTACTCGCCATATGACGATTAATTGGGCTCAACTGACGGTTAAAGGTATCAAACGGCACTTGCTCTGATAGCTCGTTACCTTTGCCATCGAGCAATAAACGAATCGGTGTTTTCGGTAAGAACTGGTTGATGCCACTGCGTTTTGGCGCTTGTGCATCGACTAAATACACTAACTCCAAGAACATGGTACCCACCGGCAAGGCTTTATTTTTCAAGAGAGATACGGCGTTAGTACCGACATTTTCACTCAAGAGTAAGTCTATGCCACCTTGGATCATTGGGTGTTCCCAACTCATAAAGTGCATATCTTCGCGTGATAATGCGGTATCTCGGTCAAAAGTGATGGTCGCCCCTTCATACGGCAAGCCCGGGTAGCTTGGCACCATCATGTGCTCAGATGGCGTAACAACGAGCGCATTTTCACCTTTGTCGTCTTGGTTTAAGCCGATAGTATCAAATAGGCCTAACGCGAACGTCACAAGGTTGGTGTCGTTATCACCCGCAGCAATGGTCTCGGTGATCTTCTGCGCTTTCTCACCACCATTAGAATGAATTTCTAACAAGCGATCACGACCTTGCTCTAACTTAGATTTCAACTGTTTATTCAGCGTCGCAGAGAGCTCGATTAATTCATCCAAGTTGGTCATATCATCATTCGCCAACATGGTGATCAAGTCACTTGAATACTGATCGTATACCGCGCGGCCGGTTGGGCAGGTTTCGGCAAAGGCATTCAAACCATGGTGATACCAATGCGCTAACGTCGCTTGAGCTGAGCCTTGCAAGTAAGGCACAAATACATCGATATCACGAGTCTGACCAATACGGTCCAAACGGCCAATACGTTGCTCAAGTAAATCTGGGTTAAATGGCAAATCAAACATCACCAGTTGATTAGCAAATTGGAAGTTGCGTCCCTCAGAGCCAATTTCAGAACAGATCAGCACTTGCGCGCCACCTTCTTCTTGCGCGAAATAGGCCGCCGCTTTGTCACGTTCTAAAATCGACATCCCTTCATGGAACACAGTTGCACGAATGCCTTCACGCTCACGCAACGCTTGCTCGAGTTGTAATGCTGTTGTCGCTCGTGAGGCGATCACTAAGATCTTCTCCGATCGTTTGGCTAATACTTTTTCAATCAACCAACTCACACGAGGATCAAAACTCCACCAAGAAGTTTTATCACCTTCTAAATCTTGTAAGATCTCTTCAGGATAGAGATTTTTTAACGCTTGTGCCGGCTCCGGCAAATCGCCATCCATCATTTTAGTGACACGCATTGCACGCGTATATTGCTCAGGCATTGGCATTTCCAACAAATGCACATGACGCTCTGGGAAACCTTGGATCGCAGCACGAGTATTACGGAACAAAATACGCCCGGTACCATGACGATCCATCAAATTATCAATCAACTCTTGGCGTGCTAGCGCTTTTTGCTCAATATCGAATTCCGCCTGTGAACTGCAGCCATCTAAGATGCGAAATAATGGCTCCGCATCTTGCTCTGATAACAGTTCAGTAATGCTATTTTTTTCATCATTCGTTAGAGGTTTACCAGACTCTAAACTCGCTACCGCTTCGGCGACTGGCGCATATTGCTGCTCTTCTTTCACAAAAGTTGGGTAATCAAAGAAACGATCAGGATCCAATAAGCGAAGACGTGCAAAATGGCTTTCGTGGCCTAATTGCTCTGGGGTTGCCGTCAGCAGTAACACGCCGGCAATGCTAGATGCTAAACCTTCCACCATTTCATATTCACGGCTCGGTGCATCCACACTCCACTCTAAGTGATGCGCTTCATCCACCACCAACAGATCCCAATCCGCCGCCAGCGCTTGATGGTAGCGTTTTTCGTTTTTCTTTAAGAAATCCAGTGAACAGAGCACATATTGCTGAGTATCAAATGGGTTGAGTGCATCCGCTTGCGATTCTAGACAACGCTCTTCATCGAACACAGAAAAATGCAAGTTGAAACGGCGCATCATTTCCACCAGCCACTGATGCTGCAAGGTTTCAGGCACCACAATGAGAATTCGCTCAGAGCGACCAGTCAGCACTTGCTGGTGAATAATCATGCCCGCTTCAATGGTTTTACCTAGGCCAACTTCATCGGCCAATAACACACGAGGTGCGTGGCGACGACCTACTTCATGGGCAATGTACAGCTGATGTGGGATCAAACCTGCGCGCATGCCACATAAACCACGCATTGGGCTTTTATGTTGCTGGTATTGATTGGTTAGGGCGTTATAGCGCAACACGAAATTGTCCATACGATCAATTTGACCGGCGAACATTTTATCTTGAGGTTTATTAAAGCGAATTTGGTGATTTAAGAAAATTTCACGTAAGGCGACATCGCTTTCTTCTGTATCTTGGCGAGTGCCAACGTAAGTTAATACGTCATTTTGAACATCCACTCGCTCTACTTTTAATGACCAGCCATCTTGGCTTTCAATCACATCACCCACATTAAAAACAACACGAGTAATGGGCGCATCATTGCGTGCATATAAACGGTTTTCTTCAGAAGCAGCAAACATCAAAGTCACAGTGCGAGCATCCAACTCCACTACTGTCCCTAATCCTAAATCGCTTTCTGTATCACTAATCCAACGCTGACCTAACGCAAATGCCATGTAATCGACTACCTTATGAATCTGTCTTTATGAAATCTAGTTTATCCCCAAGTAACTTCAAGGTGTGATTGTCGTTTACAAGGGTAAAGGTTTACGGCCCTATTTTGTTCAAAAAATGAGAAAGAGACGCTCTTACTCACCCCGTAAAAAGCGGATTATTTTACTGGATAGATAGGAATTTATCATCCTGAAATCGCCTAATTTTTTCCGCTGACATAAAAGTGTCAATATTTGAGAGGTATGGTAGAGAAGAAAGTAAAAATCTTTCTATACTTAAACTGAGCGTAGAAATAATAACTAGGGTTAGCTAGGGTAAGACACGAAGTTAAACCTTATTATTTCGCGTTAACACTTAGGGTTTGATCGTTATGTAGCTGCACGCTACCGACACACTCGATAGCATAAGAGGGATAGGACGTTCCTCTTGCAGCCTGGCAATCAAACATTGCTAGCTTTCCGCATCGCGGAATCAAGGAGACGCTATGGGCGCGAATGAAAAAACGCTGACCAGCCGTACCTCACAAGATAACAGCCTTCGCAAGTTGTTTGTCCTAGACACCAACATCCTTTTACATGAACCTCACGCCATTTATTCCTTCCAAGAACACGATGTTGTCATCCCAATGACGGTGTTAGAAGAACTCGACCGAATCAAAGACAGTAAACGCGATGTTGCTCGTGATGCCAGGGTGGCGATACGAGCATTAGAAGCCATTTTTCATGACGCGACACCAGAAGAAATATCTCAAGGTATTCCCTTTGGGCATGAGCACCAAACTTCCGGTGCTATCTCAATTTTGGCTGATTACGATGTGCAAGAAAGTGATAAGGCTTTTGCTGATAAAGCCGGAGATAATCGTATTCTCAATGGCGTTCTTGCCCTACAAAAGCAGCACCCTGAACGCGAAGTGGTGTTGATCACCAAAGACATCAATATGCGACTTCGTGCCAAAGGGGCCGGCGTTCAATATGTTGAAGACTACCGCACAGACCAATTAATTGATGATGTGCAATACCTCACTAAAGGCTTCACTCAATATGAAGGCAGCTTTTGGGATAACTTCCAACAAGTAGAAAGCCAAACCGTTGGCAGCAAAACCTTTCATACCGTCGACCGCGAAGGGCTCGAGCCTACCTTCATCAACCAATATTTAATTGATGAAGATACCGATTTTGCAGGCCGTGTTGAGGAATTGCACCCGCACAACGCCAAAATTCGCGATCTCAGCCGAGAGCGTTTATTGCATCGTCATGCCTGGGATATCTATCCAAAAAATATTTATCAAGGCATGGCGATGGATGCCCTGCTCGACCCAAGCATCGACTTAGTAATTTTAACTGGTGCCGCCGGTAGTGGTAAAACCATGCTCGCCATGGCCGCGGCACTGGAAATGACGATAGAGAAGAAAATGTTCGATAAGATCATCGTCACACGTAATACGCCAGATATAGGGGAAGCCATTGGTTTCTTACCCGGCACCGAAGAAGAAAAGATGATGCCTTGGCTGGCGGCGATTACCGATACACTCGAAGCACTGCATAAAAACGATCATTGCACGGAAGGCTCACTCAAATACATTTGCGATAAAGCCAATATTCAGTTCAAGTCGATCAACTTTATGCGCGGACGTTCGATTCAAAACGCCTTTGTATTGCTCGATGAGTGTCAAAACCTGACCGCTTCACAAATAAAAACCATCATTACCCGCTGTGGTGAAGGCACCAAAATCGTCTGCTCCGGTAACTTAGCGCAGATTGACTCCACCTACTTAACGCCGGTTACATCGGGGTTAACTTATATAGTGGAGCGCTTTAAAAACTTTGAAGGTAGCGCCAACATTCACTTAAACGGCGTGGTACGCAGCCGCTTGGCCGAGTTTGCAGAGGAAAACTTGTAGCCGAAAATATTAACTTTCAACCACTTAAAAACGGGCTTTGATGCCCGTTTTGTCTTTATTGAACAAAGCTATCTATCAATAGCTATTAAACAAGCTATGGCTATTAAACAAGAACTAACAAACACTAGCGATTAAATATGAGCGAACAAGAAAGAGATAATCACAAATTGATAAAATATCAAACGGTTAGAATTAAAAGAAATACGCTTAGTTCAAAATGATACTAGCTCTCATCTAAAGATGACATTAGTATCACCGGCTTGTTCAAACTTGAGTTATGTGATCTAGGTCACCATACTATAGATAAACCACATACACTCATCACAAGTGGGTTTCCATAATGCAAAATCATCAAAACGTCCTTGTCATTAAACGCTCAGTGTTACGCTTTCTAGTTCTTGCCGTAGTTGTTGCTTTGCCTGTTATTTGTATTCGCGTCGACATTTTTTATTTTAATAACAATTTAGGCGAAATCTCGCTCACTGAGTTTTTACAAGAAGGCATGTTATTCATTGCCACCTGTTTATTCGCCTCTATTGCTAAAAATAACCCAGATGTTCGCCATGCTTACGTATTAATTGCAGGCTTTTTTGCTTGTTTATTGATTCGTGAACTCGATGCCCTATTTGATCTGATTTATCACGGATTCTGGGTCGTGCCAGCCTTGGTCGTCGCCGCTTCAGCGATTCGCTTTGCACTCACAGATAAAGAAAAAACCGTCGCAGGATTAAGCCAACACGCGCAAGATAAAAACAACAGTTCCATGATGGTGGGATTAGCGGTCTTGCTGATATTTTCACGTTTATTTGGTATGGGCAGCCTTTGGGAAGGATTACTGGGTGATGAGTTCGTGCGAGCAGTGAAAAACGTTGCCGAAGAAGGGACCGAAGTGCTGGGCTATGCGTTAATGTTCTACTCAGCACTTTGTTACTACGTTGACTTTAAGCGTGTTAAATCAGAATCACTCTCACACAAATAGAGTTGGTCTGTTGGTCTTGAAATTCTAGCCGGTGATGCCTCCCGCTTGCAAAAAAGCTTGCAGCGCTTCATTTTCATGCGCTGGATTCAAGGTTTCCATTTCCCCGACTTCACTGACTCGCCCTTGCTGCATAAAGGCAAAATGACTGGCAATCATTTTGGCATCGCTAATATGGTGGGTCACCATTAACACTGTCAATTTTCGCTGCTCAGCGAGCTTAGCAACCAACCGCAACATATCCTCGCGCAGTACAGGATCGAGCGCCGAAAATGGCTCATCCAATAACCAAATGGTATGTGGCTGAACAAAACAACGTGCCAATGCGACACGCTGTCTTTGCCCGCCCGATAACTGCTCTGGCAAACGTTCGAGTAATTCTTCGATTCCAACTTGCTGCGCAGCTTGCTGCACTAATTGCTGCTGCTCCGCCGTAAGTTTTAGCCCCGGATGTAAACCCAAGCCAATATTTTGCCTGACGGTTAAATGGGTAAATAAATTATGCTCTTGAAATAGCATGGCGACTGGACGCTGATGTGGCGCTCGCCCAACAACATTATCGCCATTGACCAAAATCTGCCCCTGGCTTGGCTCAATGAAACCGGCGACCAAACTCAGTAATGTCGACTTTCCAGAGCCGCTCGCTCCCATCAAAGCCATGATAGCGCCTGCGGGAAGTTGCAGTTCAAATTCAAAACATTCATTTTGATATTCATACTGCACTTGGTCTAAAGAGACAGCGATAGCGCTTTGTTCACACCCTTTTTTCATTATTGACTACCACGTTTAAAGACACGTTCGATAAGCACAAAACACAACAGGCTAAACAGTAATAAACAAAGGGCGACCATGGCCGCGGCCTGAATTTGATAGCTGCCTAACAATTGGAATAAATACAAAGGCAACGTCGTTAAAGATTGGCTGCCAAATAAAGCGATCGCACTCAGATCGCCCATAGAAAACATGAAACAAATCGAAAACGCATGTGCGATGGTTTTATTTAACGCTCGCCATTCCACCAAACGAAAACGGTTCCAGCCTGCCATGCCTAAACTTTGACAAAGAGAGTGATATTGCTGCGCCGTCTGCAACATTGGCTGACTCAAGGTTTTAATGATGTATGGCAACCCCATTAAGCTATTGATCACCACCACAACCCAAAATGCCAAACTGAACACATCAACCCGCTCACGTAACAGCAAAAACAGCCCCGTACTGAGCACAATACCTGGCGTGACCAAAATAATAGTGCCCATTAATTCTACTTTACCCGCGCGACTCGATTGACCTTTTAAGTGCCAAGCTCGACTGGTCAATAAAATCGCCATGCCGAGTAATAACGCCAAACAGCTGGCAAGCGTGGCAATTTGTACCGATGCACTCAAAGCATGCCAAAATTTCTCATCTTGCAATACCGCAAAGGAGCGAGGATTTAACCCTTGTCCCACCACCATCATTAACGGCGGCAACACCAAGATCGCCGCTGAAACAATCCAAAACGCATCCCACCATTTCGCTTTTGAGCTATCAATAAAAAAAGCATAACGTTGATGACTGGCCGCATCGGAAGTTGGTAAGGTTTTAGTCAGCTTTAATAACAGCAGGCTTAACCCACCACACAGCAGCATTTGCCACAGCGCCAAAATCGCACCGGCCTGTAAATCAAAATCAAACTTAATCGCCTGATAAATCGCAAGTTCAATAGTGGTGGATTTGGGGCCACCGCCAAGTGCCATTACGGTTGAGAAACTGGTGAAGCACAACATAAACACAAGGCCAGCAATTTGCGGAAGTTGCTGCCTCATTCTCGGCCATTCGACTTGTCGAAACTTTTGCCAACCGGTCATGCCTAAATGCGCACACAATTTATGCTGCTCATTAGGAATCGATTCCAAAGCATGCAATAACAATCGACTCGCGTAAGGCAAATTAAAAAAGACATGGGCGACCAAGATGCCACTTAAACCATAGATAGAAAATGGGAGCTGACTGTCGAAGAATCGGAACAGTTGTGCCACTAAACCACTATTGCCCAAGATAGCTACAATACCAAATACGCCGACTAATACTGGTAGTACTAAAGTGGAAGCAAACAATTTCAGCAGTATAGATTTACCAAAAAACTCTCGCCTCGAAAGCGCATGGGCGACAGGAATGGCCAACCCCACACTGAGTAGCATCGATAACGACGCTTGGTAAAAACTAAAGAAGGTAATGTGGCGGTAATAAGGATCAGATAAAATCCAACCCATATTGAGTGTCGGGGCATGATGAATCAATGCCACCACGGTCGATACCACGAACAGGCCAATAGCCGATGCCACGACAATACCTAATTTAGGTACCTGAATATTGACCATGTTAGCGCCCGACCTCACGCACTTTATTACCGCTCATTCTAATGACCAATCAACTTAGACATTATTCCGAAAGTGCCATTTGCCATTCGCGAGTCCAGCTTTTCAACTGTTTGGCAACCACTTCAGGATCCAGCGACAACATTTTGCTCGGTACGGTTAATTGCTCATAACCTTTTGGCAATTCAATGTCGGTCACCGGATACATCCAGTTGCCTGTCGCCATCACCGATTGGAAATCATCACTCAAAATAAACTGCATAAACTCATCAGCAAGTTTTTGGTGTTTTGAGCTTTTTAACTTAGCGGCAAGTTCAATTTGTGCATATTGACCTTCAGCAAAGTCAGCCGCTGCGTAGTTGGGATCATTTTCAGCAATGATGTGGTAAGCCGGAGAGGTACTGTAAGAGAGCACCATATCACTCTCGCCTTTTAAGAACATAGGATAAGAGTCCGACCAACCTTTGCTTACCGTGACCGTCTTCTTCGCGATTTGTTTCCAAGCCTGAGCGGCGTCATCGCCATAGACATCTTTTACCCACAACAATAAACCTTGCCCTGTGATTGAGGTGCGTGGATCTTGATAAATGATATTGAAATCATCACGCTCCACCAGCTCTTTCATGCTTTTCGGCGGGTTCTTCATTTTGGTTTTATCGTACACAAACGCGAAATAGCCATAATCAAATGGCACAAAATAATCGTTATTCCAACCACCAGGAATCGTCACTTTGGAGGTATCAACATCGTGCTTTGCCAGTAAACCCGTCGCTTGTGCTTGCGCCATAATATTGTTGTTTAAACCCAAAACCACATCCGCTTTGGTGGTCGAGCCTTCCATACGAATTCGACTCAACACCGAGCCGCCATCATCAAGTGCAACAAAATTCAGATTACAGCCGCATTGAGCTTCAAATGCCGTTTTGATTTTCGGGCCCGGGCCCCAATCAGAAGTGAAAGAATCGTAGGTATAAACGGTGAGCGTGGGCTTTTCTGCTGCCATGACAGAAGAAGTAAACACGGCAGCGCATGACAACGCCAGTAGCGTAAAAGATTTCGATGTGAAGTTCACTATAAGCATCCTTTTTAGTGAGCGGCACAAGAAAAAGGAAGGCTAGCTTCACTCATTTCCTACGCCAGCATTATCTGGTTCAGGTCACGGGTGTTATCTCAGCCAGTTTTTACACAAATTACTGCGTATAAACTCGCACCCCGATGAGTCGTGTAGATTGTATACAATATAGTCAGAGATGATCAATCAACGCGATGAGTTTTATTCATTACGCTGATCATAACCCCAACGTGGCACCAGCCCCTGCTCAATGCCAAGGTGATCTAAAATACGCGCCACCATAAAATCAACCAGATCGTCGATGGTTTTCGGTTGATGATAAAACCCCGGCGCGGCAGGCATAATAGTGACGCCCATTTGCGACAACTTATGCATGTTTTCTAAGTGCAGCGTTGAGAATGGCGTTTCACGCACCACCAGCAGCAACTGGCCACGCTCTTTCATCACCACATCCGCAGCACGTTCAATTAAGTTATCCGATATGCCGTGGGCAATCGATGCGACACTGCCAGCCGAACATGGGCATACCACCATTTTTTTCGGCGCCGCAGAGCCAGAAGCCACTGGTGAAAACCAATCTTCTTTGCCACACACGACCAATTTATCGCTGTCACAATATAAGTGTTCAACTAACGCTTTTTGAGCGGCATCAGGTCCGCTAGGTAGCTTTAAATCATGCTCAGTTGCCATCACCACTCTAGCCGCCGAGGAAATCAACAGATACACGGTATAGTCGGCAGCAAGCAAACATTCCAGTAAGCGTAACCCATAAGGTGCACCTGAAGCGCCAGTGAACGCTAAGGTAATTCGTTTATCTGCAACTTGAGTCATACCATGCTCCTATACCTTTAACAGTAAAAAGATCATCATGATCTTTTTGCCTACTATGATCTTTTTACTTATCCGCAGCTAAGATTACTGAATGATGGTGATTACTGCTTCGCTTCTAACGCGGTGAGTAATTTGCCATGTATGCCTTCAAAGCCACCATTACTCATCACTAAGATTTGATCGCCCGTTTGCGCTTGAGCCACGATATGCGCCACAAAGTTATCAATATTGTCATCAACATAACTTGGCTGAGCACATTGATCCGCCACATCTTGCACGTTCCACTTAATGTTATTTGGCTGATACAGACACACTTCATCGGCATGTTTAAAGGCTGCGGCTAATGTGTGTTTATGTACGCCCATTTTCATAGTGCTAGAGCGAGGTTCAAACACGGCAATAATTTTACTGTCGCCCACTTTATTACGTAAGCCTTCTAACGTCAGATCAATCGCGGTTGGGTGATGAGCAAAATCGTCATACACTTTCACGCCATTTACTTCGCCTTTTAGCTCTAGGCGGCGTTTAGTATTAATGAATTTACCTAAGGCTTCACAGGCCAAATCCGGAGTTACGCCAACATGACGCGCAGCGGCAATCGCCATCAAAGCATTATTCACATTATGCTCGCCAACCAAGTCCCATTTAACTTCGCCTTGTAACTGACCATCTAAGAACACAGTAAAGTGACTGCCATCTTTTTGAATCTTTTCTGCTTTCCAATGACCATCATCACCAATGTGCTCAAGCTCACTCCAACAACCACGCTTGATCACATCCGTGAGACCATCATCATTCGCTGGCACTAAGATGCGCCCATTACCAGGAACCGTACGGACTAAATGGTGGAATTGGCGTTTGATTGCTTCTAGATCGTCAAAAATATCCGCATGGTCAAATTCAAGATTGTTCATGACTAACGTGCGTGGGTGGTAATGCACAAACTTAGAACGCTTATCGAAAAAAGCACTGTCATATTCGTCCGCTTCCACCACAAAAAACATGCTTTCACCTAAACGAGCAGACACACCGAAGTTACCTAATACGCCGCCAACCAGAAAACCGGGCGCATAACCACAATCTTCTAAGATCCAAGACAGCATACTTGAAGTGGTGGTTTTACCGTGAGTACCAGAAACCGCAAGCACCCAACGATCATGCAACAAGAATTCTTGCAACCATTGCGGGCCGGAGGTGTATTTCAGATTGTTATTTAATACATATTCCACGCATGGGTTGCCGCGGCTCATAGCATTACCAATCACGACTAAGTCTGGTGCAGGATCAAGCTGACTAGGATCAAAGCCTTCAATAATTTCAATACCTTGAGATTCGAGCAATGTACTCATTGGTGGATAAACATTGGCGTCACAACCGGTGACTTTATGTCCTAATTGACGCGCTAATACGGCAGCGCCTCCCATGAATGTGCCACAAATACCAAGAATATGAATATGCATAACTGAGGTTCCTGCCCCATTAAGTTTGAGGCGTTTGAATTGGAAAAAATTATGGCAGATAGTACCGTAAACTCAGGGAAAAGTATGGATAAAATCGGTAATTTTAAGGGGAAATGAATAAGTTTTACCTCATCACAACAATGTAATGCCCCCTGCCTACTCGCTTCGAATCAATAAAACTTCAAATAAATGAAAGTCACATTTGTGAAATTTCACAAGTTACTTCATTACCATTAAAAAGTTTGTCACTTTACAATCACCTACGCCTTGATTGAAAAGGCACTATTTAGCTTTGCTCTGCCTAACGACACTTTTAAAAGGAATAATCATGTCGAACATGCGCACTCTTGGTGAGTTTATTGTTGAAAATCAGCACCATTTCCCGCACGCCAGTGGTGATTTGTCTTCATTACTGGGTTCCATCAAATTAGCCGCCAAAATTGTTAACCGTGAGATTAATAAAGCTGGTTTAGTGGATATCACTGGCTCCGTTGGGGCTGAAAATGTGCAAGGTGAGGAACAACAAAAACTCGATCTCTATGCCAACGAAAAATTCAAAGCCGCATTGGAAGCGCGCGATCAAGTGTGTGGCGTAGCCAGTGAAGAAGAAGATGAAGCGGTCGCGTTTAATAAAGATCTCAATAAGAACGCCAAATACGTGGTGTTAATGGATCCACTCGATGGTTCATCCAATATCGATGTGAATGTGTCTGTTGGTACCATCTTCTCGATTTATCGCCGTGTTTCACCAATTGGCAGTGCGCCAACCGAAGAAGATTTCTTACAACCGGGTCATAAGCAAGTGGCCGCTGGTTACATCATTTACGGCTCATCGACTATGTTGGTGTACACCACAGGTAACGGTGTTCATGGCTTCACTTATGATCCATCACTGGGCGTCTTTTGTTTATCCCATGAGAACATGACCATTCCTGAAACCGGTACGATTTATTCCATCAACGAGGGTAACTACATTCGCTTCCCAACCGGTATCAAAAAGTACATCAAATATTGCCAAGAGAACGTGCCAGAAGAAAAACGTCCTTATACTTCCCGCTATATTGGTTCACTTGTAGCAGACTTCCACCGCAATCTGCTCAAAGGCGGTATCTACCTATACCCAAGCACTCAGAGTCATCCAAACGGTAAGCTGCGCTTATTGTATGAATGCAACCCAATGGCGTTTTTGATGGAGCAAGCAGGTGGTAAAGCCACTGACGGTAAGAATCGTATAATGGATTTAAAACCAACGGAACTGCACCAACGTGTGCCTTTCATCGTCGGCTCACCCACTATGGTTGATAAAGTCGAAAGCTTTTTGTCGCTTTACCCTGAAGATTAGAGACATATTAGGAAGAATTAAGCGATACTTTGAGGGTCAATTGACCAGTTAAGCCCATTTAATAAAAGCGATAACAAGTTTGTTTGTTATCGTTTTTTTATTCTAGTCGCTAATTTAGCTCAAAACCTTTACAACCCCTTTACAAGTCACGTTATAATCAGGCGGTTAATTTCAATTCAACCTTTATTCAATTCAAACCGAGAAAGGAAGCCTCATGAGCTTGAACAATGTTCCTGCTGGTAAATCACTACCAGATGACCTATACGTCGTAATCGAAATCCCTGCTAACGCGGATCCAATCAAATACGAAGTTGATAAAGACAGCGGCGCAGTATTTGTGGACCGTTTTATGTCTGCACCTATGTTCTACCCATGTAACTATGGTTACGTGAACCACACACTATCACTAGATGGTGATCCGGTAGACGTATTAGTACCAACACCATTCCCGCTAATGCCTGGTTCAGTGATTCGTTGTCGCCCAGTTGGCGTATTAAAAATGACGGATGAGTCTGGTGAAGATGCTAAAGTGATCGCCGTTCCGCACAGCAAACTATCAAAAGAATACGATCATATCCAAGACATCAACGATGTACCTGAACTTTTGAAATCGCAAATCACGCATTTCTTCGAGCGTTACAAAGATCTTGAAGCGGGCAAATGGGTAAAAGTAGACGGTTGGGAAGACGTTGAAGCAGCACGTAAAGAGATCTTAGAATCGTACGAGCGTGCGCAAAAATAACCTTCTACCTTCGTAATTGACGCTTCAGCTTTGCTGACTGCGACGTCAATTACTGTGATATAAAAAAGAGAAGCTAACATTTTGCTAGCTTCTCTTTTTGTTTTTATCTCAATGATAAAGATTAGGCTTTAAACGCTTTAAACGCATTGATTAGGCCATTGGTTGAACTGTCGTGTGAGTCAACCGCTTTGCTGTCTGCAAGCTCAGGAAGAATTTGGTTAGCCAGTTGCTTACCAAGCTCTACGCCCCATTGGTCAAAGCTAAAGATATTCCAAATCACACCTTGTACGAAGATTTTGTGCTCGTACATTGCAATTAGGCTACCGAGTGTTTTTGGCGTAATTTGCTTCACTAAGATTGAGTTAGTTGGGCGGTTACCTTCAAACACTTTGAAGTTCACAAGATCTTTTACTTCTTCAGCGGTTTTACCGGCTGCAGCAAATTCAGCTTCAACTTGCTCTTTTGATTTACCAAACGCTAAGGCTTCCGTTTGAGCAAAGAAGTTCGACATCAATTTCTGATGATGATCGCCCACTTGGTTGTGGCTGATTGCTGGTGCAATGAAATCACAAGGGATCAACTTAGTGCCTTGGTGGATCAATTGATAGAAGGCATGCTGACCATTCGTACCTGGTTCACCCCAAATGATTGGGCCTGTTTGGTAATCCACCGCTTCACCGTTGCGATCAACGTACTTACCATTTGATTCCATGTTGCCTTGTTGGAAGTACGCAGCAAAACGGTGTAAGTACTGATCATACGGTAGAATCGCTTCTGATTCCGCACCGTGGAAGTTGTTGTACCAAATACCAATCAACGCCAAGATAACAGGAATGTTGTGTTCAAATTCAGTATTTGCGAAGTGCTTGTCCATCTCATGCGCACCTTCCAATAACTCAATAAAGTTATCAAAACCTACCGCAAGAGAGATAGAAAGACCGATGGCAGACCATAGAGAGTAACGACCGCCAACCCAGTCCCAGAATTCGAACATGTTGTCAGTATCAATGCCAAATTCAGACACCGATTTCGCATTGGTTGAAAGCGCTGCAAAGTGTTTCGCCACGTGTGCAGAGTCGCTTGCCGTTGCTAGGAACCAATCACGCGCTGTGTGTGCGTTGGTCATAGTCTCTTGCGTGGTGAAGGTTTTAGACGCCACTAAGAATAACGTGGTTTCTGGATTTAGGTTCTTCAAGGTTTCGGCAATATGAGTACCATCAACGTTAGAAACAAAGTGCATGTTCAAACGCGTTTTGTAAGCCGCTAACGCTTCAGACACCATGAATGGACCTAGGTCAGAACCACCAATACCAATGTTCACCACATCCGTGATTTCTTTACCTGTGTAACCTTTCCACTCACCCGATACGATACGGTTGGTGAAGCTTTCCATTTTAGCCAGAACAGCGTTAACACCAGGCATCACATCAACACCATCAACCATGACTGGCGTGTTGCTGCGGTTACGAAGTGCCGTGTGCAGTACCGCACGGCCTTCTGTTTGGTTGATCTTGTCACCCGCAAACATCGCTTGAATGGCAGATTTTAATTCAGTTTGCTCAGCTAATGCGAAAAGATGGGTCAATGTTTCTTTGTTCAACAAGTTCTTAGAGTAGTCGACTAAGATATCTGAACCGAACTTAGCAGAAAATTGATTAAAACGATCCGCATCTTGCGCGAACAACTCAGCCATTTCCATGTCTTGTGCTGATTCAAAATGCTCAGTCAACGCTTTCCATGCTGGCGTTGTTGTTGGGTTAATATTTTTCAACATGATTCATTCCTGGTATGTCTATGAAATTGACTCAAACAAAAACCACTCAAGGTTAATTGCCTGCCCCCGATACAAAACAAGCTCAGTCGAACACTCGACTAAACTCAAAAATTTTTTCAATCACTGGTTGTGAAGATAATTATGGCAATGATTTATGTGATCTATATTGCGTTATATCAGTTTAAATAAAAGTCACAAGTGATCAAATACCTAATCAACCTCAACTGCGGATAACTAGAAGTCACTCTTATCCACAGCTGAGGTGAATCAAAATGGCTGATTGACCATTACACGAAATAGGCTTTCTTCATCACCCCATGCCATTTCAGCACGTACCACCACGCCCTCAACCTGAAAACGTACTGCACCGCCATAACTAACTTGCATATCATCATGCAACTCAGACAAATCATAATCATCTGCGACTCGACCAACATCGGTAAAGAGCACCCATTGCCACCATGGCACGTTATACCAATCGAACACGGGCCAATGTTGCAATGGCTGCCAATCTGGCATCACACGGTACTCTAAACTATAGTTAATCGCAGCCTGTCCTGTGAAACGACCAGAAGAAAATCCACGCTGGCGATACAAGCCACCTAAGCGAACACCTGCGTATTCTGGCGGACGATGCTCACCATTGTCACCTTGATTCCAACTTGGTGTCCCTGCAGTATAAAAATCAAACGCGATCACTTGTTTATTAAAAAGATTGCCTAAAGAACCAATGTCAAAGTACTGGCTATTCTGAAACTCCCACGTACTCCATGATTCGTCATTTCCTAGCTCTGGCGCGTAGGTATAATTGAAAATAGTATGTGAACCGCGGGTGGTATTGCGAGTGCTGTCTCGGTTATCCCAATCTAAACTGAAAATAGCGCCCCAGGTCGACTCCGCTTCATCGACACTGATATCGTCCAGCTTACGAGTTTTATAAAAGGGTGTAATACCTAGCGTTGTCACGCCACTGTCCCATGGCGTCATTCCTGTGATTTCACGACGAGGAGCGTAACCGGCTTGAGCGGCTTTTTCTTTACCTAACCCAAGAGGAAGCACATAACGAAATTTGGCCTGTAGACGAGATTCACGGCCATCGGTTTCAATGTAATCATCAAACTCAGAATCATTGCTCGTGGCGGCACCTAGGTAGTAATTGTAATCTTTAAATTGGGCAAGATAAGCGTCCGCATCCACCAACCAGCGTTCACTGAGTTGGTAATTATACCCTCCCAAATAGCTCACATAACTGCCTTTATCCGACACAAAACCAGTACCTAACAAAGCCGCCTGTGGTTGGCCCGCCCCTTTTAACAATCCTGCTGCACCGATAGAGTTGCCGATAGAATCGGACACAAAGCCAAAGGGCACCACTTTAAAATCGGAATACCAAGAGTCAATTTGTTCATCTTTCGTGTTATTGGTATTTTCCTCATCCGTAGCTCCTTTATCCGACATAGCTCCTTTATCCGATGAGCTTGTATCAGTAACGCGCGCTTCTTGAGTGGGCTGAGGCAATTTAATATCTGGTTCAGAGAACACCTGAGTGGTATACAAACCAAGCAGCCCCAAGCATGCATTCAAGATCAGTCGTGGAGTAAAACGTCCCAGCATTAATAGGGCTCTCTTTGCTATGAATTAAACTTGCTCATTGAGATAAACCATCTCAACACGGCCAGTCAACTTAGTGACCAGCTCATACGCAATAGTACCAATGTGCTGAGCCACTTCTTCTGCGGGTAATCCCTCTCCCCACAAAATGGCTTTATCTCCCACCTTATCTTGGCTATTGGCTCCTAAATCAACCGTCAGCATGTCCATTGAAACACGGCCTGCAAGGGGAACCCGACGTCCATTGATGATAACCGGCGTGCCATTTGGCGCGGTACGTGGATAGCCATCGCCATAGCCCATCGCAATCACACCAATTTTAGTATCTTGCTTCGCAGTCCACGTCGCACCATAACCGACACTTTCGCCCGCTTTCACTTCTCGCACTGCAATAAGCTGCGATTTCAGCGTCATCACTGGTTGATAGCCCATGGATTGCGCGGTCTTATCTGAAAATGGAGACACGCCATATAAGATGATCCCCGGACGAACCCACTCTAAATGACTATCAGGCCAAGCTAGAATGCCCGATGAGGCAGCAATAGAGCGCTCACATCCCGATTCAGCCAGTTCTGTAAACACACTGATTTGCTGCATCGTGATCGGATTTTCCAGTTCATCGGCACACCCAAAATGACTAATAAAGCGTAGCGGCTTTTCGACATTGGGGCAGGCATGAAGTCGAGAAATAAACTCTGGTATTTGCTCAGGACGAACCCCTAAACGATGCATGCCTGTATCAATTTTTACCCAGACTTTTATTGGAGAAGATAATTGGGCTTGCTCAAGGGCTTCTAGTTGCTCCAAACAATGTACAGCGGTGTGCAAATTATTGGCTTGTAAAATCGGCAAGTCTGAATCGGCATAAAAGCCTTCTAGTAATAAAATCGGCTTACTGATCCCGGCACTGCGTAGTTCTAATGCCTCTTCTAAGCGGGCCACCCCAAAACTGTCTGACTCACTTTCGAGCGCTAGCGCAACCGGTACAGCCCCATGACCGTAACCGTTGGCTTTCACTATGGTAGTAATTTTACTTTTGGCCGCAGTTTGTTTGATTTGAGCAAGGTTGTGACGCAAAGCAGCTAAGTTAACGCAAGCTGTAGCAGCCAAAGTGGGCTTCATCGATATATCCTAAGTAAAAAATATAAGCCAGAGACAGAAAAAGTAGGCCATATGACAGCCTACTTTTCAGGTTATTTATTCATCATCAAACGCCGGGCCTGCGTAATTATCAAAGCGAGAGAACTGCCCTTGGAAAGTCAAACGAACCGAACCAATCGGGCCATTACGTTGCTTACCTATAATGATTTCGGCAATGCCTTTGAGGGCGCTGTCTGGGTGATACACTTCATCACGATAAATAAACATGATTAAGTCGGCATCCTGCTCGATCGCCCCCGATTCGCGCAAGTCCGAGTTAATAGGACGCTTATCGGCACGTTGCTCCAATGAACGGTTAAGCTGAGAAAGTGCAACCACCGGCACATTCAGCTCTTTCGCCAATGCTTTTAATGATCGAGAAATTTCAGAGATTTCTAACGTACGGTTATCTTGTAGACCCGGCACTCGCATTAACTGCAAGTAGTCGACCATGATCATGGATAACCCGCCGGTTTCACGCGCAATTCGACGGGCACGAGAGCGTAATTCGGTTGGGGTTAAGCCTGAGCTGTCATCGATATACATATTCTTCTTTTGCATCAGAATACCCATGGTCGATGAAATACGAGCCCAATCTTCATCATCCAACTGACCAGTACGGATCTTGGTTTGGTCAACTCGAGAAAGAGAAGCCAGCATACGCATCATGATTTGTTCTGCTGGCATCTCTAGCGAGAAGATCAGTACCGGTTTATCTTGATCCATCGCGGCGTTTTCACACAAGTTCATGGCAAACGTGGTTTTACCCATCGATGGACGAGCCGCGACAATAATCAAATCTGAACCTTGTAGACCAGCAGTCTTCTTATTCAAGTCAGTGAAGCCAGTTGATACACCAGTCACACCATCTTGTGGCGTTTTATAAAGCTCTTCGATGCGCTCTAAGGTTTTTTCTAAAATGTTATCAACGCTCTGTGGGCCTTCATTTTCGGTCGTGCGTTCTTCGGCAATCGCAAACACTTTACTCTCAGCCATATCAAGCAAATCGGCTGAACTGCGACCTTGTGGATCATAACCCGCATCGGCAATTTCATTTGCCACTCCTATCAGGTTGCGCACCAGCGCACGTTCACTGACAATATCAGCATAAGCGTTGATGTTGGCTGCACTTGGAGTGTTTTTGGCCAAGTCAGCTAAATAAGCAAAACCACCAACAGATTCCAGCTCTTCACGCTGTTCTAAATACTCAGAAAGGGTAATTAAATCCAGTGGCTGACTGTTTTCTAAAATGGATTTGATTGCCGCATAAATCAGACGATGAGGTCGGCTATAAAAGTCTTTTTCGACCACTTTACCCGCAATTGAATCCCAACGTTCATTATCAAGTAATAAACCACCTAAAACCGACTGTTCGGCTTCAAGGGAATGAGGTGGGACTTTTAGGGCATCGACTTGTGCATCTGATTTTTTTCGGGGGATATTATCTGCCATAGGAACCACTTACTTGAAAATTTGAGCTCATCATTATACCCAAGCTTCTTCAATATGATAGCCATGAATCTCGTCTATTGCGCTAACTTCAAGGTATTCGAAATGTTCTGATTTACTCTAACACTATCGAATTAGAAAAAAATTAACGGTATGATGACGGCAATTTTTATACATACGTTATCATCACTCGCAGTGATTTTATTGAGGTATTATTCTTAGTGCAAAAACGCCTATTGCCGCTCTTGTTTTTATTGTTAAGCCAGCAAACTTACAGTGAAACAACGGTATCCAGTGAGGATACTGATAACTCACAAGCTGAAAGTGCGGCCGCTACAACCAAGGATGATACGCAAACTGATAATAATCTGTCTGACGATACTCAGACGGAAAGCTCTGACGCACCTGAAACCTCAGATGATAACGCTTTATATTTTGAACAACCTGCCACTGACAATAATAGCGACACTTCAGCGCCAACTACTGAAACCTCTGAAACCTCTGAAACCTCTGAAAATCAAAACACAACGAAAAGCGAAGCGACACCAGAAAATAAATCGAATGTTGATGAAGACGGTGTGGATGAAGAGTTAATCGCCGAGCTTTTAGAAGAGGATGAAGATGGTAACGAGAAAAATGATGAGCCAGTTGAACCAAAAAAAATAAAGGTGGAAGAAGACAGTGAGCCACCAAGCACATCAAGCTGGTTACCTGAAATTGAATTTGGTTATCGTTCAGAACAAGGTAATGAAGACGAGCGTTCTTTAAATGCTCGCTTAGCACTGGATTATATTTCTGGCCGCTTAAGAAACAGCGGTGAAGTGAAAATTTACATGAAAAATGAAGACGGTGAAGAAGACGATAGAAAGCAAAGCTATCAACTACAAAGTGACTATAAGATCAGCCCTAAGATGTATATTTACGGTAGTTTCAAAGGAATAGACTCTAAATACAGTTCTTATTTTCATGATTACACCTTCTCTACTGGTTTAGGTTATCAGGTGACCAACACAGATACTCTCACGATAGAAACCGAGCTCGGTCCAGGTTACCGCTATCAAGAACCGAACACAGATGAAATCGATGATGACGATCCGATCTTCCCGGAAAATGTCGATGAGCCGATCATTCGAGCCAATTTAACCGCAAAATGGAAACCGTTTGATAGCACATCATTTAACTTCGATGGCACGGTGGTGAGTGGTTCAAGTAATACACGTATTGACACCGAAATTAGCATTATCAATAACATCACTGAAGATGTGGCGCTTAAGATCGCGCAGTCACGTCAACATTTAAGCCGCGTGCCTAACAACTTAAGCAAAACAGACAGCACCATTACCATCAATATTTTGTACTCGCCTAAATAGCTTCAGCTGTGAATAACTAAAAGTCACTCAATACCGAAAACAGCGCACTTTTCGGTGCCTAACTTCCTTAAAATCAACGTGATACTTCCCGCTATCACGTCTAGCATTTTCCATTATTCAGATATAAAAAAACCGACACGAGGTCGGCTTTTTTATTGTGCTTTGATGCTGATGATTAGTCAGCAGCAACAACTTGAAGTTTAACTTCAGCGAATACTTCAGAGTGAAGTTGGATGCTGATTTCAAACTCGCCAGTTGTACGTAGAGCGCCTTCAGGAAGACGAACTTCGCTCTTAGCAATTTCAACGCCTGCTGCAGTAACTGCATCAGCGATATCACGAGTACCGATAGAACCAAATAGTTTACCTTCGTCACCCGCTTTAGAAGCGATTACAACTGCTTCTAGTGCGTTAACTTTCTCAGCACGAGCTTGTGCAGCAGCTAGTTGCTCAGCAACTTTAGCTTCTAGTTCAGCGCGACGTGCTTCGAAAACTTCAACGTTAGCTTTAGTAGCCATAACTGCTTTACCTTGTGGGATAAGGAAGTTACGAGCGTAGCCAGATTTAACGTTAACTTGGTCGCCAAGGTTGCCTAGGTTACCGATTTTATCAAGTAGAATAACTTGCATTATCTTAGTCCTCTTAAACTTAATTAAACTGCTGCCAATTACTGATGTTTGTCAGTGTATGGAAGAAGTGCTAGGTAGCGAGAACGCTTGATAGCGCGAGCTAGTTGACGCTGATATTTAGCACTTGTGCCAGTGATACGGCTAGGTACAATTTTACCAGCTTCAGTGATGTAATTTTTAAGAGTTGCTACATCTTTGTAATCAATCTCTTGTACGCCTTCTGCAGTGAAACGGCAGAATTTACGACGACGGAAGAAACGAGCCATGGGCTATCTCCTGATCTTAAATTTGAGTAATGTTGTCGGCATGCAAAACTAATTTTCCTAAACCATTTCGGCCGGTATGGTAAGCGACAAAACCGCTTGCCTTAATTTGACTGCCTAAAACTAAATGTTGAGTGATATGTTGTGACCCTTGCCCACTCACGACCACCTGCATGCGACAATAAACTTGTCTCGGTAAACTCGCTTCTTGTACTGTCGAACGGTGCTCAATACTAAAATGGCAATGGGCAATGCCCGCAGGACTTAGGCTTCTAACCGGAGCTTTGACGACAGTGCCGCTTAACTCCAATCGATTGGTCATCAATTAATTACTCAGCTGCTGCTTCTTCTGACTTAGCTTCAGAACGCTCTTCACGACGAGGTGCGCGCTCTTCACGTGCTTTCATCATGATAGATTGTTCAGTCACTGCAGATTTAGTGCGCATGATCATGTTACGTAGAACTGCATCGTTGAAACGGAAAGCAGTTTCTAACTCATCAATCACAGCTTGCTCAGACTCAACGTTCATTAGAACGTAGTGTGCTTTGTGCAATTTGTTGATTGGGTAAGCCATTTGACGACGGCCCCAATCTTCTAAACGGTGGATAGTACCGCCAGCTTCAGTGATAGTGTTAGTGTAACGCTCGATCATGCCAGCAACTTGCTCGCTTTGATCAGGGTGCACCATGAATACGATTTCGTAATGACGCATCGGTTGCTCCTTACGGATTATTAGCTTCCACATTGGCTCGGCCATCCGGAGGAAGCAAGGAACGAAAATATAAAAGGCCGAGATTTCACAGGGGGCGGATTGTATAAGACGTCGATAAAATAGGCAAGCAAAAAGATTACTGCGAGGAAGAGCAAAAGATTGTTTCGAGAGCCGAGTGCGCTTCGCTTCGAGTTGCGGGTAATAGCAAAAGCGGTTACGGGGTGCGAGTTCGCTCCGAGCCACGAGAAACAACGCGCTCGAATACCGATAAACGATATCGCTTTTCGGATATCGAGCGCAGCGTCCCCGTATCTCGCTTCTAGCTTTAGCCTAAACGCTGACGCACCGCTTCAAACAAACAAATCCCAGATGCCACTGAAACGTTTAAGCTCGACACACTGCCCGCCATTGGGATCTTGATTAAATCATCACAGGTTTCACGGGTTAAACGACGCATGCCATCGCCTTCTGCCCCCATGACAATCGCCAGTGGGCCCGTTAATTTCGCTTGGTAAATATCGTGAGTGGCTTCACCTGCCGTGCCGACAAACCAAATACCTTTTTCTTGTAGCGCACGCATGGTACGAGCCAAGTTAGTAACACGAACAAACGGGACTGTTTCTGCAGCACCACAGGCTACTTTACTTACGGTTCCGGTTAATGGGGCAGATTTATCTTTCGGCACAATTACCGCCGCCACACCGGCCGCATCAGCATTACGCAAACAAGCGCCTAAGTTATGTGGATCAGTTACGCCATCCAACACCAATAAAAGCGGTTGCTGACCTTTCGCTTCACACTGCGCGATAATGCTATCGAGATCATGCTCATTCAGTGCTTTAGCGGGTTTTACTTTAGCAATGATCCCTTGGTGGTTAGCTCCATTCGCTTTCGCATCTAATGTTTTACGGTTCATTTGCTGAATTGATACGCCATATTGCTGCAGTTGTTGTAATACTGGCATTAAGCGATCATCTTGACGACCGTTTAGAACAAACGCTTCAACAATACGTGCCGGATCTTTATCTAATACGGCGTTGATGGCATGAATGCCAAAAATAAATTCGTTACTCATTGTTTACCTTAGAGACTTACTTTGAAAGACTGACCTTGCGAGCGCATGCTCTATATCAGTCATTTTACTTGTTTCGCTTTTGCACGTTTTTTGGCCGAAGGTTTACTGCGCTTCGGCTTTGTTCCTGGCTTTCCTGCAGCACTCGACTTTGATTTAGTGCGTTTCTTCTTGCCTTTGCCCGACTCATTACTACCATCAGGGCGTTTAGTGGGTTCAACCAATGGCTTAGCTTTCTGACCCGGCTTATTGGCTTTGACCGCTTGTTTTTTCTTGGTTGCGGCTTTTTTGTCTGCATTGGCAGCACGCTTCTTAGCGGTTTTACCTTTGCCTCTCGGTTGGCGAGTAGTGCCGACCACTTCAAAATCGATTTGACGTTCATCAAGATTCACCGCCAGCACTTTAACCGAGACTGTGTCGCCTAGACGATAAATCAAACCAGAGCTCTCACCAACCAGACGCTGTCCAATAGGATCGAACTGATAATAATCATTGGCAAGCGATGAAATATGGACTAATCCGTCGATATGCAATTCACTCAAGCGAACAAAGAAACCAAAACCGGTGACGTTAGCAATCACCCCTTCCATTTCTTCTCCGACATGATCTTGCATGTATTCACATTTGAGCCAATCAGACACATCACGCGTCGCATCATCGGCACGACGTTCGGTCATCGAACACTGCTCACCGTAGTAATCCATATCATCAAATGAATAATGGTAACCACCGGTTGGAGTCCAACGATCGGTATTGACACCGTTTTGCTTTGCAATCAAATACTTAATCGCACGGTGCAGTAATAAATCAGGATAACGACGAATCGGCGACGTAAAGTGAGCATAGCGTTTTAATGCCAAACCAAAGTGACCGGCATTATCTGGGCTATAAATTGCTTGTTTCATCGAACGCAACAGCATGGTCTGAATTAACTCTTTATCAGGACGCTCACCAATTTGATGCATTAATTGCGCATAGTCTGTAGGAGACGGCTCAAGACCACCATTTAGGCTCAAACCTAACTCCGCTAAGAAATCTTTAAAGCCTGTTAAGCGTTCTTCTCCCGGAGTTTCATGAATTCGATATAACGCCGCTTCTTTGGCTTTTTCCACTAAAGAAGCAGAAGCAATGTTAGCTAGGATCATACATTCTTCGATGATCTTATGCGCATCATTACGAATGACGGGCTCAATGCGATCGATTTTACGGAATTCATTAAAGATGAATTTCGTTTCAACGGTTTCAAACTCAATTGCCCCGCGCTGCTCTCGCGCTACTTTGAGCACGTTGTACATGTTGTGCAATTCTTCCAAATCTGGCACTAACGCATGGTAACGCTCACGCAGTTCTTCATCACCTTCAAGAATGGCAGCGACTTTGTTGTAAGTTAAACGCGCATGGGAATTCATCACCGCTTCATAGTGCTTATAGCCCGAAAGCTTACCGCTGGCAGAGATGGTCATTTCACATACCATACACAGGCGATCAACTTGCGGGTTGAGCGAACACAAACCGTTTGACAGCACTTCCGGCAGCATAGGCACCACTTGCGATGGGAAGTAGACTGAGTTTCCGCGGTTAATCGCTTCTTTATCTAAAGCGCTATTTGGTCGAACGTAATAGCTCACATCAGCAATCGCGACCCATAAACGCCAACCACCACCTTTTTTCGCTTGGCAATACACAGCATCATCAAAATCACGAGCATCTTCACCATCAATCGTGACTAAAGGCAAGTCGCGCAAATCAACGCGGCCTTCTTTGGCTTCTTCTGGTACTTCCTCACTGAGATGGGCCACTTGCTTTTCAACCGCCTCTGGCCATTCATCCGGGATTTGATGGGTATGAATCGCGATCTTAATTTCCATACCCGGTGCCATATTTTCACCCAGTACTTCAACAATCTTACCCATCATGCCGCGAGAACGCGTTGCACGAGCGGTCAACTCCACCACAACTACGTTGCCCATACGAGCACCCGCGCGAAATTCATCTGGGATCAAAATATCTTGGCTGATGCGTGAATCATCCGGCACCACAAATGCATGGCCATCTTCTAAGAAAAAGCGACCGACTAAATTGGTTTTGCGCGCTTCCAAAATACGCACCAAGCGCCCTTCTTTGCGGCCACGCTTATCGGTACCGTTTGGTTGAACCAGTACATAATCACCATGGATGACGGTGCGCATTTGATGGTGTGGCAATAACACATCATTATCTTTGCCGGCACTGCCTTCTGGGCGTACCCAGCCAAAGCCATCACGGTGCCCAATCACTGTGCCTTTAATCAAATCGATCTTCTCTGGCAACGCGTAACATTGACGACGAGTAAAGACCAACTCGCCATCTCGCTCCATCGCACGAAGTCGGCGACGTAAGCCTTCATATTCTTCCTCGCCTTTAAGGTGAAGTGCTTCAAACAAATCATTACGATTCATCGGCACATTGGCTTGTTTTAGAAAATCGAGAATAAATTCACGGCTTGGAATAGGGTTATCATATTTTTCAGATTCGCGAGCGGCGAAAGGATCAATGTGATGATGTTCAGACATGGCGTACCTGCTTATGTGAGCAAAGTGTAGCCTTCAGTATATCCGAGACTAAGACTAAGCTACAGAAATGCTTTGAATTTGTGAAAATTAGTCCGGGCGTAGCAGCATAATAAGTTCGTCATTACTTTCTAACATATCTGCGACGCTATATTTATCTAGTTCCGATAAAAAGGCTTCCTTGGCAATAGCTAAGGCCTTTTTTAAACGACAAGCAGAGGTTATATGGCAAGATTTCTCAGAGCAATCGATAAGCACAAGAGGCTCTAAGTCCCGAATAACTTCACCTAATATAATGTCTTTTGCTGCTTTACCAAGGCAAATCCCACCATTTTTACCTCTTATCGCTTTAATGTAACCAAGTTGAGATAATTTATTAATGACTTTAATAAGATGGTTTTTAGGAACATTAAATCGCTCACTAACAACTCTGATACTACTTAATTCACCATTAGGCAAAGCGGCTAAAAAGAATAATGATCTTAAACCGTAATCAGTAAAAGATGTTAGCTGCATGTTATCTCCAAAATTTTATGGCCTAGTTAAAAAGTATAAATAGTTGACTGCTTAAAAGATACATTTATAATACCACTTTAAAAGATGCATATTAAATACAACTTATAAAGGGTGTGAACATGTTAAGCCAAAATACTATTGAAATCGTCAAATCCACTGCTCCTTTGATTGCTCAAGCAGGCCCAACACTAACCGCCCATTTCTACAATAGGATGTTTAATCACCATCCTGAACTAAAAGATATCTTTAATTTGACGCATCAAAATACAGGTCGTCAACGTGAAGCTTTATTTAACGCCGTTTATGGTTACGCTGCCAACATAGATAACATTGAAGTTTTATTGCCTGTAGTTGAAAAAATTGCTCATAAGCACACAAGCTTCAATATCACTGCAGAACAATATCAAATCGTAGGTACACATCTTTTAGCGACCATTGATGAGCTCATGAGCCCAGGGCAAGAAGTTTTAGATGCTTGGGCTGAAGCATACGGCTTGTTGGCACAAGTATTTATTAATCGTGAAGAAGAAATTTATCAAGCGAATGAACAGCAGCAAGGTGGCTGGCGAGGAACTCGTGAGTTCAAAGTAATCGAAAAAACAGTTGAAAGTAGCGTTATTACTAGCTTTATTTTTGAACCAATTGATAAGAAAGCGGTGGTCAGTTACAAACCTGGACAGTACTTAGGTATTTACCTCAACTCAGACAAACTTGAAAACCAAGAAATCAGACAATATAGCTTATCGGATGCACCTAATGGAAAAACTTATCGCATCTCTGTCAAACGTGAAGATAATGGCATTGCATCCAATCATCTACACAATGAAATACAAGTCGGTGATACGGTCCAACTAGCAGTCCCGGCTGGTGATTTTTTCTTTAACACTGAGAATAACAAACCCGTTGCTTTAATTTCTGCAGGTGTAGGCTTAACTCCAATGCTAGCTATCTTAGAAAGTATCAAAGAGACGCACAGTGCCAATATTCATTGGCTACATGCTGCCGATAATGTTGAACGTCACGCTTTCTCTCAAATTATTTCTGATTATGCAGAACAGCAAGAGAACTTAACTCAACAAACTTGGTACAAAGATAAACACGGCTTTATGAATTTAAATGATGTGAATTCAATTGATTGGATAGCAACGGATTTCTACTTGTGTGGTCCTATCGAGTTCATGCAATTTGTCGCTTCACAGTTAATTGACAAACATGTTCCTGAAGCCAATATTCACTATGAATGTTTTGGTCCTCATAAAGTGCTTTAGTATCATCACTCGCTTACAAGCATGAAAAAAGCCGACATTACGTCGGCTTTTTAGTAAGAGCTTTAACAATATTCACCATTAAGCGTTAAATGGATGAACCTTGATGATAGTCTCGTTACGATCAGGACCGGTTGAAATAATATCAACTGGCACACCAGTCAGCTCTTCAATACGTTTGATGTAATCAAGTGCGGCTTGTGGAAGCGCATCGATTGATTTAGCACCGAAAGTATTTTCAGACCAACCAGGCATGGTTTCATAAATTGGTGTAGCTTTTTCGAATGCATCAGCAGCCATTGGAGAGACTTCAGCAACGCTGCCATCTTCCATTTGGTAGCCAGTACAAATCTTAATTTCTTCTAAGCCATCAAGTACATCAAGCTTAGTTAAGCAGAAACCAGAAATTGAGTTAATTTGGATTGCGCGACGCATTGCTACCGCATCAAACCAACCGGTACGACGTAAACGACCAGTTGTTGCGCCAAACTCGTGGCCAACAGTACCTAGGTGTTTACCGACTGGATCTTGTTTGTCTAAGCCGTCGTATAATTCCGTTGGGAATGGACCAGAACCTACACGAGTACAGTACGCTTTAGCGATACCTAGAATGTAACCAATATGACGAGGGCCAAAACCAGAACCTGCCGCAACACCACCAGCGGTTGTGTTAGAAGAGGTTACATATGGGTAAGTACCATGGTCGATGTCAAGAAGCGTACCTTGCGCGCCTTCAAACATGATTTTATCACCACGTTTACGAGCAGCGTCTAGCTCATCCGTTACATCAATAACAAGAGAAGTCAGTAGGTCTGCGTAACCTTTTGCTTGCTCTAGCACTTCTTCGTAGCTTACTGCTTCAGCTTTGTAGAAGTTCACAAGTTGGAAGTTGTGGAATTCCATCACTTCTTTAAGCTTCTCAGCAAAAGATTCCATATCGAATAAGTCGCCAACACGTAGGCCACGACGAGATACTTTATCTTCGTATGCTGGACCGATACCACGGCCAGTTGTACCAATTGCTTTTTTACCACGAGCAAGCTCACGAGCCTGATCTAAAGCAATATGATAAGGAAGAATTAGAGGACAAGCTTCAGAAATGTATAGGCGTTCGCGAACTGGAATACCACGCTCTTCAAGCGGTTTCATTTCATTTAATAAAGCGTCAGGTGAAAGCACTACGCCGTTACCGATAATGCATTTTACATTGTCGCGTAAGATACCTGATGGAATTAAGTGAAGTACGGTTTTTTCACCGTCAATGACGAGAGTGTGGCCTGCGTTATGACCGCCTTGGTAGCGAACCACATATTTTGCATCTTCAGTTAAAAGGTCAACAATTTTACCTTTACCTTCGTCACCCCATTGGGTGCCCAGAACGACTACGTTATTTCCCATTTTTACAAGTCTGCCTGCTAGTTAAAAAAGGATTCTAGCACAC
The DNA here is from genome assembly GCF_026001925.1 of Vibrio gangliei. NCBI lineage: Bacteria > Pseudomonadati > Pseudomonadota > Gammaproteobacteria > Vibrionales > Vibrionaceae > Vibrio > Vibrio gangliei. The sequence goes on along the minus strand of NZ_AP021869.1, from coordinate 377,640 downwards.
CCACATAGGTTCTTGCAGTCCTTTTTTCGATGATTTTTTATGCAAATTTCGTTACTGGATAAAAATCACAAATGACACAAGATGTTAGGAAATCAGTAATGCATCCATAAAACAATAACAGCGCCGACCAAAATCAAACCCGTACCGATTTTTTTCAGCTGATTTTCAGGTTGTTGAGCAATTTGGCTGATCATTTCTCGCCATGCTTTTGGAAATAAAGCTGGCCCAATGCCTTCAAAGATCAGCAACAACCCCAATGCAATAATTAATTCATTCATCTTATATCTCAACAATTTGCGCCTTACTCAAAAGCGACGATCAATAAAAAAGGCCCCGTGGGGCCTTTAAATAGTAACTTCCACTTCAATTATTTTGAAGTTTGTCCATGACTATCATTCATGTACTTAAAGAAATCACTCTTAGGATCCAACACAAGCAAATCACTCTTATTGCTGAATGATTTCTCATACGCTTTTAGTGAACGAAGGAATCCATAAAACTCAGGATCTTGCTTGTAAGCTCCTGAGTAAATAGACGCCGCTTTTGCATCCGCTTCACCACGTGTTACACGTGCAGTCTTATCTGCTTCCGCCAAAATTGTCGCCACTTCTAGCTCGGCTTGAGCTCGAATGATTTCCGCTTTTTCTCGACCTTGAGAGCGGTGTTTACGCGCAACAGACTCACGCTCAGCACGCATACGGCGATAGATAGATTCACTGATTTCATCAGGTAGGTTGATTTTCTTCATACGGAAATCAACAATATCTACACCCAAGTCTGTCATCGCACTGCCACGAGTATCCTCTAACACATCTTGCATGATTTGATCACGCTCACCTTCAACCTCAAGTGCTTCTTTGGCTGATTCAGGAATCACTTCGCTTTCTTGAATGCTATCTACAGCGACAATATCGCTACTAGGACCTGAAACAATTTGCTTGATTTCACGTGAACCGATTTCTGAACGTAGTACGTCCGTCACCTTGCGTTCAAGTAAGGTCTCAGCCGTTAAGATATTACCACCACCTGTTGCCAAGTAGTATTGGCCGAAATCACTGATGCGCCACTTCACGTAGCTGTCGATGATGACGTCTTTTTTCTCTGAAGTCACGAAACGGTCAGAGCGGCCATCCATAGTTTGGATACGAGCATCTAACGTTTTCACGCTATCGAAAAATGGCATTTTAACGTGCAGACCCGGTGGGTAAATTTTAGATACATCATTAGTATCTTTCAGCACTCGGCCAAAACGAATCACTATGCCTCGCTCTCCCTCAGGGATAACAAACACAGACATTAAAGTCACAACAATCAGAATCGCAACTAAAGGGATCATTAACTTACGCATGCTTAGAATCTCCCTTGACGTGTTGAGGTTGAAGTTGAGTCATCTTGTGTGTCATTCGTATTTTGCTGATCCAATTGAATTCCATCATAAGTTGGCTGGTTTTTATCTTGCGAACGTGTCGTCGTGCTCTGCGATTTTTTAGATTCTGACACTAGCTTATCGATTGGTAAATAAAGCATATTGCCTGAAGAATCTGAATCAATCAGTACTTTCGAGCTGTTGGTATAAACTTTTTCCATCGCATCTAAGTACAAACGGTTACGAGTCACATCTGGCGCAGCTTTATACTCAGGCAATAGTTTCTCAAATTGAGCTACTTGACCTAACGCCTCATTAACTGTGCGCTCTGTATAACCTTGAGCTTCTTTCTTCAAACGCTCAGCACGACCGGTTGCTTTTGGCAAAATTTCATTTTTGTACGCTTCAGCTTCACGGATGAAACGCTCTTCATCTTCTCGTGCTGCAATCGCATCATCAAATGCATCTTTTACTTGCTCAGGTGGACGTGAAGACTGGAAGTTCACATCAACCACCGTTAGACCCATATCATATTTATCGATGATTTGATTAAGCGTTTTTTCTGTTTCTTGACGAATAGCCTGACGACCACTTGTCAAAATACTATCCATTAAAGAATCACCAATCACGGCACGCAGTGCAGAATCCGTTGCTTGACGTAAACTATCATCTGCATTGGTCACTTGGTAAAGGTATTTGTAAGGATCAGAAACGCGGTACTGAACGCCCATTTCAACCGTTACTACGTTTTCATCTTTGGTTAACATTAAACCCGATGCGCGTAATGAACGAATCGCCTGTACGTTTACTGGAGTGACTTCGTCAATAAAACGAGGACGCCAGTTAAGGCCAGGATCAACCATACGCTCATATTTACCTAAACGTAACACCACGCCACGCTCGGCTTCCCCAATGGTATAGAAACCAGAGAAAACCCAAATCAAAATGGCAATAATCGCAATTGCGCCGAAGCCCATTGCACCACCACCGCCAAAAGATGGCCCTTTACCGCCACCTTTTTTACCAAACTTGCCGCCTAATTTTTGGCTGAGTTTGTTGAATACCTCATCCAAATCAGGTGGACCTTGTTCACGACCGCCGCGATTATTTTTATTACCCCACGGGTCATTATCGCGTCCATTGTTGTCGTTGTTATTTCCAGGCTCATTCCACGCCATTAGAAAGCTCCATCGTATAGATATGACGTTATACTGTAGCAGTGATGTCTTTGACGATAAAGTCCATCAACACTGCCCCTTCTCTTTTCGCTAATCGTGACCAATCAACTTGCTGCATTCGAATATCAATCAACAAATTGCCTTGCTCATCGTACTCTTCAGCTTGAATGGCATTCATTTGGAAGAATAAACTGCGCATTCTGCCTTGATGCATCGGTGAAATACACAATCGATATTGAACAATTTGGCTTGCTAATCGTTCGGTTAATGCCGTAAACAGCAAGTCAATGCCTTGCCCTTCCATTGCCGAAACCCAAACAGTACGCGGATTCCCCTCGTCATCACGCTCTATTCTTGGTTTCTGATCGTCCATGTTATCAATCTTGTTCATCACTAACAGTGACGGAACTTCATGTGCATCGATCTCTTCAAGAACTTCGTTTACCGCATGGATATTCTCACGAAAACGGTCATCACTTGCATCTACAACATGTAACAAAATGTCAGCCTCTTGCGTTTCTTGCAAAGTGGCTTTAAATGCTGCGACTAAGTCGTGTGGTAAGTGTCGAATAAAACCAACCGTATCAGCCAAAATAGCAGGACCAACATCATCCAACTCTATTTTTCTCAATGTTGGATCCAAGGTGGCGAACAGTTGATCCGCCGCATAAACTCCGGCTTCCGTAATACGGTTAAACAGTGTCGATTTACCCGCATTGGTATAACCAACAAGAGAAATCGTTGGGATTTCCGCACGCTGACGCGCTTTACGCCCTTGCTCACGTTGCTTGGCGACTTTCGCTAATCGACGCAAAATCGCCTTAATACGTTCACGTAATAAGCGTCTATCCGTTTCTAGCTGAGTCTCACCAGGCCCCCGTAAACCGATCCCGCCTTTTTGTCTTTCTAAGTGTGTCCAACCACGGATCAGACGAGTAGATAGGTGACGCAACTGCGCCAACTCTACTTGTAACTTACCTTCATGAGTTCGGGCACGCTGAGCAAAAATATCGAGGATTAGACCAGTACGGTCCAGTACACGACATTGGCATAAATACTCTAAGTTTCTTTCTTGAGCAGGTGTTAGCGCATGATTGAATATCACGATTTCCGCACCTACAGCTTTCACTGTATCGGCGATTTCTTGTGCTTTACCGGTTCCAACATAATATTTCGTATGTGGAGATTGGCGGCTACCTGTTACAACCTGTAGCGATGTGACGCCAGCGGAAGACACCAGCATTTCAAATTCGCTGAGATCTTCCCACTCACCTTCTTGTGTGAAGTTGACATGAACAAGTACAGCCTGCTCACCGGCTTCATAACGGTCAAACAAGCAGTCCGCTCCTTAATCGTTGTTGACAATAATTGATAAAAATTCGCTGAAAGTTATTAATCTTCAGAATTCTCTGATTGAGAACGCTCCGAACGTTCAGTTTGTGGACGCGATTCCGCAGTGTGATGGCTCACTGCACGAGCCGGAACAACCGTTGAGATCGCATGTTTATAAACCATTTGGTTAACAGTGTTTTTCAGCAAGATCACAAATTGATCAAATGATTCAATTTGACCTTGTAGCTTAATTCCATTCACAAGGTAAATTGATACTGGGATACGTTCACGACGTAATGCATTCAAGAATGGGTCTTGTAAAGATTGCCCTTTAGCCATTTTATATTCCTTATTTTGTTGTTTATTTTATTTTTTAGCTAACTTTAGCTCTCTACCATTTCCAAAGGAGACTTACCGTAGAAAATCAAAAGTACTTACACAAAAAAGCAGTGCCAGTTCTTAAAAACTTGCGCAAGCCGTCAAGTTAAATAAGTAACGCATTAACGAATGAATTCATCCGACTGCTAAAGATTCTTTTATACCCGATTATTTGGGTATAAATATCAATGATTTCTGCCTTGAAATCATTGAGAGTTTTAAACTCAATTACAGTATATACCCAAGTAACTTCAAGATGCGAGTTGAGATACTCATACTGTTCAGAAATCCCGGTATTTAGCGCTATACCTTATCGAGTTAACGACAATATGCTTCGATTTGGCATGAAACGATAGTAAAGGCAGAATCAATATCTTCACTATCTAGCCAAGTCAAATCGTTCCAACTGCGTAACCAAGTAATTTGTCGCTTTGCCAATTGACGCGTAGCACACACACCACGAAACACAGCGTCTTCCAATGTACCATTCCCATCCAGATATTCCCACATCTGACGATAGCCAACGCAACGAATAGATGGCAGATCAAGATGTAGATCACCTCGATTACGTAAATTGATGACTTCTTGTTCAAAGCCAGCAGCGATCATTTTTTCAAATCGTAACTCAATACGGCGATGAAGCTCGGAGCGTTCTTTTGGCATAATGGCAAACTGTTTCACCTCATAAGGCAATGGTTCGCCTTTTTGTTCCGTCAACTCAGTCAACGTTTTTCCTGAAATTCGGAACACTTCTAAGGCTCGAGATAAACGCTGAGGATCATTGGGATGAATACGTTCAGCGGAAACAGGATCAATACCTGCCAATTCTTGATGCAAGACTTCCCAACCTTTTTGTTGTGCTTCTTTTTCAATTTTCTGACGTATTTCAGGATCAGCCGCTGGCAATGGCGACAAACCTTCTAATAAAGCTTTGTAATACAGCATGGTACCACCGACCAATAATGGAATTTTTCCTGCCGCCACAATCTCTTCCATCTGCTGTAAAGCATCACGACGAAAGTCCGCTGCTGAATACGACTCACTAGGATCAAGAATATCAATCAAGCGGTGCGGTGCTAAGGCTTGCTCTTCGGCATCCGGTTTGGCCGTACCAATATCCATACCTTTATAAATCAATGCCGAATCAACACTAATAATTTCAACAGGGTAATGTTGGCGTAAACGTATCGCGAGATCGGTTTTACCTGATGCCGTTGGCCCCATTAGGAATAAAGCGAGAGGTTGTGTTGATGTCATGATTTCAATGCCAGTATTGTTTGAGAAAAATCGACGGGGCAGATCCAGTTAAAATCAGCGAAAGGTAGCTGATTACCCCATATTTGTTCCAGCTCTGATACCAATTGAATCGCTTCCGATAAACGGTAACTCGGCTTACTCACAGCGATCTTGCGGGTTAACCATTGTGTGATCAAGCCTAAATTCACATTCGGCTGGTTTTTTAGCTCGGCCAATAAAGCTGGGATCAGCTGCTGCAAATTTTGTTGCCTTAAAGGTTGAGGGACTCCCATCACCATAACGCTGGCTTTACTCTTTGTCTGTAAGTCTATGCCAAGCTGTTGTAACACGGCTTGATGAGATTGAATCACTTCAATATCTTCTTTCAACATCGGTATATTAAGGGGGATAAGTAAAGGCTGTGCTTTTAAAGGAAGCGTTTCGGCACCTTGAAATTGACCTTGAATTTTAATGGCTTCAGCTTTAACAAGATCTATCAAATGACAGCCTTGCGAATTTTGCATCAGTAAATACACATCTTGGATCACTGCCAATGATTTACCGAGCGAATCTACGGTTAGCAGCGAAGATGTTTGTTGAGAAGACTGCTCTGCAGGTTGATTATCTATCGGCTCAAGCTTCTCATCACTGTCCACCGTCATCGGTTCAAATAAAGAGCGGTAAGCTTCCGTTTGCCTTTTTTGCACAACAGAAGAGGCTGGCGATGGTGCAGAATAGCGTCCTTTACTTACTGATGAATGGCCTTTGCTTGTATGACGAGAGGCATCCCATGCTTTTTCTCCTGAATAGTCTCTAGGCGATGATTCACGGGCGCGTTCTTGTATCGAATGCTCTGAGAATTGACTCGTGTTGGGTGTTGCATAAGCCGACTGAGAAACAGAAGCTGGGATCAAATCAATACTTTGCGCCAAGGCGTCACTTAAGGCTTGGTAAATAAAATCATGCACTAAGCGAGCTTGATGAAAACGAACTTCGTGTTTGGCTGGATGCACATTGACATCCACTTGGTGCGGGTCGACTTCAATAAACAGAACATAAGTGGCAAATTGCTCGGGGCGCAACGTATTCTCATAACTTTGGCGTATTGCATGATTAATTAACTTATCACGCATCATACGGCCATTAACGTAGCAATATTGCAGATCGCTTTGGCTCCGAGCACCATCCGGCGTGGTGATCCAGCCATGTAATTTCAGATCATCATGAGCCAGTTCAATTTTGACAGCATGCTCCATAAAACCACTTCCACAAACAGCTGATACTCGTTTTTCAATTTGGATATCTGTTTTTGCGGCTCGATATTGACGCACCACTTTTCCGTTGTGTCTTAAAGTAATAGACACGGAAAAACAACTTAGCGCAATGCGTTTAAGGAGCTCATCAATATGAGTAAATTCCGTTTTTTCAGTGCGAAGGAATTTTCGGCGTGCCGGTGTATTAAAAAACAGATCCACGACTTCCACTGTCGTTCCTACTGGGTGAGCGGCAGGTGTCAATTGCACCGCCATGTCTCGCCCTTCGGCATAAGCAGACCAGGCTTCCGATTGTGTGGCGGTACGTGATGTTAACGTAAGACGTGAAACCGAGCTGATACTCGCAAGCGCTTCCCCACGAAACCCCAGACTCAAGATAGCTTCCAGATCATCTAGTGAGTGAATTTTCGAAGTTGCATGACGGCTAAGCGCAAGACCGAGTTCGTCTTTTTCAATTCCTGAACCGTTATCTCGTACACGGATCAGTTTGCTGCCACCTTTTTCAATATCCACATCGATTCGAGTTGCCCCCGAGTCGATACTGTTTTCCACTAATTCTTTAACGACCGATGCAGGACGTTCAACCACTTCACCGGCTGCAATTTGGTTCGCTAATCGAGCTGGTAAAATTTTTATTGCCATAACGCTACTGCACCATTGAATTGATTATGATTGTGGAATTGTCAGCTTTTGCCCCACTGCTAAACTGTCTGAACGTAAATTATTGGCTTTACGTATATCAGCCACACTGACACCATACTTATCAGCGATTTTACCGAGGAAATCACCTCGTTGAACTTGATAAGTGATGCTCTTCGGTTTGCTCGACACAGGGATTTTTAATGTTTGTCCCACCTTCAAAGTATTCGAACGCATATTATTTTGCTGCTTAATACTGTTCACAGATACCGAATACTTCTCAGCAATCTTACCTAAATAATCCCCGTTTTTAACTACGTAAGTCGTCATATGGTCGCTATTAGAGATCGCAGCTGGAGCTGAACTACTGCTTGATGTGGCACTTGGTGAAGCAACTTTCAACTCTTGGCCGACATAAACCGTCGAACTTTTTAAATTATTCCAGCTTTTTAAGTTTGCTGTCGTCGTACCATAATTGCTGGCAATGACCGATAAAGATTCGCCACTTTTCACTTTATGAGTAGTACCTGATGGATGATTAACCACAATCATGCCTTCAGGTGGATTATCTTTAAAATATTGCACTACAGCCTTTGAAATGGCACTCGCTAACTGATTTTGGTGGTAGTTTTGTACTAATAACTTTTCTTCTTGTGGGTTAGAAATAAAGCCCGTCTCCACCAAAATAGAAGGAATATCCGGTGACTTTAGTACCGCCAAGCTGGCATAAACCGGCTTAGAAGTATGCATGCGAGTCACTTGTCTTAGCTCCTGAATAACCTTTAAAGCAAGCTTATTACCTTCAGTTTGCGAGTGACTAAATTGCAAATCCAATACTGTTTGGCTAACGTTTTTATCATTACTGTTCTTCGACAATAAAATACCGCCGCCGCCTAACAATTCAGACTGCTCCTCTTTCTTTACCACCCAACGACCAATTTCAGTATTAGCGCGACGAGTACTCAGTACAAACACAGAAGCACCACGAGGGCCAGGTGTGGTGTAACTATCTGCATGGATAGAAACCAATAGTAACGACTTATTTTTACGTGCTATTTCAGAACGTTTATTCAAATTCACATAGTAATCACCAGTACGAGTCAGTACTGCATGAATATTGGATGTACGATTCAGCTGATCGGCAACTTTCTTTGCTATTGCAAGAGTAATATGTTTTTCATATTTACGTGTTGGACCAATCGAACCAGGATCTTCGCCACCATGGCCAGGGTCAATAGCAACCACTATCTTAGTTGCTGATTTAGACGTTGTAGTAGGAATCGGTGCTGGCAACTTAGTCTCGGAAGAAGATGAAGTATTAGAAGAAGCCGAGCTGCCACCTTCATGTTTAAAGTCAATGACTAAACGATGACCATATTGTCCATCTGCGGTAGGCGCTAATTTGAAAATTTCAGCGTCTTGCTTTGATTTTAATTCAAACACTAAACGGTAGCTTGAAGCGTCGGCAGGGCTACTTTTACGAATTTTAGTTAACACTGGGCTGTCTTTGACCAAGACCGGTAACTTGGTCTTAAGCTGAGTTTGCTTAAGATCCACCACCAAACGGTTTGGGCTAGTCAAAGTAAAATAGCTATATTGAGGCTCAGTACCCATGTCCATCACAACACGCGTATCATGTGGTGATGGCCAAACACGAATACTATCCAAAGTATTGGCTGTCGCAGCAAAAGCAACACCAAACCAACATGTCAGGAGCAAACACAGTGCTCGAAAATGAGAATACTTCAACACAATTCCAACTTACTTAATAAAGATTGTCCGTAGTCATTATTTGCAGTTATGACAACTTGACGTTGCTCATCAAGATAACGTAATTCAATATCCAGATCGGCTAGTGGTAATAGGCCATACCCTTTCTCAGGCCACTCAACTAAACAAATGGCATCAGGGGTAAAATAATCACGAATCCCCATAAACTCGAGCTCTTCAGGATCAGCTAGGCGATATAAATCAAAATGATATACCTGCCAGTCTGCTAATTGATAAGGCTCAACCAAAGTATAAGTTGGGCTTTTCACATTACCTTCATGCCCCAATGCACGAACAAAACCACGGCTAAAAGTCGTTTTGCCAGCACCTAAGTCACCATGTAAGTAAATAGTGGTTTGCTGAGAGCAAATTTTTGCCAATTTCGAGCCTAGTTCAATCGTGGCCGCTTCATCAATTAATATGGCTTGCTTAGTCGTCATAAATGTTCGTTATCCGTGATCAAAAATAGTGCGAAACTGCATACGCTGGAACTCAGAACCAGGATAGAAAATAGTAAACTGAGTCGATAAAAAGAGGCAATAGCTCAAAACCGCTATTATTCTATATATTGACGCTAAATTCTAAACAAAGTGTCAAAAATAAACAGTTAATGAGTTAAAAAAATCCAAATCTTCCATACTCACACCAAGCTGCTGAATCTCAACCCAAAGCCATGCTAGAATTTAACCATCATTCTTATCTAATTAGCCATCTAGCATGAACTACCAAGAACTCGCTCAAAAAATCAAACTGTGGGGGCAGGAACTCGGCTTTCAAAAAGTGGGGATCACCGATGTCGATCTTTCACAACACGAAGCTCAATTGCAGCGCTGGTTAGATTTGGGCTATCACGGCAACATGGATTGGATGGCAAGACATGGGATGATGCGGGCACGCCCTAACGAACTTCACCCTGGAACCATTAGAGTTATCAGTGTTCGTATGGATTACCTTCCCCCTCAAGCTAAATTTGCATCTGATTTAGATGACCGAACACAAGCCTATATCAGCCGTTACGCTTTGGGGCGTGATTATCATAAACTTATCCGAAACCAGCTAAAAAAGTTGGGGCAAAAAATTGAGCAAGAAGTCGGACAATTCGGTTACCGCCCTTTTGTCGATTCCGCCCCCATTTTAGAAAGGCCCCTAGCACAAAAAGCCGGTTTAGGCTGGGCTGGTAAACACTCACTCATTTTAGATAAAGAAGCAGGCTCGTGGTTTTTCTTAGGCGAGCTACTCATCGATCTTCCATTACCAACCGACGAACCTCAGATCAATCAATGTGGAAAATGCACCGCTTGTATGACCTCTTGTCCAACAGGCGCGATTGTAGAGGAAGGCGTAGTAGACGCTCGCCTTTGTATTTCTTATCTCACTATAGAATTCGACGGCATTATTCCAGAAGAGCTTCGTTCCAAAATGGGGAATCGCATTTATGGTTGTGATGATTGTCAGCTTGTTTGCCCGTGGAACCGAGAAGCCGATATATCAAAAGAAGCGTCATTCTTCAGACGTGACATTTTCCAAAATGCGTCTTTAATACAGCTCTTTCAGTGGAACGAACCTGAATTTTTAAAAAATATGGAAGGCTCTGCTATACGTCGTATTGGCCACATACAGTGGCTACGCAATATTGCGGTTGCGCTAGGTAATGCCCCTTATGACGCTGAGATTTTAGAAGTACTACAACAGAGATTAGGACTAAGTGACAACCTCGATATTCATATTCAATGGGCACTCAAACAGCAACAACAAAAGCAGCAAGATATAGAAGCAAACTTAGCACGAAATGCTAAATTAGAACGTTTGGTTAGAATTATACGAAAAGGTTTACCACGCGACGCTTAGTGACACGAGTCCCAAAATAAAAGAAAAATGTGGAAAACGTGACAGGTTTGCCATTGTGACAGGGCGTAACAAAAAGTTAAGCACAATCAAAAGCTATGATAAAGATCAAGTAAAAATCGAAAAAAGATCATTAAAAGACACTGATCTTTTATACATATAAAAAATTAAACACTTAAAAAACAAAGGTTTAAATAAATAACAATAAAAGTCGTTGTATTTAATTTAAAACCTGGATCTTTAAATATCATCTTTGATGACAGCTAAAAAACAACTTACACACCAAGTTATCCACAATAAAAAGCTTGTGGATAAATTTGTAGATAATATTGTTGAAAGATACGTGTGCTGCTGAATAAAACGAAAACAAAAAATCTGTTTTGAATCGAAGATAACTTATCTTAAAGAGCTCGCCTAATATTAGCTATTAGACTTAAGGAAAGTATTATTAAGCTATCTCACTTAACTTTTCTTTAGAGAATAAAAAACGACCTCTAATGAGATCGTTTTTTATATGTTTGGAGCGACACACGAGGTTCGAACTCGTGACCTCAACCTTGGCAAGGTTGCGCTCTACCAGCTGAGCTAGTGTCGCTTTGCGTTGCTCGGATTTTCCAAGTAACGTTTATTTGGTTGCGGGAGCCGGATTTGAACCGACGACCTTCGGGTTATGAGCCCGACGAGCTACCAAGCTGCTCCATCCCGCGTCCGGATGTCATTGTTAAGTACAATGAGAACTTTTCAATTTGGAGCGACACACGAGGTTCGAACTCGTGACCTCAACCTTGGCAAGGTTGCGCTCTACCAGCTGAGCTAGTGTCGCTTTGCTAAACATCTTTCGTTGTTCAGGGCTGCGAATTATAAGAGCATTTTTTTTTGATGCAAGTCTTAGTTTGAAAAAAATTATACTTTCTTCTCTAACCGACTTAAAAATCATCATATTGACTCTTATAACCGCACTTTTATCATCTTTTGAACAATTAAATCTTAAACACACTAGAACGATAGTATTGCAGCTCAGCAATAGATTCACGAATATCGTCCAGTGCTAAATGGCTACCCGCCTTGGAGAAACCATCTAACACTTCCGGCTGCCAACGACGAGTCAGTTCTTTAATTGTACTGACATCAATATAACGGTAGTGGAAATACGCTTCTAATTTCGGCATGTGCTTATACAAAAAACGGCGGTCTTGGCCAATGCTATTGCCACAAATAGGCGATTTACCCTTTGGTACCCACTGTTCTAAAAATGCAATAGTCTGCGCCACAGCCTCATCTTCACTGATGGTACTTTCTTGCACTCGTTTAACTAAACCACTATTGGTATGAGTATTCGTGCACCAATCATCCATTTTATCGAGTTCGGATTTGGGCTGATGTATAGCCAACACAGGGCCTTCAGCTAAAATATTTAATTCGCTATCTGTCACAATAGAGGCGATTTCAATAATTTTATGCTCTTCAGGATCAAGCCCTGTCATTTCTAGGTCGACCCAAATTAGATTTTGCTCACTGAAAGACGCATTTGACATAGAACTTTGCCTTTTTTATTCCGAAAAGAGGTATCATACTCTGCTTATATCCGAAATTATACCGAATAGGAACCCGTATTCCCTGTGGCAAAAAAGAAAAAACTCACTAAAGGTCAAGTTCGCCGAGTTCGAACGAATCAGAAAAAACGCCTCACACAAGAAGATTCCATTCAATGGGATGAAAACATGCTTGGCGGCATGCAAAAAGGGCTAGTGATTTCACGCTTTGGTCAACATGCAGACATAGAAGATATTGAGAGCGGTGAAATACAACGTTGTAATTTACGCCGCGGAATTGAAAGTTTGGTCTCCGGCGATCGTGTGATTTGGCGTCCTGGTCTTGAATCTATGGCGGGGATATCTGGCGTAGTGGAAGCCGTGGAACCTCGAACTTCGGTATTAGTTCGTCCTGATTATTACGATGGCGTGAAGCCTGTCGCGTCCAACGTCAATCAAATGGTCATCGTCTCTTCTGTATTACCCGAACTGTCTTTAAACATCATCGACCGCTACTTGATTGCAGCAGAAACCTTGCAGATTGCTCCTTTGATTGTGTTAAACAAAACCGATTTAATCCCTGAAGGTAAAGAGCAAGATTTTAGAGAGACGCTTCGCCATTACCAAGATATTGGTTACGAAGTGCTCTTTGTTAGCCGTGAAACGGAAAATGGCCTTACCGAGTTACAAGAAGCCTTAAAAGATCGCCTCAGTATTTTTGTTGGTCAATCGGGGGTAGGTAAATCAAGCCTAGTCAATGCGTTGATGCCAGAGATGGAAGTACTAGAAGGTGAGATTTCCGAAAACTCTGGTCTTGGCCAACATACGACGACAACGGCCCGTTTATATCACTTCCCACACGGTGGAGATTTGATTGATTCTCCGGGAGTACGGGAATTCGGTTTATGGCATTTGGAAGAGGAAGAGGTCACTAAAGCCTTTATCGAATTTAGAGATTATCTAGGTGGCTGTAAATTCCGCGACTGTAAACATCAAGACGATCCAGGCTGTTTATTAAGACAAGCGGTTGAAGATGGAAAAATCACGCAAGTGCGTTTTGATAATTACCATCGCATTATTGAAAGCATGAGTGAAAACAAGGCGAATCGACAATTTTCACGCAATAAGAAAGACTTATAGCTCGAGCTCTACAAAAGATTAGCTCGACTGGCACAAAAGCTGACAAGTGTTTTGCTTTTGAGTAAAATCGGCTACCTTTTTCGTCGCTCCAAGCGAAATGTTCAACATAAATGGATATTCACGTGATAGATAAAATTAAAGTGACTCTGCAATATTGGATCCCTCAGCACGGCTTAACGCGCTTTATGGGAAAACTGGCTTCAGCCAAAATGGGCAGCCTCACTACCGCGGTGATTCGCTGGTTTATCAAGCAATATAACGTCAACATGGATGAAGCCGTTCATTCTGATCCTGCTTACTTCAATAGCTTTAATGAGTTTTTCGTTCGTGAGCTGAAAGAAGGCGTGCGCCCAATTGCTGACGGCCACAATGTATTAGTGCATCCTGCCGATGCTCGCACCAGCCAATTTGGTCCAATTACCAATGGCCGCTTGATTCAAGCCAAAGGTCATGACTTTTCAGCCAAAGAACTTTTAGGTGGCGATGAAGCTTTAGCCCAAGAGTTTACTGACGGCGAATTTGCTACTTTGTATTTATCGCCAAGTGATTATCACCGCGTTCACATGCCATGCGATGGTACACTGCGTCAAATGATTTACGTACCGGGTGATCTGTTCTCTGTAAACCCATTAACAGCAGAAAACGTACCGAACTTATTTGCTCGTAATGAACGTGTGGTATGTATTTTCGATACAGAATTCGGCCCAATGGCACAAGTTTTAGTGGGTGCAACCATTGTGGGTAGCATCGAAGTAATTTGGGGCGGCACGATTACGCCACCAACCGGCTCTTCTGTTCATCGTTGGAATTATGAAACCACAGGCGAGAAAGCAATTCACATCAAAAAAGGTGAAGAAATGGGTCGCTTCAAGCTAGGTTCAACTGTGATCAACTTGTTTGCTAAAGACCAAATTCGCTTTGATTCAACTATGGCAGAAGGCGAAAAGACTGTACTTGGTACTGCTTATGCGCATGGCCTGAACACAGATAGTCTGAAAAGCGAGAACGCACCAGAATCACAACCCGTTGAAGATGTTCAAAAGTAACCTATTTCTTATCTTTAAACGTTATTTAGGACTTTGGGCAGTGATATTTTTCACTGCCCTTTTTGTTTCATCAAAATTCACTAGCCATCAGGATAACGGCTGATTATTATGACTTTTCATCCATATCTAAGGGGTTATGTCTATGTTGATCATCGCACACCGTGGCGCGCGCTCTACTCATCCTGAAAATACCCTCACCGCCATCCAAGCGGCAATGGATATGGGCTGCAAAGCGATTGAAATTGACATACATGAACACGATGGCCAATTTTGGGTGATCCACGACAGGTGGCTCAATCGCACTACCGATCATATCGGAAAGCTACATTGGTTAAGTGCCGAAAAACTCAAGCAAGTGATTGTGGAAAAAACAGAGACCTTGCCGACCTTACTCGACGTATTGAAGTTGGTAAAAGGAAAATGTGCCTTAAACATCGAAATCAAAGGGATACAACGCTTTGATTTACTTTATCACCACCTTCAATTTGCTATTGAACACTGCCAGTTTGACAATCAACAACTGATTTTATCTTCGTTTAATCACGATTGGTTACACACGATTAAACAAGAACAGCCGCACTATTTGATTGGTGCACTCAGCGCATCGAAAGGCACGGACAAATCAAGCTTTGCCGCCAACCTAGGGGCAATCAGTCTCAACTTAGATATTGATGTCGTCGATGAAGATTATGTACAGCACGCTAAATCTCTTGGCTTAGCAGTCTATGTATATACCGTCAATCGAGCAGAAGAATGGCAATGGCTGAATGAGATGGGTGTCGATGGCGTATTTTGTGATTGTCCATCCGAAGCCATCGCTTTGTATCCTCAGCCGGACACATTTCATTGGTCGTAAGCGGACTCCTTTCAAGGATAGAAAGAAACCATGAGTAAAACTAAGTCATGAGTTATGAATGGTTCGCTTTAGCGGCCGCAGCACTATGGGCCGTCTCTAGTTTAATTTCCGTTACTCCAGCCCGCCATCTCGGCGCGTTTGCTTACAGTCGTTGGCGAATGGGCTGTACCGCCATTATGCTCAGCGCGATGGCATGGGCGGTGGGCGGATGGCACAGTGTGGAAAACGCGCATATTCTCCCAATGGCGTTATCTGGATTTATCGGGATCTTTATCGGTGATACCGCCTTATTTGCTTGCATGAATAGAATGGGGCCTCGTATGGCTGGCCTGCTGTTTTCTTGTCATGCAGTATTTTCCGCTCTACTAGGCTACTGGCTATTTCATGAAAGCTTGAAAGGCTTTGAATTAATTGGCGCGATTTTGGTTTTTTCAGGTGTGGTGATCGCCATTTTCTTTGGTCGAAAACAAGCCAATCAACATACTTGGGAAATGGTTCAAGGCAGGCTTTCTATTGCGATAGCATTAGGCTTACTCGCAGCATTTTGCCAAGCAATGGGTGGGATCATTGCCAAACCTGTGATGCAAACTACCGTCGATCCAATTGCGGCTTCAGCCATCAGAATGATCACCGCATTTTGTGCCCATTCATTATTACGTCTCAGTGGTGCCAATATTGCGAAACCTGTACAAATCATCAATCTGAGAATACTCGGGATCACGGCCTTAAACGGCTTTCTGGCAATGGCAGTAGGAATGACGTTGATTCTATATGCGCTACAAAAAGGCCATGTCGGAATGGTGGCGCTGCTTTCTTCCACCACTCCTATTATGATTTTGCCTTTATTGTGGCTTTACACCCAACAACGCCCTTCTCCTTTTGCTTGGTTAGGCGCGTTGTTAGCAGTGATCGGCACTGGCATTGTCGTGAGTGTATAAGCGACGAAAAGCTAGGCATCATGCCCTTGGAAAAGAAAAAGCCGTTACCTGATCGATATGATCACAGCCGATCGCTAACATGATTAAGCGATCAACACCAAGCGCAACGCCTGCACAAGGCGGCAATCCTGCTTCTAATGCCGCAATGAGATGATGATCAATAGGCTGTGCAGATAGCCCCATCTCAAGACGCTGTTGATTGTCTTGTTCAAAACGCGCTAATTGCTCTTTGGCATCATCAAGCTCATGAAAGCCATTCGCTAACTCAATTCCCTTGAAATACACTTCAAAGCGATCCGCCACGCGAGGATCTTGTTGATTTATCTTAGCTAAAGCCGCTTGCGAGGCAGGAAAATCGTACACCATCACCGGCATTCTCTGCCCAATATGAGGCTCAATACCTATGCTAAATAAAAGCTGCAGCAAGGTATCACGATTTTCTTCTGACTCCGCAATATCCGACAAACCAAGCTCCCCTGCCGCTTGTTTTAATTGACCCATGGTCGATTCTAACGGACAAATATCTAACACTCGCTCAAAAGCCTGTTGATAGGTGATCTTCTCACAAGGCTCACAACCGAGCACTTGTTGCAGTAACTCATCCATTTCGGCCATCAAATCATGGTGGTCAAAACCGACTCGATACCACTCCAGCATAGTAAACTCTGGATTATGGTGACGGCCATTTTCTTCATTACGAAACGCTTTATTGATTTGATAGATTGAACCGCTGCCCGCCGCCAGTAAGCGCTTCATGTGAAACTCAGGGCTGGTCATCAAGAATACCGTTTGCCCCTGGGCATATTCTGGGCCAATGAATTCCGTTTTGAAGGTATGCAAGTGCACATCCGTTACCGTGGCGTGGCTCATCGCAGGAGTATCGACTTCGAGCACATTTCGCTCGGCAAAAAATTGACGAATAGAAGTAATAATCGCTGCGCGCTGTTTTAACTGCTCAATCGACGCGGAAGGTTGCCAAAGATCCATAACATTCTCGCCATAACAAAAGGGAGCCTAGTGTAATCAAACCCTCATTGATAGCCAAGCCAAACAAATTGTCAGCTTTTAGCACGTCAACACCCCGCCATAAATCACTGTGTTTTCATCAAACTTTAGACATAAATTTGGTCGATTCATCATCAAAGTGAACCTTTATTCATCAAAGCATTTGAGCAACTTATGAACCATATTTTTGTTTAAAAATTCATTTTGTTGCCAAAACCTTGATTGAATCTACCTATTTGGGGTAGGAAATGATGGATATACCCCTGTTAGATCAATTTCTTTTTTCACAAACTTTCCTAAACTTACCTGGCACAAATTAATAACTACTATTTTTCCAATCGTGCTCGTGAAACAAAGCTCTTGTGAGCACACTTACTCTGGAGGATAACTGTGAAAGTCATAACCACAGATATCGCAGTCATCGGCGCTGGCGGCGCTGGTTTACGTACTGCAATTGCGGCAGCAGAAGCAAACCCTGAACTTGAAGTAGCACTGATTTCTAAAGTGTATCCGATGCGTTCACACACTGTTGCTGCCGAAGGCGGTTCAGCAGCAGTTATCAAGGAAGAAGACAGCTTAGATAATCACTTCAACGATACCGTTGGCGGTGGTGACTGGCTATGTGAACAGGATATCGTTGAATACTTCGTAGCAAACTCAACCCGTGAAATGATCCAAATGGAGCAATGGGGTTGTCCTTGGAGCCGTAAAGAAAATGGCGACGTCAACGTTCGTCGTTTTGGTGGTATGAAAATCGAGCGTACTTGGTTTGCCGCTGATAAGACCGGCTTTCACATGCTACATACCCTTTTCCAAACCTCGATCAAATATTCAAACATCAAACGTTTTGATGAGTACTTCGTAGTTGATCTTTTAGTTGACGGCGAAGGCGATAGCAAAGAAGCGCAAGGTATTGTGGCTATCCACATGTCTGAAGGCGAGCTTGTAGCTATCAAAGCAAAATCAGTTGTATTAGCAACCGGTGGTGCCGGTCGCGTTTATCACACCAACACTAACGGCGGCATCGTAACCGGTGATGGTATGGCAATGGCTTACCGTCATGGAGTGCCTCTACGTGATATGGAATTTGTTCAATACCACCCAACTGGCCTACCAGGTACAGGCATCTTGATGACCGAAGGTTGTCGTGGTGAAGGTGGTATCATCGTCAACAAGAATGGCTACCGTTACCTACAAGATTACGGTATGGGCCCTGAAACACCAGTTGGCCAACCTAAGAATAAATACATGGAACTTGGACCTCGTGACAAAGTGTCTCAAGCGTTCTGGCATGAACAACAAAAAGGTAACACTATCAAACACCCATTGGGCGATGTGGTTCACCTTGACCTTCGCCATCTAGGTGAAGAATACCTACAAGAGCGTCTACCGTTTATCTGTGAGCTTGCTAAAGCCTACGTCAACGTTGACCCTGCAAAAGAGCCAATTCCAATTCGCCCAACCGTTCACTACACCATGGGTGGTATTGAAACTAACGGCCAATGTGAAACTCGCATTAAAGGTCTATTTGCAGTGGGTGAATGTGCGTCTGTTGGCTTGCACGGTGCGAACCGTCTTGGTTCAAACTCACTGGCTGAATTCGTGGTATTTGGCCGCGTTGCCGGAGAACACGCTGCAGAACGTGCAAAAGAGTTCAAAGGCTGGAATGAAGACAACATTCAACGTCAAATGAAAGACGTGGAAGCTCGCATTCAAGCACTACTGAACAACGATGGTACTGAAAGCTGGTCTGATATCCGTACGGAAATGGGCCACTCTATGGAAGCGGGTTGTGGTATCTACCGTAAAGAAGAGTTGATGCAAGAGACCATCGATAAGTTGACTGAACTTAAAGAGCGCTACAAAAAAGTCGGCATCAAAGACAAAGGTAAAGTGTTCAACACTGACCTACTTTACGCTATCGAAGTTGGTTACGGCCTAGATGTAGCAGAAGCGATGGTACAATCGGCGATTCGTCGTAAAGAATCTCGTGGTGCGCACCAACGTCTTGATGAAGGTTGTACGACTCGTGATGATGAAAACTTCTTGAGGCACACACTATCGTTCTACCAAGAAGATGCGGCGCCGGTTATCGACTACAGCCCAGTAAAAATCACTAAATCTCAACCTAAAGCGCGTCTATACGGTGCCGCGGCTGAAGAAGCTGCAGCAAAAGAAGCGGCTGAGCAGGAGAATAAATAATGTCTGCGACTGCAACTCGTATCCAAAAAGTCAATATTCTGCGTTACAACCCAGAAACTGACCAAGAACCTTATCTACAAGCGTTCGATGTACCATGTGATGACACCACATCGATCTTAGATGCGATTGGTTACATCAAAGATCACCTAGATAAAGATCTGTCTTACCGTTGGTCTTGTCGTATGGCGATTTGTGGCTCGTGCGGCATCATGGTTGATAACGTGCCAAAACTGGCTTGTAAGAGCTTCATGCGTGACTACCCAAATGGCGTCACCATCGAACCACTAGCGAACTTCCCAATCGAGAAAGACTTAATCGTTGATATGACGCCGTTCATCGAACGCCTAGAAGCGATCAAGCCATACATCATTGGTAACGACCGTAAACCAGAAGACGGCACCAACAAGCAAACTCCAGAGCAAATGGCGAAATACAAACAATTCGCTGGCTGCATCAACTGTGGTCTTTGCTACGCGGCATGTCCTCAATTTGGTCTAAACCCAGAGTTCATCGGCCCTGCGGCTCTGACTCTTGCTCACCGTTACAACTTAGATAACCGTGACAATGGTAAAGCAGAACGTATGAAGCTAATCAATAGCGATAACGGTGCTTGGGGTTGTACTTTTGTCGGTTACTGTTCAAAAGTATGTCCAAAACACGTCGACCCTGCGGCAGCGGTAAACCAAGGGAAAGTGGAATCATCAATGGATTTCGTGATCTCTATGTTCAAGTCTGAGGAGATCTAGAATGAGCAATCGTAAGCCTTATGTTCGTCCTATGAATCGTACTTGGTGGAGCAAACATCCGTTCTACCGCTTCTACATGCTACGTGAAGCAACGGTTCTACCATTGATTTTGTTCACTTTATTCCTAACTTGTGGTCTAGCTAGCCTAGTGAAAGGCCCACAAGCTTGGGTCGAGTGGCAACACTTTATGCAAAACCCACTCGTGATCGCGATTAACATCGTGGCACTGGCGGGTAGCTTATTCCACGCTGCCACTTTCTTTAGCATGATGCCGCAAGTAATGCCAATTCGTGTAGGTGGTAAGCCATTAAGCCCTAAAATCATTATTGCTGCACAATGGGCCGCAGTTGCTGTGATCTCATTGATTGTATTGGCATTGGTGTAGGAGAGAGAAAATGATTAATCCAAACCCAAGACGTTCTGACGAGCCAATCTGGTGGTCTTTATTTGGTGCTGGCGGTACATGGTTTGCCATGATCACACCAGTAACAATCCTAGTGCTAGGTATCTTAATGCCACTTGGCGTATTTGATATGGGTACTTTCAACTACCTACGTGCGCACGCCTTTGCGAGCAGCTTCATTGGTGGTTTATTCATCATTGCTACTCTAGCACTGCCAATGTGGCATGCGATGCACCGTGTTCACCACGGCATGCACGACCTAAAATTCCACACTGGGATTATTGGTAAAATTGCATGTTATGCATTTGCAGCGATCATTTCCGTTCTTGCTATCGCATATATTTTCCTACTGTAATAGGAATTTATAACTTATTGAAAAGCCAGCAATCCTTGCTGGCTTTTTTGTTTTAGGGATAAGATTTTTCGGATCTCGTGGCTCGGGCGCTACGCTGCTCGTGACTAGAAAAGGACTTAATCACCTAGCTTTTAACTGAATCGTCATCCTGAAAAGCGACGTAGGAGCGCAGTTCAGGATCTCCTAAAGCGTGTAAATATTGAACCATGCTTGATGAAACCACGAGTTGTTGGAGATCCTGAACTACGTTCGTGCCTCACTATTCAGGATGACGATCCATTTTTTATTCTGGCTCTAATCTTGTGCTTTTATTCTTCTCGACTCTCGCAACAATCTTTTCTACCAAGTAAAAACGGGCCGCTGAATCATCAGCGGCCCGTTTATTATTCTTCGAGTCTTACTTTTCGAACGACGAGCAGCGTAGCGCCCGAATACCGAGAAACGTAACTTACTTAACTCGACCTACATACTCACCAGTACGAGTATCCACTTTCACAACTTCACCAATAGAGATGAACAGTGGGACACGAACCACAGCGCCAGTGCTCAATGTTGCTGGTTTACCGCCAGTACCTTGAGTATCACCTTTTAGACCTGGATCGGTGTCTGTTACTTCTAATTCAACGAAGTTTGGTGGCGTTACTGCGATTGGGTTACCGTTCCAAAGGGTTAGCATACAAGTGTTATTTTCTACTAACCATTTCGCGCTCTCGCCTACCGCTTTCACGTCTGCACCGATTTGTTCGAATGTTTCTGCGTTCATAAAGTGGTAGAATTCGCCATCGTTGTAAAGATAATCAAGATCGATATCCATTACATCAGCAACTTCAACGGTATCACCAGATTTGAATGTTTTTTCTAGTGTTTTACCCGAAAGCAATTTACGGATTTTTACGCGGTTGAACGCTTGGCCTTTACCTGGTTTGACATACTCGTTTTCGAGAATGACACAAGGCTCAGAATCAAGCATAATTTTAAGACCGCCTTTGAATTCATTGGTGCTAACAGTCGCCATTTTTTCCTCTATATATTCTTCGAGTTCAATTTAATGCCCGATATGATAACCCGAAAAGTCATCCCTGTTGAGCAAAACTGGCGCAAAACCTCGCCTAACCTGCCACAAAATGATCTAACTCGACAAAATGCTTGGTTAACTGAGCTTGCTCAAGCCATATCTGAACCATTAGAACTGCTCAAACAACTTGAGATCGACCCTACGCCGTGGTTATCAGGCCTACAAGCACGCCAACTGTTCGCGCAGCGTGTCCCACAAAGTTTTGTCGACAGAATGGAAAAAGGCAACCCGCACGATCCGCTATTGCGCCAAGTATTACCTCTGGAGGAAGAGTTTGAGGTGCACGAAGGCTACTCCACCGACCCGCTGGATGAACAAGATAATGTCTTGCCGGGTTTACTACATAAATACCAAAGCCGAGTGCTGATGATCGTTAAAGGCGGCTGTGCGGTTAACTGTCGCTACTGTTTCCGTCGTCATTTTCCTTATCAAGATAACAAAGGCAACAAAGCCACTTGGCAGCAAAGTTTAGACTACATTGATTCTCACCCTGAGCTGGATGAAGTCATTTTATCCGGTGGCGATCCTTTGATGGCTAAAGATTCAGAGCTTGAGTGGTTGATAGAAGGCATTAGCCAGATTGAGCATATCAAAACCCTGCGCATTCACAGCCGCTTGCCTGTGGTTATCCCCAACCGAATTACCGAACAGTTATGCGAAATACTGAAAAACACCCGCTTAAATGTGGTGTTGGTGACGCACATTAATCACGCCAATGAAATCAATGCCGAGTTTGCAGCCTCTATAAACAAGCTACGCCAAGTTGGTGTGCACTTACTTAATCAAGGCGTGTTACTCAAAGGCGTTAATGATACCGTCGAATCTCAAGCACAATTAAGTCGCGCTTTATTTGATGCTAGTATTTTGCCCTACTATTTACATGTGCTCGATAAGGTACAAGGCGCGGCGCACTTTTATGTCTCCGATGAACGTGCTCGCGAGATCATAGCGGGTGTCCTCAAGCAGGTTTCAGGTTATTTAGTACCGACACTTGCTCGTGAAATTGGCGGAGAGAAAAGTAAAACGCCGCTCGATTTACAGCTCAGTTAAGAGACTTGAGATGGAATTAGAAGACATTTACCGTCGCGATTTGAATCTGCTTGTCGCCCTACAGGTGTTAATTGAGGAAGGCAGTGTCAGCAAAGCAGCGATTCGATTAAATCTGAGCCAATCTGCCATGAGCCGTGTATTGGGTCGCTTACGTGAGTTGCTCGATGATCCCTTGTTTACCCGCCAAGGCCAATCACTGCTCCCAACCCAGAAAGCATTGGAATTACACCAGCAACTTAATGCACCACTCGATGAATTGCGCCAATTGCTTTCACCGCAAGATTTCGATCCTCAAACCTGCCAACAAACTTTTACCATCGCCACCACTGATTATGCGATGCAAACCATCTTGCCGTTTGCTTTGCCGCGGATTTACCAAGAAGCCCCGAATGTTCGTTTAGAGTTGGTACCATTACAACATCATCATTTAAGAGAACAGCTCACCACACAAGGCGCAGATATGGCGATTTGCCGCCCAACATACTCCGTCGATCCACTCAAAAAAGAACATTTGGGTAAAGTGGGTGTGTTTTGTTTATTGTCCCCCAAGCATCCACTGGCGAATACTGAGCTCAGTTTGAACGACTATTTAGCTGCTAACCATGCCATGATTGCGGTCAGCGATGGCGTCAAAGCGTTAATCGATCAAGCTTTATCCGGTTACCCTGAGCCCAAATGGCTGCTACGGGCTTATCATTTAGAGGCCGCTTTATCCATCATGGATACCTTGCCGCTGATCATTACCGTGCCAGCAGATTTAGCTTATCTGGTCGCCAAACGCTACAACCTGGTGATCAAGAAAACCCCATTTGAATTAACGCCATTTGATTATTCTCTGATTTGGCATTCGCGCTGCGACCAATCTTCGTCCCAGCAATGGTTGCGCGGAGTATTAAAACAAGAATGTGGCAAGTTGATCGCCGAAAGGATTGAGGTGATGGGGATAGGTTAAGGATTTCTAAGTTCGAGTTACTAGGAAAAGATGGTTTCGGATCTCGGACCATTCGCTTGTCTTAACTCAAATAGAAATAACAACTCTAGATCCTAATTTCGTCCCCAAAATAGAGATCACTATTGCTTTCAGATACCACTCCCAGTAACAACCTCATCAAATAGCATAATTTTTAATCTATGATAAACTTAGTGTGAATAATTAACACAGGGCAAATCCAATGGGACGAACAACAAGTGTCACAATCGGTGAATCGCTCAATAGTTTTATTGAACGAATGGTACAAAGTGGCCGCTACGGCTCAACCAGTGAAGTAATGAGAAGTGCCTTACGTTTACTAGAGCAACAAGAAAATCAACAAAATATGCTACGTAATGCGATTGAGGAAGGTGAACAAAGTGGTGAAAGCAACTTATCACTAAAACAGATTGCAGCTCAGCGTAAGGCTAAGTTGAGTGTATAAATTATCCCAAAAAGCCGAAGATGATTTCGGGTAATATATGAATATACTTGGCTAAACTTTGGTGAAGATCAGGCTGATGACTATACCTATGATATGGAACGCTGTTTAGTAATGCTATCGGAATCGCCTTTGATTGGCCGCGATTACAATCAGATAAAACAAGGAATAAGAAGATATGATTATAATAAGCATGCCATTTTCTATCGAATAAGAGCACACGATATTTTCATTCTACGTATTTTACATCAACAAATGAACCCAATGCTCCATCTATAAAAAAGCCAAGCAGCGACTCATGTCAATGCACTGCAAGGCTTTATAATTTGGCTTCCTAAACACTAGTTACTAGCAGCCTAGCTACCGCTTTTAAATCTTCACTACTACTCGGCCCGTCACTTGACCATTGGTAATATCTTCCGCGTATTTTGCAACTTCTTCTAAGGTGATTTCTGTACAGGCTTGCTCGAAGTAGCTTGCCGGTAATAAGTCAGCCAATGAATTCCAAGCGGCAATGCGTTTTTCCGTTGGGCAATTAACCGAATCAACCCCTTGCAAACGTACGTTACGCAAGATAAATGGCATCACCGTGGTTGGTAAATCAAAGCCGCCGGCTAAACCACAGGCCGCAACTACCGAGTTGTAATCCATTTGCGCTAACACCTTAGCTAGAATTTTACTACCAACGGTATCGACTGCGCCCGCCCAAACTTGTTTTTCTAATGGGCGTGCAGGCTCTTCAAATTCACGACGGTCAATAACGCGAGTTGCACCAAGTCTTTCAAGAAGCGGACCATTTTGCTCAATACGGCCAGTCACCGCTGCGACTTTATAGCCTAATTTGCTCAGTAAAGTGACAGATACTGAACCTACGCCACCACTCGCACCTGTCACGAGGATCTCACCGCCTTCTGGTTTGACGCCCGCATCCAAGATTGCTTGTACACATAACATGGCAGTAAAACCAGCGGTACCAACCACCATGGATTGTTTTTCATCTAAACCTTTTGGTAATGGCACTAACCAATCCGCTTTCAGACGCGCTTTTTCCGCCATGCCCCCCCAATGGTTTTCACCCACACCCCAACCAGTAAGCACAACTTTATCGCCTTCAGAATAACGGTCATCTTGAGACTCCAATACCGTGCCAACAAAATCAATCCCCGGCACCATTGGGAAGTTACGAATGATCTTGCCCTTACCCGTCACCGCAAGGCCATCTTTGTAGTTAATCGAAGAGTAATCAACCGCGACCAACACTTCACCTTCTGGCAGCTGGCTTTCGTCTAGGGATTCGATTGTTGCGATGGTACGTTTGTCTTCTTGATTTAACACTAAAGCTTTAAACATAACTTCTCCAAATTGGGCTAGGTTATTTATCTGATGGCGAGTATAGGGAAGTAACCTTAAATAAAACAGTGATAAAGACGCATAACATTTATGCATAAAACACATACAAATAACAAGGTAACATGTGTATTAAGCATTACAATGAAAGCGATGCGATAGAAACCCTTCACCTTTAAGATAAAAAAATATCATCAATAATAGTCTAGATCTCAAACTCAAAAATCGTACTATTTCAAAAATTTCATTCCCTCTCTTAAAAAGGCAAATACACCCGTCAATGACACATGAATGGCTTAACATTGAACCCTTTAGTTGGTGGTCTCTCACCGCTTGCGCCATCAACGGCACCTTTATTGGACTTGAGCGTCAACTGCGTGGTAAACCCGTAGGCATCCGCACTGCGATATTAATCATTTCAGGTACTTACCTATTTATGGCGATGGCGGTTTCATTATCACCCAACACGCTAGACCAAGCTCGAGTGTTAGGACAAATCATTACTGGTGTGGGCTTTTTAGGTGCTGGTGTGATGATGACAATGGATGGCAAAATTCATGGAGTAACCTCGGCGGCGGTAATTTGGGTTCTGGCAGCGCTAGGGTTAATGATAGGTTTAGGTCATGAATCTCAATCGATTCTCCTGACCACTTTGGCTCTATGTGTATTGCTTGGCGTCGATAAAGTCGAAAAAAGCTTTCAAAGTTTGCGCCGTGGTGTTCATCAAACCATGCAAAAACGCCGTCGCCCAAAAACCATTAATATGGCGAGAGTGATCACAAAAGAAGAGCAAAGTACGGAAGACTAAAAGGTTATAGATTAGCCCCATATATCCAATGATGTGGGGCATCACTACAACTCACACAATGCAATAAACCTAAATGAAGCGCACCTAATTTGCGTTCGCCGTCACCTTTACCTCATAGCCATTGTGTGCATCGCCAATAAAATCGACATAGTTGTGAATGGCCGGCAGCGCATCATCAACATGGTGAGAAACGTACAACAATTGGCTTAAATTTTCTTCGGCGATCATGTTTAGCGTATTCATCACTAACTTACGATTAATGAAATCTAAGCCTTGATATGGCTCATCGAGGATCAGCAGCACTGGTTGCTTGATCAAAGCGCGGCCAATTAACAGTAACCGTTGTTGGCCATAATCGAGTTGTTTGAAACTGGTCTTTTCACATTGGCTCATGTGTAAAATCGCCAGCCAATCTTTGGCTAAATCTACCTGCTTCTTACTTGGTTTTTGATAGACACCAATCGAGTCAAAGAAGCCAGACAATAGCACTTCCAATGCACTGCAATTGACTCGATATTGTAAATGCAACGCCGAAGACACGATGCCTATTTGCTCTTTGACTTGCCAGATGGTTTCACCACTGCCGCGAGGCTTGCCAAACAAGGTAATATCGTTGCTATAACACTGAGGGTGGTCGCCTAAAATCAAACCCAATAAGGTGCTTTTACCACAACCATTTGGGCCACGAACTTGCCAATGCTCACCATTATTAATCCGCCAATTGACGTCTTTAAAAATCAAAGCATCGGTGTATTCTACTTTGGCATTTTTTAGCTCAACTAATGGATTATCGTATTGAGGTTGATGTCTTTGTCGCTTAATTAATTGCATCACCTCTTGGCTACGCTGCTGCGACAGCGCGACTAACTGCTCCATTACCGGATGAGTTTGCCATTGCTCTATGCTCATGCCCGCGTCGAGTCGATGGATCGTTTCGCCCGCTTTAGTCACCTCTGCATTAAACATAACGACATGAGTGATGCAACTGGGCAGTTCGTCTTCACGCGAGGTGATGATCAACAATTGCAAACGGTGTGATAAGGTTTCAAGTAACTGAGAAAGCTGTTGCTGATGCGCTAAGTCTAAGCCGGCATAGGGCTCGTCTAAAATCAATAATTGCGGCTCAATCGCTAAAGCCCGAGCTAACATCACGCGTCGAGTCTCGCCGGTTGAAAGCTGGCGAAAACCACGCTGACGCAAATGCTGCAAATCCGTTAACGTAAGTAATTCTTCAACTTGCACCTTGTCTTGGCATGTTTCTGCCACCAACGACTCGACACTCGAACCATAATCCAGTCGGTCCATAAAATCCGTATCATCATCGGCCAGTTCTTTCTCCAACAATAACTGCTGCTGATAAAGCGATACCCAACCAATCTGGCTTGGTAAACCTTCAACTTCAGACACCTCTGCTTGGATATCTCCCGTGAATACACGGCCAATTAACGAGCCTGCATGACTGTAAGTCGAGAAAATCCCCCAATGCTGCCCTTTTTCAATCTCCCAACCTTCGATAATCAACCCATAATCACGAGCAATTAATTGTTGTATTTTTATCGCCATAATCATAACTTCCTTATGAAATTCAACATGTTGAACGGCAAGAAAAAACAAAAAAACAACACGAGATCCACATAAATTGATTAATCGGCCTCATCTAGACATGTCTGACACAGATTTTACATAGCGTTCAGATTTAAGAGTCATTTACGCAACGAAACTACATCCGTATAAAGGAATTGATCATGTTAAAACGTACTCTTGTGTTATCTCTTGTTCTTGCTTCAACATTTGCTACTGCTGCTAGCCTAACAGACAAACAACAAGCCAACCTAGATGAAATGAACGAGAACAACAAGAAACAAGCTGAAAAAATGCTAGAGCAAAATAAAGCATTTTCTGACAAAGTTGCAAACATGACTGATGAGCAAGTGGCTGACTTCCAAAAGAAAATGGATGAGCTTCAATCGAAAGCAGACAAAATCATGAGCGATCTAAAATAAGATTGATTGTGATAAGAACAGCTAAAAAGCCCTCGATTATTTGACCAATCGGGGGCTTTTTCATTTACTCATTCATCCCCTATTTGGCGTGATGAGGGTTAAACTTTAACTTACCGGAACCGGCGTGACGTACGACTTCATTTTTCACCTGTTGTGCAGGCTGCAATTGATAATCGTAGCTATAACGAGGTAGCCAGAACTCGCTATCGCTGTTAGGTGACAAGATGGTTAATGGTGAATTGCTACTTGAACTGGTGGCTCGTGTCTGAGCAATTTCATTCAGATCCATGTCTTCACCATTGACTAAGTTACCTTGTGCATAGAAGTAAGTAGCACAAGCCCCTACTTCATAACGTTGGGTATTTTCACACTTAGTTCGGTTCGATTGGCTAGAGCTGAAGCCGATGATCTTCTTAGCAAAATCTTCACCTTTGATCTCAAACGAATTGTTCTCTGCCACGATTTTCGATGCAGTACCTAAAATAATGGCATCACCCATGCGGTAAGTTGGCGCAGGATCGCTGTTAGCGTCAAGCTGGAAGAAGTTGTTGTAAACATGCACTCGACCAAAACGAACACGCGGCATACGCTGGCCGGTATCTTGCCAATAGTTATGATGGAAAGTCACATCAATCGAACCTGGGCCATACGAACGCTCCGCATTGGTGGTATCGCTGCCACCCAACAAGTTGGTTTTATCGTGATTTTTAAAGTGGTTATAAGACATGGTGACTTGTGTCGCCCCGTTGGTCACATCCACTAAACCGTCATGATGCTGCACTTTTTGCTCTTTGGCATTATAAGGCGCCGCAAATACTGGCGGGTACTTATCATCAGTACGCTTGCCATCACTAAAGGTGTTATGGTCAATCCACACACGATGGGCGTTATCCACCGATATTAAATCGTACTCCGAGTTCCAACGACCACCTTCAATGCTTTCACATGCAGCAGGGTTCACCTCATCACTGACATATGCGTCACTACAATTACCCACGCCAAATTCATTTTTATCAATTTTGAATGAATCGGTTGGGCTCCAAGATGGGAAGAAATCAAACGCATCTTTAAATTCGATATTGCGGATCACAATATTAGACACAGGCTCCTCGCCATTTTTGCCTAATAATAAGGTACCAAAACTGAGCTCAGCATTATTGCCTAAACCTAAAATAGAGGTATTTGAGCCCACACGCAGGACCGTATACGCCGCTTGTGCTTTTTGATAACAATCACGCGCGTCTTCTAGTGGCCCAGATACCGCCGGCGGACGACCATTAGAAGCAAGGCTTTGTTTATTCCAAGTGTGAGGGTTAAATTCGTTGCGGTAGGCTTGGTAAAAAGTGTCGTAATCGTTGTAGCCATACTGCTCACATTGAGCCATGAAATCTTCCGCCGTCATCGATTTATTGCCTTTTTGATTGGCGGATAAATCAATTTTGCCTTTGATATAAATGACTTTTTTCTCATTGCTAGGATCAGCATTGATGTTGGCATCTTGGCTACCGTATAAAGCCTCAATCAACT
The DNA here is from genome assembly GCF_026001925.1 of Vibrio gangliei. NCBI lineage: Bacteria > Pseudomonadati > Pseudomonadota > Gammaproteobacteria > Vibrionales > Vibrionaceae > Vibrio > Vibrio gangliei. Next base: position 347,177 of record NZ_AP021869.1, on the reverse strand, counting down.
GCTTACGATTCGTGACTGTGTAGATACGGTCGGCCGTGGCACCAGCGCCACCAGTCACACTTTCCTCGGCACTCGCCCAACCATTTGCCCCCATTGAACCTACCGATTTTTTGTGTTCCACCGGCTGAGGAATGCTGCTAAAAGCCATTGCTGAAGTGGCCGTGAGTGAAGCCATGATAGCCATAGCTAAAGGTAACCGTTTCATACGTTCTCATCTCCATATTGTTATTATTACTTCATGTATTGATTCATGCGCCTGTTTGTTTTTTGCACACAAATAGTAATAAAACAGTATTTTGATTTTTAAAGTACGATATTTTATTTATGTGATTTATATTGCCTTTCTTTGAGCAAAGTTATTGAAATATGAGACAAAGAAAAGGCCAATTGAATTGGCCTTTCAAAGTTATAAATTTGAAACCAGAGAAGTTGAAGATAAATCGTTAATACTTTTTGCTCCGGTTAGCGTCATCGCTACTTTCATTTCTTTTTCATATAAATCTAATAAATTTTCAACACCTAATTGGCCTTGAGCTGCCAACGCGTAAACAAATGAGCGACCTAAAAGAGTACAATCCGCACCTAGGGCTAACATTCTCACTACATCTAAACCCGAACGTATTCCGGAATCGACTAAAATTTTTATATCCCCCTTTACAGCATCAGCAATATCAGGCAAAGCTCTCGCTGTCGAGAGCACACCATCCAATTGCCTTCCACCATGATTAGACACCACTATTCCATCGGCACCAAAGCGAACCGCATCTTTCGCATCTTCCGTATCTAAAATCCCTTTAATAATCATAGGACCTTCCCAAAAATCTCGGATCCATTCTAGATCTTTCCATGAAATGGAAGGATCAAAGTTAGCACCCAACCAACCAATATAATCTTCCAATTTGGTTGGTGTACCTCGGTAAGCTGAAATATTGCCCAAATCATGAGGCTTCCCATTCAAACCTACATCCCATGCCCACTTAGGATGAGTGACAGATTGCATCACTCTGCGAATTGCGGCATTCGGCCCGCTCATACCAGAATGCATATCTCGGTAGCGCGCCCCTGGGACTGGCATATCTACCGTAAAAACAAGAGTAGTGACTCCTGCTGCTTTAGCTCGCTCCAATACATTTCTCATAAAGTCACGATCTTTTAAAACATAAAGTTGAAACCACATCGGCCGTTTAATCGCCGGTGCCACCTCTTCAATAGGACAAACGGAAACTGTCGATAAAGTAAAAGGGATACCTTTATTACTTGCTGCTTTTGCAGCTTGAACTTCACCACGCCGTGCATACATTCCAGTGAGTCCGACGGGAGCAAGTGCGATTGGCATATTTAAAGCTTCACCAAACAGTTGTGTTTTCAAATCCAACTCAGACATGTTATTCAAAACACGTTGGCGCAAAGCAATATCAGATAAATCATCACTATTACGCCTTAAAGTATGTTCTGAGTATGAACCACCATCAATATAGTGAAATAAAAATGGTGGTAGCTTTGATTTAGCCGCAGCACGGTAGTCAGTCGAAGATGAAATAATCATGGATATATTCCTAATATTAGATAATACATTTTATTTACTGAGTTCAGTCCTAATCGTCTTAACCCATTAATACATCGGTCATACCAAAGCCATAGGCAAGAAGAAGACCAATCAATCCTGTAGCAACAAGGTAATAAAGTGTTGGAATGATCGTTTTACGTAGCGTTGCCCCTTCACGACCTAATAACCCAACCGTAGCTGAAGCTGCGACAACATTATGTATAGCGACCATATTTCCAGCCGCCGCCCCTACAGCTTGTAGAGCAATAACCAAAATACTAGAAATATTTAATGCATGTGCCACTTCAAATTGAAACTGACTAAACATCATATTTGAAATGGTATTTGAGCCCGCAATAAAAGCCCCCAATGCGCCAATTGTCGGGCTAATTGCAGGAAAAAAGTCGCCAACTAAACTTGCAGCAAAATTGGCAGTCATCACAGGCATACTGTCCAAGCCGGACATATTGACGCCGGAGTTAATAAAAATCCTCACCATCGGGATAGTAAAAATAAGGACAAATCCGGCTCCAATCAAAGTCTTCGTTGACTCCCCAAAAGCCTGAGCTAAAGGCTTCGCATTCCGCGCTTGAATCAATACGGCTACTAGAGCTGCGAATACAAGTACCCCGCCAGGTAAATAAAGAGGTTCTATCGAAGCGCTAATTCCTTGCTCACCAAGAATATTATTAAAACTCAAGCTAACGCTTAGCAACCAACCTTTAAAATCTGCATTAACACGGCTTAGCACTAAAACGATACCTAGCAATACATATGGAAGCCAGGCTATAGCCAAGCTCATAGGTTTGCCTTTAATATCGTCTAGTTCCATTTTTAATGAACCTAACCACTCTGCAGGCCATTCTTTTTCTGGGCAAAAATCCCAAGATTTTTCAGGTACTAAAAAGCCTTTTTTGGCTGCAGTCACTACAATCAACAAGCCAAACAAACCACCGGCTAATGATGGGAATTCTGGCCCTAAAAATATCCCGGTAAATGCATAGGGAATGGTAAATGCTACCCCTGCTAGTAGTGAAAATGGGAGAATATCCAATCCTTCCTTCCAACTACGATTTTTTCCAAAGTAGCGAGTTAACATAACAGCCATTAATATTGGCATTAAGACACCAACACAAGCATGAATAATGGCGACCGTAGAAGTGATGTGTTGTAAATATTCCCCCCAATTAGAACCTTGGGAGATTAGAACACCATCAATTTTATGAGTATCAAGCCCCTTATTAATACCCACCAAAATAGGGGTTCCAACCGCACCAAATGATACCGGTGTTGACTGAATCATCATGCCAATAAGAACAGCAGCTAAAGCAGGAAAACCAATAGCAACTAATAATGGAGCAACAATCGCAGCAGGAGTACCAAATCCAGAGGCACCTTCTATAAATGAACCGAAACACCACGCAATGATAATCGCCTGTACACGCCGGTCTGGGGAAATATTGGTAAATCCATTACGAATAACCGTGATCGCCCCTGTATACTTCAGTGTATTTAGTAACAAAATGGCACCAAAAACGATCCATAGCACCGTAACGGTAATACCTAAACCTTGTAGTATTGAAGCAATAACTCGATTGGTTGTCATATCCCAAAAAGTCAGCGCAATCATCACCGTTAATATAAATGAAACAGGCATCGCTTTTTTAGCTGGCCAATTTAGTCCAACAAGTAAAATGGCTGCCACTACGATAGGTGAAAAGGCAGCCAATGCTAATTGAGTTACACTCATGGAATCCATCCTTGTCCTTAAGCCCTGCATCCTTATTAGGATTTAACCTGCAATATGTGAAACAGATTAAATGCTTGAGCCACATTATTGAATTGAAGTGATTGTTATGATTTTGTTTTTATCTGGTTAATATATGTCTTTATTTTTTATGCACATAGATAGATAATGAAATTCATTATTTCCAAAAACGACATAATATAATGCGAGTAGATGACTTAATTTTATTCTCTCAAGTTGTTGAGTTAGGGAACTTCAATAAAGTCGCTGAGAAAAATAATCTTACAAATTCAGCAGTTAGCAAAAGAATTGCCCGATTAGAGGATGATTTGGGAGTTCAATTGCTATACAGAACAACTCGAAAACTCACGCTGAGTGAAGCTGGTAAAGTCTTGCTAACAAAAGCAAAAAGTGTGAGGTATGCCGCGCAAGAAGCAGAAGATGCTGTGGCAGGGTTCGGTGAAAACATCAGTGGTCACATTCGAATGTCGGTTCCGGCTATCTCTGGAGATCTACTATTGGCCGACGCTGTTGCTGAATTTTGTAATAAATATTCTGGTTTAACTGTCGACATGTCTCTGGATAATCGTTTCGTCAATTTAATAGATGAGGGTTTCGACTTAGTTATTCGTACTGGATACTTAGAAGACTCAAGTCTTATCGCTAGACATATTCTTGATTCCCAATGGATTGTATGCGCATCACCCTCTTACATCATTAGAAATACAAAACCTCTCACACCACAAGACCTTGTTAACCATAATTGCCTTCAATATAGTTATCAAACAACAGGGGCGACCGATTGGGAATTTAAAGGAAATGATGGCAACTATATTGTAAAAGTATCGGGAACCTTCACGACTGACAACGCAATGGCATTAAGAAAAGCATCACTTGGTGGCCATGGGATTGCTTATGTACCCAAGTGCTTGGTTTATCACGATTTACGTAATGGAGAATTAATCGATATCTTCCCGGAACAAGTTGGTAAAAAGCTTGGTGTTTATGCTGTATATCCTTTTACTCGGCAACCGCCTCATAAAGTTCGATTATTAATAGAGCATATTCGTAATCGTTACCTTGCAATATCTCATTATTTTGAATAACAAAAAAGGCTCACTACCTAAGCAGTGAGCCTTCAATTTTAAGCGTTTATAGGGTCAGATAAGTGCTGATGTTTAAGCCTAAAGGTGGATTACATCATGCCGCCCATTTATAAAAAACCGAATAAATTCAGATGTTAAAAAACAAAAAACTATTTAACACCCTAAATAACACCCTAAAAAAATAATTAGGGCTCACAAACCATCAACTTAGCTTGCCTTGCCAGCTCTCTTGATTCAATTCTTTCATCTATTGAACGTTTTGTAATATCGATAATCCTTTGTCGTTTAGCTATATCTCTAGGTACTGGAATAATCAGTTCCAGAATGCGTTTCCCTAATGAATCTATAATGTCCTGTGTAAATCTCTTCGACTGAATTTGATCTATAACTAGAGGATTAGATAGGGCGGCTAAAAGCATATAAGGCGACATTACAGCATCATCGTTTATTCTTATCTTGTAAAGATGACTCTGGTACAGCATTTTCGTATCGTATCGTTCAATCTATTTAAGCAACAAAGCCGGCTAAAGTGTAACTGCGAACTCATAAAGCCAATTCATTAAGTATTACGTTTTCCTCAGCAGGAAAGTGAATAGCCTAAGTCCAACTCCCATTATCTAATGGACCGTAAATCGATATTTGTCGCAAGATCAGTCAGCTTACTGGTATCGTAACTTACAACAGGGAGTTTTTGATTCTGGTGATTAATTCCGAAACACAAACATGCTGGTTCACAGAACATCAATATCAACGTTAATGTCTGGGGAGTTTTCTGTTTGCTTAATCTTGTTCATCTTCCTCAAATTCAATTCAGGAAGAGTCAAAAACGTCACGTCGTTCAACTAGAAAATCGCTATCCGCCTTATCAGCATCTTCCGAATAGACCCCAATCTTTTTCACTTGTAGCCGCGAGTTCATCCGAGTGTGCTGTATGACTTGTTAATCCCTCTAAAAGGTCTTTTTCTGACAACCGCTTTTTACTCATAACTTACTTCTCGATTCGAAAATGGCATTAGAAAATTTATTGCATAACGGACCACAAGCCGTAACGTAATATCTGAGAGAAAAGCATCTGGGTTGACCAAATCCGAATTAGACTCATCAATATCATCAATTCGATTAGCCATGAAATCCTCTGAAACCCTTTCAACATCAGAGAAAGGCAACCAATATGGCTTTGTTTCGGGATTGGCAAAAGGCTTAGACAAAAATATATTCAAGCCTTTTTGTTTTTAGGGCGTGATGGCGCTTATTTGAACTGCACAGTAATCATCTGACAACCTAGTTCGATCACACAAAGCGAAATAGCTTGCACCCATCGCTGCTTTTTTTGTTTCTTGGTGGTATGAAAATCACCACTTTATGCTAAGACTTTGGCTTTTCTGCTACTAACTGCCAGAGGCTTGAGTAGCGGCACCATTTTGTTTCCCTTTTCTGTTTTTCTTGCCATTTTGTTCGCTTGAGTGCTTTTGCTTTCTTTTTCCTGCTCGCTATAGTGCTATAGAGCTTTCCAATCATACGAGGTTAGAAAACATGGTGACGATTTTCCTGAACTAAGCCGGAGGTGACGCACTTCCGGTTCAATGCACTGCAATTATCTGTAAGACAAGGCATTAAGAAGGAAAATATCATGTTTGAACGTTGGTTCACTGCGTACTGCTTGGCGCTGCGAACTTGGTGGTTAACCAGTCGCTTTTTAACCTATCAATCACCACTAAGATTATTGTCGCTGTTTGAAGCTTACGAACAGCAAACCCAGTGTCGCAACTTAGCCCGAATTGCGATTGGCGACACCGTTCGCTTAGTGGATCTTGACCGCTCATATCAATATCGCATGACGTTAGTTGATTCACGTAAGAGCCAACCTCTTGCGGGGATGCTAGCTGTTGACTCGTACTTAGGTTCCCGATTGTTGGGACGTTCTCAGGATGATGTCTTAGAACTCGAGATATTCAACCAGCGCCGCTGCTTTGTGATTACCGAAATCATTCATCAATCATAGCCACCGACACCGCATCTGGTGTGTAGCTGTATGTTATGTCAGTAAAATAGAGGTGAAGTCATGAGTAAAAAAGACAAGAAGCAACCCCAGTTAAGCTTGAAAGAAAAACGTAAGTTGAAGCAAGAGAAAGCGGCCGAGCAAGGGATGGTGAAAGCGCGTAAACCATCTCGCAAATAAAAATTGCGGCTTATAAGCCCACCGTAAGAGGTGGGCTTTGTATTGTTGTCGCGTAGGAAAAGCGAGCTTAATTTGAGGTCTTTGATGGCGCGTTGAACGTGCAATTAAGCCGCTGGTTATTGGCAGAAAAAATTGGCTGTTCTCGACAACTGCAAATGGCGCTGAAGCGAGCGCGATGCTTTACAGCATCGTCGAGACAGCGAAAGCCAACGGCCTTATCCTTTACGACTACATAGTCAAGTGCATGAAAGAGCTAGCGAAAGCAGAACCTGATATCAATGCACTCCTGCCTTGGAACTTCAAACATTAGTAATATCGCCCGTGGGTTCATGGGGCAGATACTAAGGTTTAGCCTATGAGTAGACATTAAATAATGTCTACTTCCACCAGAACCCCAAAGTGATCCGATACAACCGGATAAAAATCGTTATTAAAAATCACCTGATGCTGCTTTACCACCATCGTTTGATTACTAAGAACCAAATCAATACGTAGCGCTTGGCTATTTTGTTCCCAACCATCAATATTTTTAATTACAGTAGTTCCGGAGTCTTTTATTTCTGCTATTTCATAACAATCTATCAAGCCGCACTGTAATACATAATCATAACCTTCATTGCGTATATGGCTTGGGTTATTAAAATCACCTAATAGAAAGCTCAACTCTGTTGACAATGTTGCCTTTATTCTGTTGAACTGGTCCTCAAATGAGCTCTCTGAGTCACTCCACCAGCCGCAATGACAATTATAAAGATTGAAATCACCTCGTTGAGAAGTGACCTTAATACGCACTGCTCGCCTATGTTTCCAAAAGCTCACATCATAGTTATCACTTAGGTCAATGACCTCATGTTCTACAATCGGCAGTCGCGTCAAAAATGCCAGTCCCTCTTGATATACATCATAACTTTGATGAACGAAATCCCATGTAAGTTGGTAGTGATAACCGTATTCCATGAGTTTTTTCTGTAATAAATATCCATAGTTATCAGCGAGCACGGTGTGATTAGTTAATATATTGTCATCAACAGCCGGGCTATTTTGATGTTGATTCACTTCCTGTAATGCAACGACATCGCACCCTTGATCGATAATGGCTTGCGCTACCACATCCAACTTTTCTAGTTGTTTCTCTTCTTGCCAACTATGGGTATTTAGCGTCATTAACTTCATTTATTATTCACTTATTAATTGTAGTGAGTTAAACGCAGCGCAAGGCTGCGTTTCTCGAGGATATTTTATCTAAGATAGAGAATGAATTACGCAGATTGTGCTGAAAACTTCTCAACTAATCTAGATTTAATGACATCTACTCCTGGACCATAAATAACTTGTACTCCCTGTTCTTTAATTACAGCACCAAGTGCTCCTGTCGGCTTCCATAATGCATATTCAGCAACCAACTTCGGGTCATTAACTGTAATGCGCAAGCGAGTCATACAAGCATCAATCTCAACAATATTGGCACGGCCACCTAAATTCTGAATAATAATGTCCATCTTCTCATCTTCTGACATGGATTTTGAACTTTCATCGAGGTAGTTACCCATACGGCCCGGTGTTGGCAATTTAAATTTGACAATGAGAAAACGGAATAATCCATAGTTAACACCAAAGAAAACAATAGAAACCAATGCGAAACGAACCAAATCACCACCGATTCCTGCTGAAACCATCATAGGTATACGAGTGAGTAACTCAATCAAACCAAAGGCATGTATACGTAGGTCCATCACATCGACTAACGCAAATGCAACCCCTGTTAATACCGCATGCGCAACATACAAAACAGGAGCAATAAACATAAACATGAATTCAATAGGCTCTGTCACACCGGTTAATAACACAGCAAGACACGCAGATAAAAACATTGGCTTGTATTGTGCACGCTTATCACTATCAACGCAGTGATACATCGCAAGTCCAATACCAATCAATGAAGACGCTGCGATAATAACTTGACCCGCTTTAAAACGTGCTGGATGCACCGTATCTAATAGATGTTGGTAAGTTGTCGGATCGCTTAATTTAAGATTATTTAAATCGCTAACCCAAGCAAGCCATAGAGGATCTTGACCATAAACACTTGAGCCCGCATTCATCCCAGTCAAAAGCTCATAAGTACCACCCAACTCGGTGTAATTCATTGGAATAGTTAAAGTGTGGTGTAAACCAAATGGCAGTAATAAACGCTCTAACGTACCATACAAGAAAGGAGCAGTGATCGGCGCAGTGTCTTTAGAGGTTGCAATCCATTGGCCAAAATCATTAAGTGCACCTTGAATTAAAGGCCATACGATTGATAAAACAAACGCAATAATCATCGAATAGAAAATAACAACAAAAGGTACAAAACGCTTACCGTTGAAAAATGCTAATGCCTGAGGTAAACGAGCGAAGTCATGATAACGGTTAAATAAGTTGGCACCTAAATAGCCAGACATAATACCGATAAACACACCCATATTTAGAGCAGGAGCACCCAAAATATTAGTGAAGAATTGAGAGACTGGTAGCTCAGAACCAAATAGGCTCATCACAACCGCCTCGGGATCACTGAGCATAGTGTTATCCACGCCTAATATAACCCCAGTGATACGGTTAATTAAAATGAAGGCGATCAGTGCGGCAAATGCTCCTCCTGCGCGTTCTTTAGCCCATGATCCACCAATAGCGACAGCAAATAATAGGTGAAGGTTAACTATAATCCCCCAGCCTATGTTTTCCATAATAGCGCCTAGTGTTTCAATGGCACCAATACCACCGGCATACATTGTGACAACTTTACCGAGTGATATCATGATACCAGCGGCTGGCATCACCGCGATAACAACGATAAGGGATTTTCCAAATCGTTGCCAAAAATCAAAAGATAGTAACTGACTCATAAATGATTCCTTGGTTTAAATGCAGGGCACCCTTATCAAGAGCCTGCGATAAATATAATTTAGTGTTTTCTTGCAAATACATAGGCAGCATAAGGTGGGGCAATTTGCGTCGCTATAAAATCTGAGCGAACGTGTTCATTATTGATATTCTGATTATCAAGTATTAACTCGCCTAATTGCATGAGGTCTATATCAACGATGCTCTCTTGTGGACTTAAATTGGTAATAATGGTCCATGTAACATCTTGTGCAACACGTTGATAAGCATAGATATTATGATCGTTAGGTAGCAGTAATTGATAGCGGCCAACCACTAAACTTACATTTGACTTACGCAGAGCAATCAGTTGCTTATAGAAACTCAAAATCGAATTTGGATCTTTCTGTTGTTGCTCAACATTGATATCTGCGTACTGTTGATTGACTGAGAACCAAGGTTGCACCTCAGAAAAACCGGAAAAATCCTGCGCATTCCATTGCATTGGCAAGCGACTGTGGTCGCGAGATACTTGATTTAACAAGGTTAAGATGTCTGCATCGCTTTGACCTTGTTGAGATAACTTTTGAATTAAATTTCTAGCAGACACATCATTAAACTCATCAAGAGAAGTAAACTGATGATTTACCATACCAATCTCTTGGCCCTGATAAATAAACGGAGTCCCTTTCATCAAGAAATAGCAACTCGCTAACGCGGTAGCACTGGCATACCTAGAGTTAGGGTCAGCAAAAGTATCAATGCTGCGAGCTTGATCGTGGTTTTCTAAATAAAGAGCATTCCAGCCTTTACCTTCTAATGCATCTTGCCAACGCGATAAAATGCGTTTGAACTTCACTAAATCTAAAGGCTCGTTGCTTTGCTCTTCCGACCATAGTTTCATGTGTTCAAACTGAAAAATCATGTTGAAAACACCGCCTTGATCGTGCTCGGTCGCTTCAGCAACCCAAGGTAATGCATTGTCGGCAGTCACCCCATTAGCCTCACCAACTGTCACTATATTAAAGGGATCAAACGCCTGCTCTTTTAACTCATGCAGATGCTTTTCAATCCCTGACACATTCATATGATAATCAAACGAAGAGACATACTTTTCACCCTTTGGATTGGGTAAAGAAGGTAAACCTGGTTGTTTCTGAATATGGCTAATTGCATCCACACGAAAACCATCAATACCACGCTCCAACCACCAATGAATCATTTTAAATAGTGCTTGTTTAACTTCAGGATTTTCCCAATTCAGATCAGGTTGTTTTTTTGAAAATAGGTGCAAGTAGTACTGTGCAGTTTTTTTATCATATTCCCATGCACTGCCATGAAAAATACTTTCCCAGTTGTTTGGGTCGCAAGTCGGTTTTTCAGCGGTAGGCTCACAACCATCACGCCAAATATACCAATCGCGCTTAGGGCTATTTTTGTTATCTCGAGATTCAATGAACCATGGGTGCTCGTCGCTAGTGTGGTTGATCACTAAATCCATAATAATGCGAATGCCACGTTTATGAGCAGCACTGATTAGTTCATCCACATCCTCAAGGGTTCCAAAGTCAGGATGAATCGCTTGATAGTCACTAATATCGTACCCGTTATCATCATTAGGTGATGCATAGAATGGGCAAATCCATATTAAATCAATGCCCAAATCAGCAAGATAATCGAGCTTAGCAATGATGCCATTGATGTCACCAATACCGTCCTGGTTTGTATCATAAAAACTACGGGGATAAATTTGGTAGGCGGTTGCTTTCTTCCACCACGCGAGTGATTTTGAGTGCATATTAGGAGCGAGTGTCATCGGTTATACCACATGTGTTATCGTTAACACATATGGTTAAATAGAACCGATTTGGACTCAACACAATTTCAGAGGAATTGTGAGCTTTCTCTCATCTTTATGTCGAATGTGCCTTCAACCGAACTGAAATCGCGCTTGAGCAATTTTTTGACAGCTTGGTAGCCCACTTGATAGTAGTTAAAAGCGACAGTCGTCAGGCTCGGGACTAACAAATCGCTGTAGTCATAGTCACCCATGCCTACAATCCATACGTTCTGACCGATCTTGAGTTGCTGTTCTTTGGCGCGACGATATAAACGAATGGCAATATTATCGGTGGCACAAAAGTAGACATGATTAGGCTGTAATTGAACGGCCTGATAGCCAGCGTTGTCTTCAGAGTTGACTAGGGCTTGTAGTGATAAATCCAACTCAGGGACGATGTCGGTAATCGTGGCTTGCATCGACTTAGTGCGGCTAGAAAGCATACGCTCATCATAAATATAATGTACGGCGGCCAGCGGTGCCTGCTGCTGTTTTAACTGAGCGATGGTGTGGGAGACGAGGGCTTTAATCGCTGCATGATCTGGGTAATATAAACAGCAATGGTGGGGGGTATTTTTGCCAATAAATACCACATTGTCTAAGGTTCGATAAAAAGTCTCTTCGACACTGTGCTTTGACGCAATAATAATCGTGCCCAATGCATTTAAGCCGTTAAACTCTCTCACAGCTTGGCATTCTGACTCATGGTTAAACCCTGAAGCATGAAACAGCATTCGTACTTGTGATTCATTGGCAGCAGCCAGCGCCCCTTTAATCACTAAACTGGTCGTATATGACTCAATACGAGGAGCGATGAAACCAATAATATTGGATTGGCTACGAATGGAGCGAGCAAATATATTAGGAGTGTAATGACTCTCTTTAACGATAGCATCAATTTTAAGGCGGTTCTCTTCCGAGACATAACCGCCATTAAAGTAACGCGACACAGTCATTGTTGAAATTCCAAGCTGCCTTGAAATCTCAGCCATGGTCATTTTTTTACTCATTACCTATTTCCTTCAATAATGCACTATTGCCATATTTCCAAGTGACTTCAAAATACAGGATTCAGAGTTGAGTCACTTGGGCATAGTATCCAATATATTGACTAACAACACAGTAAATAAAACTGGGTGGACGCATGAGTGTTTGATTTTTACTCACAAGATTTAGACAAATATTTTTCATTAGGTATCAGAGTTGAGGTGTCTAGCATAGATTAATGCACAGAAATGAAATTTCAAGTAACTCACTAGATAGTCATATTTCACATTTTTGTTTCAAAACAAGCTGAACGTGATACTGAAGCTCACTGGCTGTAAATAATATCCTTGTGAAAGACGTGATTATACCTCTTCAATAAAAAACCTTATTTTCTATATTTTGTCATAGGACAAATGTCCTACGGTATAGAGTTATTATATCTATTACAGGTCTGTGAAAGAGAATAATACTGGTTGGAATATTCCAACCAGTATTTCTCTTTTTTGGAACGAATTTAATCGTCTAGGTGGGATGTCCTGAACACTCCAGTTGAGCTACCATCCTTTCATTCAGGGGATGGTTTAACAGCCACTCTTTATGAGGTCACCATTAACCTTAGTTAAATCAATAACTAAGAGACAGTCAGCACGACTCTTGTCGCACTACATCATTCCACCCATACCGCCCATTCCACCCATGCCGCCCATATCAGGCATTGCAGCTGAGTCTTGTGGCTTGTCTGTCACCATTGCTTCAGTTGTGATCATTAGACCTGCAACCGATGCCGCAAATTGTAGTGCAGAACGAGTGACCTTAGTTGGATCCAAGATACCCATTTCTAGCATGTCGCCGTATTCACCTGTTGCTGCGTTGTAACCATAGTTACCTTCGCCTGCGCGAACGTTGTTCGCCACAACAGATTCTTCATCACCGGCGTTCTTAGTGATTTGACGGATTGGTGCTTCCATCGCGCGAAGTGCTACGCGGATACCCACGTTTTGCTCTTCGTTATCACCTTCAAGACCTGCCACTTTAGACGCTGCGCGGATAAGTGCTACACCACCACCTGCAACGATACCTTCTTCAACCGCTGCGCGAGTTGCATGAAGCGCATCTTCAACACGGTCTTTCTTCTCTTTCATTTCAACTTCTGTTGCTGCACCGACTTTGATTACTGCTACACCGCCAGCCAGTTTCGCTACGCGCTCTTGTAGTTTCTCTTTGTCGTAATCAGACGTTGCATCTTCGATTTGTTGACGAATTTGCGCTACACGGCCTTGGATCACTTCTTCTTCGCCCATGCCGTCAATGATAGTTGTTGCTTCTTTAGTGATGGTGACGCGTTTCGCTTGACCTAGATCTTCTAGGGTTGCTTTTTCTAGCTCTAGACCAATCTCTTCAGAAATCACAGTACCCGCAGTTAGAACCGCGATATCTTGTAGCATCGCTTTACGACGGTCACCGAAACCAGGTGCTTTAACCGCTGCTACTTTCACGATACCACGCATGTTATTCACCACTAGAGTTGCTAGCGCTTCGCCTTCTAGATCTTCTGCGATGATCAATAGTGGGCGAGAAGCCTTAGCAACTGCTTCTAGTGTTGGAAGCAATTCACGGATGTTAGATACTTTTTTGTCAACCAATAGGATGAATGGATTATCTAGATCCACGCTACCCGCTTCTTGGTTGTTGATGAAGTATGGTGATAAGTAACCACGGTCAAATTGCATACCTTCAACTACATCTAGTTCGTCTTGAAGTGCTTGACCTTCTTCAACAGTGATAACACCGTCGCGGCCTACTTTTTCCATCGCTTCGGCAATGATTTTACCGACTGAGCGGTCTGAGTTAGCTGAAATAGTCGCCACTTGCTCGATTTCAGTGCTGGTTGAGCAGTCTTTAGAAAGACCTTTTAACTCTTCAACTGCTGCCGCTACGGCTTTGTCGATACCACGTTTTAGGTCCATTGGGTTCATACCCGCAGCTACCGCTTTAAGACCTTCAGTGATGATAGATTGAGCCAGTACCGTTGCTGTTGTTGTACCGTCACCCGCTACATCGTTCGCTTGAGAAGCCACTTGCTTCACCATTTGTGCGCCCATGTTTTGGAATTTGTCTTCCAATTCAATTTCACGAGCGACAGACACACCATCTTTAGTGATAGTTGGTGCGCCGAAAGATTTGTCTAGTACCACGTTACGGCCTTTAGGACCTAGCGTTACTTTTACTGCATCTGCTAGGATGTTGACACCCTCTAGCATTTTTACACGTGCGTCGTTACCAAATTTAACGTCTTTAGCTGCCATGTTTTTATTCCTTATAAAATCTAATTGAATGCTTTGGTTTTGAATTCAGAAGTTAATAAGTCAGTACTTATTCTACGATCGCTAGAATGTCATTTTCAGATAGGATCAATACTTCTTTACCATCGATTTTTTCAGACTTAGTGCCATAGCCTTCTGCGAAGATCACTGTGTCGCCCACTTTGACGTCAAGTGGCTGCACGTTACCATTTTCTAAAATACGACCTTTGCCGACTGCTAGAACTTTGCCGCGAGTTGATTTTTCCGCAGCTGAACCAGTTAATACGATGCCACCAGCAGATTTCGATTCTACTTCTTGGCGCTCAACGATAACTCGGTCATGTAAAGGACGAATGTTCATCTGTGCATCTCTCCTGATTAGATGTTCATAGAAAATAATTTAAAGGTACCGAGCAATTCTCCTCGGTCTGTTTGGATATGTGGGGTGAGAGTGGCCAAAACCCAAGCCCTACAATGAAAAAAAGTGTGATAAAGATCAGAAAAAGAAAGTTACGAAAGCCGAATATACCTCGAATCTAGTTTCGGACAGAGGCTCTCCTTCGCTATACAAAACTCGCAACAACCTTGTCCTAACCTAGTCATAAGAAACAAAAAGGCTTATCCTACCCCCTTGCTTATCAATGAAAGATCCCGATGCAAGATAAACACGGCTTACTCACGGCTCCTATCCCCAAAACACTTCAAACCATGACTGTTCCAATGGTTATGGGTTTGCTTGCGATACTCACATTTAACCTCGTCGATACCTTTTTCATTTCACTTCTTGGTACCGAAGCGCTTGCTGCCGTGAGCTTTACTTTTCCAGTCACTTTTAGCGTCAGCTGTATCACACTTGGTATTGGTATGGGGCTTTCTGCCAATGTTGGACGCTTTTTAGGTCAAGGCGATACCAGTATTGCCGCGCGCTTTTCATGTCATGGGCTTATCCTCGCAGTATTGCTGGTGATGAGCGCATCCACTCTTGGACTTTTTACCATCGCGCCTTTATTTCATTCATTAGGTGCCGACGACACGCTTGTACCCCTCATCGATCAGTATATGCAAATTTGGTATCTCACTATCCCATTACTGGTCATCCCTATGGCGGGTAACAGTGTCATCCGCGCAACAGGTGATACCAAAACACCAGCCAAAATCATGATGACGGCTGGCCTTATCAACGGCATGCTCGATCCATTATTGATCTTTGGCTACGGTCCATTCCCTGAAATGGGAATTCAAGGAGCAGCGATCGCTAGTGCGGTAAGTTGGTTTGGGGCATTAATCGCCTCGCTTTATGTGTTAACCAAACGAGAAAAATTACTGGCCCCCCCTAAGCTACAATACATAGCGCAAGATTGGGCGCAAATCTTAAAGATCGGCACACCAGCCGCGTTTTCTAGCGCGATGAACCCATTATGTGGAGCGGTATTAATGATGATGCTCGCAAGCTATGGTACAGAAGCGGTCGCAGCCTATGGCGCAGCGCAGCGTGTTGAATCCATTATGATCATCGTATTGATGTCACTTGGCTCAGTGTTAACGCCATTTATTGCACAAAATATTGGGGCCAATAATCTACAGCGCAGTTTCCAAGCCTTATTCACTGCCATTCGTTTTGCTTTGGTCTTTCAATTTGGTCTCTTTATTTTAATGGTGCCACTGAGTATGCCCATCGCTAGCGCCTTCAGCCAAGAGCCTAAAGTACAAGATCTACTGTGGCATTTCTTAATCGTGGTGCCAATCAGTTACGGATTTCAAGGCACTGTGATGATGCTCGTCAGTTGTTTAAATGCCATGCACTTACCTGTCAAAGCCTTTGGATGGAATTTTTCACGCTTATTTATTTTTACCTTGCCGTGCGCTTGGGTAGGCAGTCAAATGCAAGGCGTTGAAGGGCTGTTTATTGGGATTGCAGTAGGAAATATCATTGGTGGATTGATGGCATATGGGTATGCATTAAGGATGCGACGAAGTGCCTTGTCTCTGGTGTCTAACTCCTAGAAGAAGCAAAACTGTTTCGGGCTGCTAGTTGCATGAACGCTTTGCTCCGTGTTGCTGGTAGCATCTGTTCTATGCAACACGAAACTGTCTTTATCTTATAATGTCTCTAGTACTGTTTCTCCAAAGCCCAACTTCAAATCCCCGCGCCATCTATCAACTTATGACCATTACCATTAAAGTCTTGATCCATATCTTCTGAAGGCTTGGCACTTTGTGGACGACCTACAATACGAGCAGGTACGCCTGCAACAGTTGTGTGTGCCGGTACCGCTTGCAGCACCACAGAGCATGAGCCAATTTTTGCGCCTTCTCCGACTTCTATATTACCGAGAATTTTGGCACCCGCACCGATCATCACGCCTTCACGGATCTTAGGATGGCGATCGCCACACTCTTTACCCGTACCACCCAGTGTCACGTCTTGCAAAATCGAGACATCGTTTTCGACTACTGCGGTTTCGCCAATCACAATACCGGTCGCATGATCGAGCATGATCCCCTGACCAATACGTGCCGCTGGGTGAATATCCACCTGACAAGCTACCGAAATTTGGTTTTGTAGATAAGTAGCCAAAGCATAACGGCCTTTTTTCCATAACCAGTTTGCCACACGATAGCCTTGCAGCGCATGGTAACCTTTTAAATAAAGAAGAGGGGTTGAATACATAGAAACGGCAGGATCTCGGCTCACAATGGCACAAATATCACACGCTGCGCTGTCAGTTATCGAAGGATCATCTCGAAAAGCCTCTTCCACCACTTCACGTACTGTCATCGGAGGCATGGTCGCCGTACGCAGCTTATTCGCTAAAATGTAACTCAGCGATGCCGCCAAACTATCATGATTAATGATGGTGGAATGATAGAAACTCGCCAACATTGGCTCTTGTTCTGCCTGCTGGCGTGCTTCTTCAACAATCGTGTCCCAGACTTTTTGTTTTTTGCAGTGTTTCATATGTGTTCCTAGTTACTGTCCCTAGTGCCTAGCGGGGTAAGTGTTTCGCATAACGCTAAAATATGTTTCGAGTTGAGCGAGCGCTTCATTCCGTGTTACAGCTAAAAGCCCAAGCGGTTGCGTGCTCCGAGTACGCTTCGCTTTTGATTTCTCCAAAACACGCTGTTCGCAACTAGCTTTAACAACGCTCTTTTACCCTTCCGCTTTTTTCTGTCTTGCCAACAAATCTTGCGCCGCTTGTCGAGCGTCTTTTCCTTGATATAACACTTGGTAAATTTGTTCAACAATCGGCATTTCAACGCCCATGCGATCCGCTAATAGCCACACTTCTTTGGTATTACGATAACCTTCAACCACTTGACCGATTTCAAGTTGAGCGGTATCGACATCTTTACCTTGGCCAAGCGCTAAACCAAAACGACGGTTTCGTGATTGATTATCGGTACAAGTGAGGACAAGATCCCCAAGACCAGCCATCCCCATAAAGGTTTCAGCTTGTGCTCCCAGCGCAGCGCCTAGGCGAGACATTTCAGCTAAACCACGGGTGATCAAGGCTGTACGTGCGTTGGCACCAAAACCAATGCCATCTGACATACCGGCGCCAATGGCAATCACATTTTTAACCGCACCACCAAGTTGCATACCAATAAAATCATTGTTGGCATATACACGGAAACTCTTGCTGCAGTGGATGGTCTCTTGCAAATCTTTTACAAATTGCTCATCAGGTGATGCAACAGCAATTGCCGTTGGCATACCCAACGCCAATTCTTTCGCAAAGGTTGGCCCTGATAAGACGGCTAAGGAAATATCATCTCCTAATACATCATGAGCGACATCTTTTAATAAGCGACCAGTTTCTGGCTCTAACCCTTTGGTTGCCCAACAAATACGAGACTCTGGGCGAAGATGGGGTTTTAAACTATTAAGAACGATACCAAACACATGACTCGGTACGACAACTAATAAATCACGCGTTGCAGCGACTGCTTTAGCTAAATCTGGCTCAATGATTAAGGATTCAGGGAAATCAATGCCCGGTAAAAACTCTTCATTGGAACGATCTTGTTCTAGAGACGCCATATGCTCAGGCTCGTGGCCCCACAACATCACTTTAGATCCATTACGAGCCAAGGCAATGGCTAAAGAGGTTCCATAAGATCCTGCGCCGATGACCGTCATTACGATATCATTGTTTGGATTTGAGTTTGGCATGGTTTTGACCTTTAAAATAATGAATAGCGTTGCTCGGATGCTTCGCATTTCGTTGCTCGTGTCTCGAAAAAGATAAGAGCAAGCACAAAAATAGATTGTTAACTATATTCGAGCTTCCAAGAAGCGCAGCGCCCTAGAACAAACAGCGAAGCGGCTGCTCCTAGAAAAAACAAAGAGCGAAACACTAAAACTAGTCTCCGCTCTTTTTCATTTTACTGCAATATCAAAACAGATTAAGCGTCAGCTTGCTCTGCTTGACCAGCTTGTTGCTGTAAGTAGTTCATGAACAATGCATCAAAGTTTACTGGTGCAAGGTTCAATTGTGGGAATGTACCTTTCACTACTAGGCCTGAAATGGTTTCACGAGCGTATGGGAATAGGATATTCGGGCAGAAGGCACCTAGGCAATGCGCCAATTGACCTTGTTCCATGTTTTCAGCAGTGAAGATACCACCTTGTTGAATTTCGCATAGGAAAGCAACGTCGTCTGCGTTTTTAACCGTTACTGTCAAACGTAGAACCACTTCGTACACGTTTTCACCTAATTCACGGCTTTGCGTATCAAGATCCAGCTTCACATCTGGTTCCCACTCTTTTTGGAACATTTGTGGAGAGTTTGGCGCTTCAAAAGAAAGATCTTTTAGAAAGATACGTTGAATTGTGAAGTTTTGTTGTTCTTGAGGTGCTGCTTCAGCCATGATGAATTCATCCTTATTAAATTAAAATATCTATCGATAGAACACTTCGCTACTTGAACGCTGCGCTTCTAGTGACTCGAGTAATGAGGTTCGAGCCATCGAGTACCGTGATTATTTCTTACCTTTCTTACTTGCGGCTTTATCTGATACAAGTGGTAAGTTGTTTTCGTTCCAAGCTGTCATGCCATTTTTAAGCATGTTTACTTTCTCAAAGCCAGCTTTCGCTAATAGGTTGGCACTTTCGTGTGACGTTTGACCTGTTTTGCATAAAACAATGATTGGGGTCGCTTTGTATTTTTCAATAGCTGAAATAGCGCCTGACTTAATGTCTGATGGTAAAATGTGAACTGAGCCCGCAATATGACCACGTTTGAACTCGTCTTTTGAACGAATATCGACCACGACACCATCTTCACGGTTCACTAAATGGGTCAATTGACTCGCAGTAATCGTTTTGTATTTCGCGGTTGATGATTTAAAGATCGTCCCGATCAATGCTGCTAGCACAGCAACCCAAACTAAAGACAAAATCATGTTTTGTTGGAAAAATTCAATATATTCTTGCATGCCCTACACTCATACTGCATTCGCTGGGAAAACCACAGCCATTAATTGGAAAGGCAAGAGTATAGCGGGCAAAGCCGCGAGTGGCGAGAGCAAAGGTAGAAAAGACGATTTAGATAGCAAAAAACTGAAAATAAATGCCTAGTCGCTAGATGGCGAGTTAATACGAAAGATAAGAGCATGACGACTCTAATAAGTATCGAGCCTGATCCATTAACGCTCTTCTTTTCTCGAAACTAAGAGCTAGAGACTCGGAACACGCCCCGCTTTACCACCTATTAATCCCATCGATCATTTCGATTTTCATCTAGACTAAATATTAGGCATAATGGGCCACATCAAGTGAAAGTTAATACCAGATAAATGTGACACCAAAAGGGTGAACGTCAGTTAAATTGATCTTCCCCTACTGTTTAGAGCGAAAAGTGTAGTAAAATTACGCTCAGGTAAGATTTTAAATTCTTTGTATTTTTAAACGAGGTTTGAACATGTCAAATAAGAAGCCAATGGCTCTAGTGATCCTTGATGGTTGGGGTTACCGCGAAGACAACAGCGACAACGCTATCGCTAATGCCAACACACCTGTATTAGACGGTTTGTTTGCTAACCAACCTAATACCTTAATTTCAGCTTCTGGCCTAGATGTTGGCCTACCTGACGGTCAAATGGGTAACTCAGAAGTAGGCCACACTAACATCGGTGCCGGTCGTGTGGTATATCAAGATCTGACTCGTATTACCAAATCTATCGCTGACGGTGAGTTCAAAGAAACGCCAGCACTGGCGAACGCTATCGACAAAGCGGTCGCTGCTGATAAAGCGGTTCACATCATGGGTCTTATGTCTCCAGGTGGCGTACACAGCCATGAAGATCACATCTATGCAGCGGTACAAATGGCTGCAGAGCGTGGCGCTAAGAAAGTATATGTTCACGCTTTCCTAGATGGCCGTGATACTCCGCCACGTAGTGCGAAAAACTCTCTTGAGCGTTTCGCTGAACTATTTGCACAACTGAACCTAGAAGAAGGCCGTATTGCGTCTTTAATCGGTCGTTACTTTGCAATGGACCGTGATAACAACTGGGATCGTGTGCAAAAATCTTACGACTTGTTAACTCAAGCGAAAGCAGAATTCACTTTCGACTCAGCGGTTGAAGGCCTAGAAGCAGCTTACGCTCGTGAAGAAAATGATGAGTTCGTACAAGCAACTGAAATTCGTAGTGAAGGCCAAGCTAGCGCAGCTATCGTTGATGGTGATGCCGTGATCTTCATGAACTACCGTGCTGACCGTGCGCGTGAAATCACTCGTTGTTTCGTGCCTGATTTCGCTGGTTTTGAACGTGAAGTTTTCCCAACTATCGATTTCGTAATGTTGACTCAATACGCAGCGGATATCCCACTATTGTGTGCATTCCCACCAGCATCTCTGGACAACACTTACGGTGAGTGGCTATCGAAATGTGGCAAAACTCAGCTACGTATCTCTGAAACAGAAAAATACGCACACGTTACTTTCTTCTTCAACGGCGGCGTTGAGAACGAATTTGAAGGCGAAGAGCGCCAACTAGTCGCTTCTCCTAAAGTTGCGACTTACGATCTACAGCCAGAAATGAGTGCACCTGAGTTAACCGACAAACTGGTTGCAGCGATCAAGTCTGGCAAATTCGATACCATCATCTGTAACTACCCGAACGGCGACATGGTTGGCCACACTGGTGTCTATGAAGCTGCGGTGAAAGCTTGTGAAGCGGTTGACGAATGTATTGGTCGTGTCGTTGAAGCAATCAAAGAAATGGATGGCCAACTACTTATCACGGCTGACCACGGTAACGCGGAAATGATGATCGACCCTGAAACCGGTGGCGTTCACACTGCACACACTAACCTACCAGTACCACTTATTTACGTAGGCAACAAAGAGTTAGAATTCAAACAAGGTGGTAAGCTATCGGATCTAGCGCCAACCATGCTTGAACTAACCGGTATGGAAATCCCAGCAGAAATGACAGGTCAAGTGATTGTCAATCTGAAATAATTGGGGCAATTTCCCTATCAATTGTATGTTTGTCTGATATATCATTAAACGCTATCAGATTTCATACAGTTTTGAACGAGGCTCATCGCCCAATCGGGTATTTATGGTGAGCCTCATTGTTGGGAAATGTTTCATCTATGACAATGACTCAGTCACCATCGACTTTAAGCGCCAGCGTACGTTTTTCGTTTTCACGATTACTTCACTCTGGCGCTTTTCTCTGGGCGCTATGTGCTAGCCTCCTCATCATCACGAGTACTTCACAAGCCGCGACCAAAGACGAATTGAAAGGCGTTTCTGCTGAGATCTCTCGTCAAACCTCTTCTATTAGCAATCAACAAAAGAAGCTCAACCAACTGCAAAGCGACTTGAAAACCCACGAAATTGCTATCTCTAAATTAGGGCAAGATATTCGTAAAAATGAAAATGAGTTATCGAAAGTCCAATCAAATTTGAATGAGCTAAAGGCGCAAAAACGTCAACTTGAGCAAAAGAAAAAACAACAAACCGAAACCCTTGAACAACTGATCAAAACTTACTACCTCACGAGCCGTAGTAATAATCTTCCGCAAATCATTCAAGGCGGAGATGCTGAAAAAAACGACCGTATTAGCCAATACTTCCAACACCTTGCTAAGGCCCGCACCGAAGCGATTGAAGCCCTAAGTCTGACCCAACAACAATTGACAGAAAAACAACGACAACTGTCT